>CAYUQE010000118.1:0-5633 GCA_964446805.1 uncultured Proteiniphilum sp. | reverse complement strand
AGGGTCCTGGGGTATTCTGGGGAATCAATTCTCTACCGGCTCCGATAACTATCCCTATCTATCGAGGATTGGAGTGGTATCAGTGCCTACCATCGGTGGGGTTTCAAATGATGGATATGCTGAGACCTATATCGGCAATCCCAATCTTTTGTGGGAGATGCTCTATACAACCAATATCGGGGTAGATATAAACATGTTGGATAATCGCCTCACTTTTAATGGAGACTATTTCTTCAGAGAAACACGTCGAATGATCTATCAACGCGAGTTTCCAGGTGTGGGAGGCTTCCCATCGGTGATGGATGAAAACGGAGGAAAAATGGAAAACCGCGGTTGGGAGATTCAGCTGGGCTGGCGCGACAGGGTCAACAATTTCAACTATGGCCTCACCACTACCATTGCAGATGTGAAGAATAAAATCACCGAATGGGAAGGAGAGATCATCGGAAGCACCACGATTACAAAAGTGGGATATAGTAACCAATCGTTCTATGGACTTATCGCCGACGGTATTGCTGTGCCAACTGACTTTGAGAAATACAATCCTTATACAGGTAAGTATGAAAACCCCACCTTTCCTATTCTTGCAGGGGATGCGGGACTCGTTCAACCGGGTGACATCAAATATAAGGACCTGGATGAGAGTGGCACCATCGACCTGGATAACGACCGTAATGTGTTGGGTAGTTCCATTCCCCGATACACTTACTCGCTTAAAGGTGATTTGGAATATAAAGGAGTTGATTTTAGTTTCCTTTTGCAGGGTGTTGGAAAGGTAGATGGTTATATCTATGGACCGGCGCGTCATGCTTTCACCGACCAGTCGACTTACCCCCAGGGGTTTCATGAAGGGAGATACCAGCCCTCCAATCCTGATCCCAACGCCTCTTATCCACGTTTCACCTATAACCAGAGTTATAACCAGCGTTTTTCCACCTTCTGGATGGAGAATGGCTCCTACCTCAGGTTGAAAAACATCCAGATTGGTTATACCATACCTCAGCGATTTACCAGATCACTGCGTATAGACCGTTGTAGACTGTATGCATCAGCCGACAACCTGCTAACCTTCACCAACTATTTCTCTACCGCCGATCCGGAAAGACCGATACAGGCAGGTGGAAACTATCCGCAAATCAAAACCTATGTATTTGGTATTAACATTACCCTTCACTAAAAAAATTGAAATATGAAACCTACAAATATTCTCATATTCACTCTGTTTCTTACCTTTTTCCTTTTCACATCCTGTAATGATCAGTTTCTGGAAAAGGCACCACTGGATGAACTGACAGATGAAAACTTCTGGCAATCGGAACTACAGGTGAAGAATGCAGCCAATGCCTGTTACTGGGGACTGATAGGGAAAGATCTGCCTATCAATGTTTCGGAAGGACTCAGCGACAACGCGCCCTGGTATACTTTAACAAGTTGGCGTCAGATAGGCAGCGGATTATATGGATCTGATTTTAGCCTGCTCGATTCACGTTATCGGGATAGTTACAGACAATTAAGACGCTGTAATCATTTCCTCAATAATTATGAAAGAGCTGTAAATGTTGATCAAGCGTTGCTGGAACAATATGCTGCCGAGGTGAGATTCCTGCGTGCCTTCATCTACTATTATCTCACCTGTTTCTGGGGTGATGTTCCCTTTATCACTACCACAGTGAGTGCAGGTGATGAAGAACTGACAGCACCACGTACCGCACGTTCTGTCATTGTTGACTTTATGCTTGATGAATTGAAAGAAGCAGCTGAGAAACTCCCTCCCTATATTCAACCGGGAACGGAAAACTTTGGACGTATATCAGGTGCCGGAGCCAAGGCAATGGAAGCACGTGTAGCTCTCCAGAATGAACGATGGGAAATTGCGCGCGATGCAAGTCTTGAGCTGATGCCAGGAGGACGTTTTGCCTATCATCAACTTTACTCCACCGGAAGGCCCGAACAGGACTACTTTGACCTTTTCACTTTTGAAGGGAGAGCATCAAGGAATCCCAACAACCGGGAACCGATCCTGTCCTATGTCTTCAACTTCAACCTGCCCACCCCCACCAGGCACAATCTGAGCAGGGAACTTCAGGTACCTGATCAGATTATCCGTTTCAATCCGACAAAATCACTCATTGACAGTTACCTTTGTATTGATGGACTGCCTATTGAGAAATCACCTCTCTACAAGGGTAATGGAACCTATACACCTGCCTATAGTGCTTATGACAGTGTTTTCGTAAATCGTGATCCGCGACTCAAACAATCGATCGTTTATCCTGGATACGACAAGTGGTACGGTCGTGAAGATGGCAGGGGCACCTCCAATCCGGCGGAAGATGCATCCAAAACCAATATCTTCCGTTCCCCCAAGTTCAATAACGATGGTAAGGGAGCTGTCACCTATACCGGATATTATGTGCGAAAATATTGCGAGCCAACGAAAGTACCTGTATTCAATCAGGACGACAACGATATTATCTTTATCCGATACGGGGAGATCCTGCTCACCTATGCTGAGGCGATGCATGCACTGGGAGCGCTCAATCAGTCTGTCATCGATGAGACTGTGAACCTGTTGAGAGACCGTGTGGGAATGAAACGTATGAATATGGTTGAGTTAGTTGCCAACGGGCTCGATCTGAAAGCGGAGCTGGAGCGTGAGCGGAGAGTAGAACTTTTTATGGAAGGCCATCGGTGGTTCGATCTGCTTCGTTGGAAACAAGGTTATCAACTCGGCGTTGACAAATCGCAGACACCTGCCCGTCAGGAGATGGGAATATTAAAAGGGATACGAAGAGATTATGCTTTCAACCCGTCGGTGTTTTCCTCTAACACTAAGTTCGACAATAACGGTTTCCTGATATTTGACGAATCACGTATATTTGAAAGTCCAAAGAACTATTTATGGTCTTTACCTTTCAGACAGATGGAGTTGAATCCCAATCTTCGTCCCAATAATCCCGGATGGGACGATTAATAAACAGAATAAAAGGAATAATAATATACGCAATGATGAAATATTTACGATACATCGTACTAACTGCTCTGTTCTTGATCACATTCAGTTACAATAGTAACGCACAGACAGTAAAGCTGCTGAATATGAATGTGCGTATGTCAGGACAGATGGTCGGGTATAGCACCACCCCATTTGCGAACTTTATCAAGGAGTATGACCCTGATTTTGTGACATTACAGGAAGTTGACTTTATGACAACACGAAACGGGCATAAAGACTTCACCACTGAATTGGCAGCAGAAATAGGTTACTTCTCTGCATTCGGAAAGGCACTTGATTACCAGCAAGGTGAATATGGAGTAGCCATTCTCTCAAAATATCCCATAGAGAAAATTTCCAATAACGGCATTACCGGCAGCATTGCTGATATGAAAGAACCCCGTACGGTGCTCTACATTGATGTAATAGAACCGGTTACGAGACAGAGACTGAGGATAGCAGTAACCCATCTTGATCACTCTACCGATGGAGTACGTTCATCAATGGTACAACAACTTAATGGTATAGTAGGATCATCATTCCCCACCCTTCTTGCAGGTGATTTCAATGCAAAACCCACAGAGTCGGCCATCACCACAGGGATGTCCTCCTGGCAGCGGATATGCAATAATTTGGCCACTTTTCCTGCAACTGCACCTTCCAGCAAGATTGATTACATCTTCGGAAAACCCTCAGGTCGCTGGAGCATAAAATCGTTTGAAGTACTTACCAGTGTGAAGGAGATCACTGACCACTGTGCCATGCTTACAGAAGTACAGCTTAATGAAATGTGATACAATGAACATAACGGGTAACTATTACTTGCTTTTATTACTTCTCGCATCTCTGTGGAGCTGCTCAGGGAATGATCCTGGTGATCCGACAGTACAACCTGATCCGGAACCGGTATGGGACAAGAGCCGTACGGTAAAGGTATCATTCCTGTCGGATCTCTCGGGGAACAACCCCTTCATTGTCAGCAGCTACTCCTCGGTTGCCTCTTTCGTCAAAAAGGAGGAGAGTCATCTCTTCATCCTCGACAAGGCCAACGTGCGACATGCTGCACCCCGAATGAACCCGGGTGCAAAAATTGCTGTTTCGGCAGCGCAGGTGCCTCTCTTTGTGCCCACTGCTACTACTGTAGATAGCTATATCGGGAGTGTGCTTTTGAGCAAGAAGCCCCTTCAGCAGATGGAACTGACACCTGTCACCGACGATTGCCGTCTGATTCAAACAAGAGTAGAGATCAGACCCGGATTGAGCATGAATGTGGCAATCGCATCATTCAATCAGGCAGAACAGTTGACTGATTCTTCAATATTACTGAAGAGTATGGTGGAACAATCAATACTGGTTGCCGGAACTATACGAAGGGATTATCTGCCACAACTCAGATCGGCATTATCATCGGGCTTGCAAGAAAGCACCTATGAGCTGACTGTAGCTGACAACAGCAATAGTAATAGTGCCTATTGCATCTACATCCTGGGTTCAAAAAAATGGAAGTACAGGAACATGACAGAGATAAGTGTCCAGGGCACCATTAAATGTGTGCTGTTGGAGGTGGAATACTTGAAATAACAATAAATACAATTAAACTAAAACGATATGAAAAGTTTTAAATGGATCCTTTACATGTTGCTTGCAATCTCTGCACTCCTATCAGAGGGTTGCAACGAAGAGCCAATGGCTGTCGATTATGCTGATGACAGTGCCTTTCCGCCCCCGGTAGTCACTCTCTCCACTCAGACCTCCCTGGAGACAGCAGAATACAGAAAAAATGAGACCATCACAGGTCAGATTGCATCAGAGAATGGATTACGTGATCTTTATATCACCCTTCTGAAAAACGGTGACGCTGGCTATGAAGAGATCAACAGAAATCAAAGAATCTACCAGACTTTCGACGGTTTTCCCGAGAACCAGGATTTCACACTCGAGATCACCATTGCTGATAAGGAGACTGTAGCCATTGGTGTATTTGCTACCGATATCTATACTAAAAGTACCATGGTGCCGGTGGTCATCCAACGTTTGAAAGGGATCCCTCCTGTGGTAACACTGACGCCCAATCAGATCGAAGCGGTTGAGCTTGACGGTTCGGTATCCATTAGTGGTACCGCAACCACACAGATAGGACTACAATCTATCAGCTATGCACTTGTGCGTAAATCACCATACAGAGAGCTCTCTGAGCCGGTTGCCATTAGTGTGTCCCCTACCGATTTGGAGAAAAGCTTCAGCTTCGAAATTGCGGTTGATGACGAGCGTGCTGACGCAATCGCCGTGATAGTAACCGATAAGGACGGATTCAAGGAAACTGCGTTTGTAGATATCGTTACCATCACCGGTATCCCAGAAGGAAGAGCACTTATCTTTGAAGAGATCGAGATGGCACCTGAATGGGAAAATCCAATCAACCCCACGCAACCATATATCTTCTCATTTGAGGGATTGGTTGTTAACGGGCAGCTTAAAAATGTGGTCACCCTCAATGATCTGGTAAATGCTACCGGTGGGAGAATTGACTTTGGGTTCGTCAATTGCTGGAGAAACAGCGGACTGGTGGTCATCGCCAACCGCGGTCCCGGCTTTGTCAGTGCCGACCGTATCACGGGAGGAACCGTTGGTCGTCAGG
>CAYUQE010000117.1:0-5807 GCA_964446805.1 uncultured Proteiniphilum sp. | reverse complement strand
TTTTGTCGGTTAATAGTGAAATTAATTAATTAATTAAGTAGTACTTAATTTTCAAAATATCTTCTCATATTAGTTTCAGGGGTGAAGGAAAGTTAGACACAATCCGGGTTATTTTTTTTGTAACCGATTGAAGCGTGAAGATGTCATATCACCAGAAAAGTAAAAGCACCCGATGAAAGAATCCCAATGGCGCGCAAAAGGATTCCTTCCCAGATTGCTTAATGGCTTTCCAAATCAAAAATAAACACTTATATGATACAGAAAATAGTTTTATTCTTTCTCTTAAGCGGCATTCTTTTGCCAATTCATGCGCAGATACGCGGCACGGTACTCGATACCGACAGTAACCCCATTGAATTTGCCAATGTGGCACTCTATTCAATTCCCGATTCCACATTGCTTGCAGGTACCATCACCAACAGTGAGGGGGAGTTTGCACTCACTTCAGAGAATGATATTGATGCCATCCTCAAGGTTTCCTTTATAGGGTATGAAACAAAAGTGGTGCAGGCAGGCAGCGACCAGCTGATTGCACTCGCGCCAGAGACCACCGAGCTGGGTGAGCTGGTGGTCAACGGCGATCTGCCCCGGATACGGGTACGGAGTGATGCCCTGGTGGCAACAGTCGAAAACACGGTGTTGAGTAAAGCCGGTACCGCCAATGATGTGTTGAAACGACTGCCTGCAGTGACAGGTGACGACGGTGCCTTCGAGATTTTCGGCAAGGGTGCCGCCAAGATCTATATCAACAACAGGGAGATGCGCGATGAGTCAGAGCTCGACCGGATCAGCTCCGCCGATATCCGTGAGGTGGAGATCGTCTACAACCCCGGTGCACGCTATGATGCCTCGGTGAAGGCGGTTATCCGTATCCACACCATCCGTAAGGTGGGTGACGGCTTCGGGTTTGACCTACGCTCCACCTACCTGCAGACGGAGAACACCGACCTGCGGCAACAGCTCAACGTGAACTACCGCAACAACGGGTGGGATCTCTTTGGCACCCTCAAGTATGAGCGGTATGCTTACCTGCAGGAGAGCATCATCCGCCAAAGCACATATGTGGACACGCTCTGGACGCAGGAGAACCAGCTCCGGATAGATGGTCTCTCCAACCCCCTTACTGCAGTGGCCGGCATCAACTACGAGTTCTCTCCCAAACAGCAGGCAGGGGTTAAATACACCCTGACCTCCTTTCCCGGAAAGAACAGGGATATGGCCAATACCATCAGTGATGTCTATGCCAATGGTGTATTTTACGACCGGTTGGTGAGTCAGGACAACCAGCAACAGGATCTGCAACCACGCCACCGCCTCAACGGTTACTACAGCGGCTCCTTCGGCAAGCTGACTGTCGACTTCAACGGTGACTTCTACCGCAGCAGCCAGACCTCCCGGTCGAACATTACCGAGAGCAGTGAGGAGCAGGATGACCGCTCCATCCGTTCCGATAACACTATCCACAACCGGCTGATCGCTACCCGCACCATCCTCACCCATCCGCTCCTTGGCGGCACCTTCTCTCTGGGCAACGAGTACACCCGAACGCATCGCGAAGATGACTACCAGACCAGCAACCCGATGATTCCCTCATCCGGCACTGAGATTCACGATCAGAACCTGGCATTCTTTGCTGAGTACAGTCGCGTTACCCCCATCGGTCAGATCACCGCCGGCCTTCGATATGAAGATGTCTACTGGGACTATTTCCGTGACGGGGAACGAGATGATGAGCTGAGCAGGAGTTACACCCAGTGGTTCCCCGCGCTCACCTACAGCAATAGCTTCGGCAATGTGCAGCTGCAGATGAGTTATTCGGTGAAGACGGTCCGTCCTGCCTACTGGCAGATGGGCAGCAACATATTCTATGCCAACCGTTTCACCATGCAGACCGGCAACCCTTTCCTGAAGCCCACTACCCTGCATGATGTCTCACTGATGGGCTCCTGGCGGTTCCTGCAGCTGGCCGTATCTTACCAGCAGCAGAAGAATGCCATCATCCAGTGGGCCGAGCAGATGGATGAGAACCCGGCAGTCACCCTGTTGTCGAACATCAATATCAGGCAGATACCCACTCTCTCCGCCTTCCTCACGGCATCACCCAAATTCGGGATATGGAGTCCTCAGGCCAGCGTTGGGTTCACCGCACAGCGGCTGGAGATGGAGATAAGGGGAGAGCAGGTGCAGATGAACCGTCCCATACCCATCGCATCGTTCAACAACTCTTTCTCGCTGCCCAAAGGATTTTTGTTAACCGTTGATTCCCGCTTCCAGGGAAAAGGGTTCCGCCAGAATTTCCGCACCACCAGGAACCAGTACGTAGTCGATACAGGTATCACCAAATCGTTCTTCGAGGATCGGCTCTCGCTCACCCTCAAGGGACACGACCTCTTCCACGGTCGGAAAATGGGTATCTTCGCCTACAACGACCGGCTCGATATCTTCCAGTATTCCGAATGGGACAGCCGCGAACTGGAGGTTACGGTACGTTACAAGTTCAACACGGCCAAAAACCGATACAAGGGTAACGGCGCCGGCGACAGGGAGATCAACCGTATGAACTGAACGGTTCTCAAAGAGTTGGTTTAAAACAGAATGGGCTGTCTTGAAAAATGTAGTGACCCCCAAAAGTTGGACAAAAAGCTTTGGGGGGTCGGTTCTAAATAGAGTCAGTCTCTCTTTTTTTGTACTATGTAAAAAATTTTCCGGGTTATACTCATTAAAAACTACACAGAAAAATGGCCGACTCATGGTTTAATATGAGAGGGCCATTCTGTTTGTTTTACAACTCCGGCGCTTACCTTCGGTGATCAGATCTTCCTTTCAGGAACTGAAGAGTGGGTTCCGCTTATCACCAGTTCATCCGGCATGGTAAGCTCATCCTTTAGTTTGACATGCTGTTTCGGTAGCGCACGGAACGTTTTTGGTTTGTACCCGTTATAGGATACCTTCATCAGTTTATTCACACTGGAATAGTTTGGAAATGTAAATTCACCCCGTTCATTGGCAGTAGTTCCGGCGATCAGTACAGAGTCGGGCAGTGAGTAGATAGCCACTTTGGCAAACTTAACGGGATTGTTGCCGGTGTCGGTAACGGTGCCCTTGATCTGGGCACTCAGGGGTATTGTCAACCCACACAAGAAAATAGAAAAGAGCATTTTTTTCATCGCCATAATTTTTAAATTGTTCGATGATATGACAAAAGTTCTCAATATCTGGTTACAACAGAGATGACATAACTCCCTGTTTTAACTTCTTTTATCCATGGTCATACGGGTGAATCCATGACTGTCACTAAACCATTTGCCGAAGGCCGAAGTGACCAAATCTCCCAAATGCGTTGGCATCCTTAAACCCTTATTGGGTATAACGCATGGTGTGGTTTAGGACGCGTTTTGCATGACGTGATATTGTAAGCCGTTATTTGTCATTTTAACATTATTAACTCTTTTCCATTAAATAGCCCAATTCCATCATTTTGAGATAAGAATATCAATTCGTTTTCATCCAGGGTTTGTAATTTCAGAACATTCATTGGTGAACCAACAGCATCAGGTTGTCCATATTTCCATTGCAGTTTTGGCTTGATCACTATTTCCCAATTTTCTTTTTTACTTAAATCACTATCTAAATTTCCTTTTTTTATTCCTTCCTGTGAATAATAATAGATTGAGTTGTTGTACTCATTAAACGTAGCAGGCCCGATATATTCACCTTCAATCATATGTCTGATACGATCTTCTCCTTGAGGTTCACTCCAATCAGATTCACTTACATAAAAAACAGCTGCATTTATATCATCAAATTTCACAATGATTCCACTTGTAATCATATGGGCAAGTCCTGATGATACGAATATATTGTCATTGGTCTCAAAGAAAGATTTTATTGGCCAAAGTGAAATTACAAATTCCCCTAAATTCGGAGTCAAAAACTCCCCTTTCTTGGTGTCAAAAATGAAAATATCTCCACCCCATTCACCATAACCAAATCCAATCCAAATTCGATCATTTTTGTCAATGAAATATGTATAGGGTTTCTCCCATTTATCCTTATATTGAATTTGATGATTTAGTGATTTGTTTGAAAAATAATGTTTTTTTGATTTCGTATTTTCAATTCCATCTTCCGTGATGATATAACAAGTATTTTCACTGTCGAATAGTATGCCGAATACGTTTGTATTGGTATTTGCTATTTGTTCCCAGGTTTTCTTTTTTTCTGTATATTTATTAACTCCGTTTCTTTCGTCAACAACAACAATTTCGCCTAATCTATTTTTTGTCAATACAACAGCTTCGGATGGAGCATCTATGATGCAGGTTTTTTTTCCATTTTCTTTATCGAAGAATACCAGTTTCCCCTTTTCTGTTAGTCCAATAATATGCATATCAGACACTACAAAGTCTTTGTACTGAGTTTGTCCTGGTGCCTGAAAAGACAATGCCAAAATAGTTATTAAGGTAAATAGCTTATTCATATGGATTTATGTTTTTTTAATGGCTTACATCGTTTGTCTATACGCAATACTATTGCGTTAATATTTCATATATGTTTCGTCTCTGTATTATCTAATACGTACTTTATCAAAGTAATATAGAGATGGTCAGTTCAAATTTGTGCCAGACTTGAGTAAGTGCGTCGTTTTCGGGCATTTTTGTGACGCTATGGGTTTGTTAGCTCTCAATTGAATGGAATTATACTTGCAAGTTTAGATAAAATATTCATAATCAGACTTGTTTGCTTCCACTTTTTGATGTTAAATAATGTTATCCCGAGTGATGTGATGCAGTTTGTTACTGGACTTCTTAGATAGGAAAGTATGCTGCCAAAAAAAGGGGATCACTTCAATGTGATCCCCTCTATCTTACGGAACGATATTATTACATCTTCCCCCCGCCACGCACGGTGATATGATCGATCACCGGTTTGATGTTGAAGTAGACTCTATCCACCTCAAAACGGTTCTTGCCGAGCGTCAGATAGTTCACCTTCTGATTACTCAATATCTTGTCCTCACCACCAAAGGAGAATCCCATGAAGGGCAGAATATCATATTCATGCGCCACCTTAATCACATAAAAGGGTGTCTTCTCCGACATCCCGTCGCCGGTGCCGACAATGGCATCCTGTACAATGCGCCTTTTTCGGGCTGCTTTTTTGTACTCCACGGTATTGTTTTGCTGCGCATATACCAGCAGTTTGGCATTGAGTGCGCGTAGATTAAAAGGATCCTCCTTCAGAAGCGCATCGGAATATTCCAGGATATTGCCGTAGTCCTCCACTGAAAAAGATTTCTTTGTCAACGCTTTTGCAAGCAGCGTATTGTAGGAAGAGGTGTCAGTGGGAAGATATCCTGCCTGATAAATATAGCCGAAATAGAGATGTCGCCCTTCTTCCGGTGTCATATCAGCCTCACTGTTGAGGTATTTCTCCATTAACTTGGGATAGTGAAAGGAGGATGCAGGCTCTTTCACATCTCTCTTGATCTGATCAAAGTCCGGTGCTTTAAAAAACTGACCTTCCTGCGAGAATGCAGTGAGGACCACCATTGCGAAAAGAGCGAGCACAAATGTAATTTTTTTCATACGATCAATTATTTATCAAATAAATTTCCTTATTTCGGGTTTATCAATGATCCCGTAACGCGGGAGCAATCACTGTTTCCCGGAGACAGTCATCTCCTTGTTTATTTTCGTCACCAGCCCCTGCAGCACACTGCCCGGTCCCAGTTCCACAAAAGTCGTGGCACCGTCGGCAATCATGTTCTCTACTGACTGGGTCCATTTCACGGGGGAGGTGAGCTG
>CAYUQE010000116.1:0-5813 GCA_964446805.1 uncultured Proteiniphilum sp. | reverse complement strand
TGGTAGTAATCGGCTACGGAAGTGCAAGGAAGAGGGATCTGACCGGCTCCATTGTAACCATTAGTGCCGATGAAATTGCAAACAGGCCCTCTGCGAACCCACTGGCCTCTCTACAGGGAAAAGTCGCCGGCGTTCAGATTGTAAACAGCGGGAGAGCGGGACAGGATCCAGAAATCCGTATTCGTGGAACAAATTCGGTGAATGGATACAAACCTCTTTATATCGTGGACGGTTTGTTTTCGGATAATATCAGTTATATCAATCCCGCTGATATTCAATCGATGGAAATTCTGAAAGACCCTTCTTCTCTCGCTATTTTCGGGATGCGTGGGGCAAATGGTGTCATCATAATTACCACAAAAAAAGCAAAAACCGGACAAACCATTGTAAACCTGAATGCCTCAATGGGAATGAAGCAGATATATGACAAAATTGAGGTTACCAATGCGGATCAATTCAAGGAATTGTATAATGAACAACGGATCAATCAGGGAGCTTTGCCGTTTGATTACACAAATTGGGGAGCAGACACGAACTGGCAGGATGAGTATTTTCAATCCGCTTTCATACTGAACAGCAACGCAAGTATCACAGGTTCCACAGATAAAAGTAAATTTTATATGGGGCTGGGCTATACGTCGGAAGAAGGTTCCATTAAAACGGAAAAATTCTCAAAAATAACCGTGAACCTGAGTAGTGATTATAATGTGACGGATTTCCTTAAATTCGGTTTTGCATTGAACGGAAGCAAGAATAAACTACCTGATTCCAAAAGTGTGGCATCCGTGGTGAGAGCTGCCCCCATCGCTCCCATTTTTGCTGATTACACGGATCCTGTTACGAATACGACGGAGACACTGTTACATACTATGCCCGATTTCCAGCGTGCACAACTCTGGAATCCATTGGTGGAGACTCATATACGCGGTAATCATAATTTAGGAATAAATCACAGAGCTGCGGGAAATATTTATGGCGAAGTGAATTTCCTGAAAAATTTCACTTTTAAAACCACTCTTTTTTTAGACTATAATATCAGTGAAGCACGCTCATTCTCCCCTGTCATCTATTTCTATAATCCAGAGATACCGGGTAAAGAGAATATGCAGAACAGACAGATCATCACCCAGCTAAAATCGACTGAATACACGGCACAGGGCGATTACATCCTGACCTATCAGAACAGGTTCGACAACCATTCACTTACAGCCATGGGAGGGTTGACAACCAACTACCGTGAATTTTCTTTGCTCAACGGAGAAAGGAGCGAGCTTTTGAATAAAATATATTTCAACATTCCCGACAATCACGATAAATGGTGGCTTACTTCATTGAGCAATGACGGTGCTAAAAATCAATATGATAATGAAAGAATTTATCAATGGAAAAGATTCACCATGTCATACCTTTTAAGGGCGTTGTACAGCTATAAGGATCGTTATTTGTTCAATGCATCTTACCGCAGGGACGGATCTTCGGTATTTCGTGGTGTGAACAACACTTGGGAGAATTTTTATACATTCGGAGGAGGCTGGGTAGTATCCGAGGAAGATTTTATGAAAAATCAGAACGTCATCGATTACCTGAAACTGAAAGGTTCCTGGGGTGTGCTGGGTACTGAGAATACCGGTATAAATATCAACAATTATTACCCCACTTATCCGGAGCTCACGTCGGTAGGTAGTGCGGTTTTCGGTCCCAACGAAGATATCATCCCCGGTTATACAAAAATATACAATGTACAGAACCTTGATTGGGAAAGAACCTTTTCCTGGGAGGCCGGATTTGAGATGAATCTGTTAAACCAGCGATTACGCGTGGAGCCGGTTTACTACCAGAAGAGAACGAAAGATATCATCGTGTTACTGAATTCGCGTGGGGGAGCATTTAACTCGCTGGAAAATCTGGGCGACATCGAAAACAAGGGAGTGGAATTATCTGTTTCTTGGAACGATAAGATAGGGAATTCAGATTTTAATTATTCTCTGGGTGCAAACATCACGACCGTCAATAATAAAGTGATCACGCTCGGTCGTGATGAGGGAGATGCGATTTATGACGGCGTGGCAAGAACAGTGGCCGGCCAACCCATCGGATACTTTTACGGTTATGTGGTGGAAGGTGTTTATCAAAACAACGAAGACATTAAACAGGCTGCACCCAATACAGTATATACGGTGAGTCCCGGAGACCTGAAATTCAAAGATATCAACGGGGATGATGTCATCGACCAAGATGACCGGACCATGATAGGTAAACCTCATCCTGATCTCACCTACGGATTCAACTTCACTTTAGATTATAAAGGGATTGATTTATCAGCCGATCTTATGGGTGTATACGGCAATGAAATATACCGCGACTGGGATGTCTCTTCTTTCGCACAGTTCAACTATCTGACAAAACGTATGGGCAGATGGAACGGAGAAGGCACCTCCAATTGGGAACCGATTCTGGAACCCGGCAGGGCAGTCAACCGTGCATTTTCCTCCTATTTCATTGAAGATGGCAGTTTCTTCCGGATTCGCAATGTACAATTAGGCTATACCCTCAATTCTACATTTCTACAAAAAATCCATCTTAAAACATTGCGAGTGTATGCCAACATCGAGAATCTGAAGACATGGAGCAAAAACACCGGCTATACACCCGAGATCGGTGGGAGTTCCATCAAATCTGGTGTTGATACGGGAACCTATCCCATGCCGGCAGTTTATACATTCGGGTTGAACCTTACTTTTTAAAAAATAAAATCGTATGAAAAATAAGATAATCAAATCATTCATCATCTGTGTAGCAGGGTTGTTGGCCATCGTACAATTAAGCTGCAGCGATCTACTGGATCAAGAGCCACAGGGAAAATGGACAGAAGGGGATAACCCCGGGGGTTCTTTTCAAACGGATGTATTTTCCTTATATGCAAGAATGAAAGGATGGGGCGTCACTGCCGGCATCCCGTCATTTGCTGTGCATAGTATCCGAAGTGAAGATGTAGAAAAGGGAAGTACGGTCTCTGACGGATCAGACGTGGCTTCAATGTATGACAATTTCAACTACAACGCTTCCGATGGTAACCTGGCCAGCTATTACACCAGCAATTACGCGCTGATACATACCGCCAATACGGTCGTATCAGATATCAACGACGCGATAGATAATGGGGTAGCCCTGCAAAGGATTGATTCCCTGTGCCTGGGAGAGGCTCATTTTTTCAGAGCATTTCTTTACTTTAATTTAGTAAGAGCTTTCGGGGAAGTACCTCTGATCGATTTCAAGATCACGGATGCAGCTGAAACAAATATACCCAAGTCCTCAGCGGCTGAGATTTATGCATTGATAGATGCCGATTTGACAACAGCTGAATCATTACTGCCAATTCAATGGGAATCCAGATACCTGGGTCGTGTCACATGGGGTGCTGCACGTGCATTGCATGCTAAAACATATATGCAGCGGAACGACTGGGCTAATATGTTAACGGCAGCAACGGATGTGATTAATTCCGGACTCTATAACCTAAGTACACCTTTTCACCTGATATTCAGGGAGAGCGGTGAAAACAGCAGTGAATCCATCTTTGAATTGCAAAGCACTGCTACGGCCGCGTTACCCTCGAGCACTGATATTGGCAGTCAGTATGCCGAAATACAAGGCGTAAGAGGTGCCGGCGACTGGGATCTGGGATGGGGATGGAACTGTCCTACGACCATACTGGCTAATGCTTTTGAGGAGAGCGATCCCCGTAAGGATGAGACATTGTTATACTTTCTGAAACCGGGAGAAGATCCTCAATCCATTCAAGCCAATACTCCCTATGGAGAAAAACCAATCGCCCAGGAGGTTATGAACCGGTATTATAATAAGAAAGTATATACCAACCCGACACTACGTACGCAATTCAGTAAACATGGTTTCTGGATGAATATTCGCATCCTCCGTATAGCTGAAATGTATCTGATAGCAGCTGAAGCCGCAAATGAGCTGGGTAATCCGACAGACGCGATGGATTATCTTGAGCAGGTGCGTGCACGTGCGCGTGGAAATGATACAAACATATTGCCGGAGATAACTACTGCAGACCAAGGAGTATTACGAAATGCCATTCGTCATGAAAGAAGAGTGGAACTGGCGGTAGAATGGGATCGCTTCTACGATCTTGTACGTTGGGGTACAGCAAGAAACATATTGCATGCAGCCGGAAAAACAGGATATCAGGACAAGCACGCTTTATTACCATTACCTCAGGCTGAGATTGACAAATCAAACGGGGTGTTGATTCAGAATCCGGATTATTAATAGAAGAAATCAGAAGTATCACTTTGATAAAAGAACGACGAAAATGAGAAAACAAAGATATATACTTGTCGCAGCAGTATTGCTGTTTGCCCTGACCGCATGCTTTCAGGATCTGGGACAGAATCCGCCCTTCGATTTTCCTGAAGAACCGCCCAAACCTCCTATCAGCGAAGATGGACAGATATTTTACATGTCATTCGATACTGATTTTAAGGATGCAATAAGTGGTAAGACAGCCACCGCGGTAGGCTCTCCCACTATATCCGAAGGGAAAATCGAAAAAGCCTATGCCGGCGCACAAAACAGTTATCTTACTTTCAAAATATCTGACATCGCCGCGCAATTCGGTTCAGACCTCACCGTAGGATTCTGGTACAAGGTGAACGCCGTTCCTGACCGGGCAGGCCTTCTCGTAATCAGTCCTATAACAGATGGCGCCAGTGCCGACGCTCAAAATAACCGATCCTCCGGGTTCAGGATATTTCGTGAAAATGCCGAGGGGAAACAGCGCATCAAAGCAAATGTGGGGAACGGCACGGCAGACGGATGGCTTGATGGCGCAGAAAAAGCAGATATCGATCCGGTGACAGGAGGATGGAAATATATTACATTGACATTAAGCAAAGGTAAGGCAGTGTTGTACATCAATGCGGAAGAGGTGGCAACAAACAATGTATCACAGATAAGCTGGAACGGATGTGATATTGTCTCGATCGGCTCCGGCGCACCCCGGTTTACGGAATGGGGCCATCTGTCGGACAATAGCTTAATTGATGATTTGCGCATCTACAACAGAGTTTTGACGGTAGCGGAGATAAAAAATATTGTGCTACATGATACCGAGTAATCATCGCTCAGTTTGATCCGCTCATTCTGAGAGGGAACTATTTCCTCCCTCTCAGTTTTTGCTCTGACAGATTGGCTGTGTTTCATCATCCGATCCGGTTGTTTTATCGACTGAGACTGACGACAAAAACCTGTAATCAATAAACCAATGTATGTGAAACAATTGAGATGGTTGTTACCGTGGATTTTCTCCGCGATGCTATTGTCTTGCGGGGATAAGGATAATGAAGTTGTCTCCGGAACTTTTCAACTCAATGAAATAGAGATCAACGGAGTAATAAACAGTGCGTCATTTACGGATGTTAATCCCAATCTGACTGTTACCCTGGCTTTTTCGGAAGAAATTGATCAAGGCACCTTACTGAACAATATTACACTCAAAGCAATATCAGGACAATCTGTGGCACTCAATTTCCACATTCAGGACAAAACCATTACACTTCATTCAGTTTCACCATTAAGCATCTACAGCTCTTATCAACTGATTATTCATACAGGATTAAGATCAACTGCCGGACACCTAATCCTGACAGGTAAAGTATATTCCATCTCTACCGGCATGGACAACTCCGATAAATTCCCCCGCATTTCCGATGAAGAGCTGCTCACATTCGTTCAGAAACAGACTTTCAGCTATTTTTGGGATTTCGGGCATCCGGTAAGCGGGATGG
>CAYUQE010000115.1:0-5827 GCA_964446805.1 uncultured Proteiniphilum sp. | reverse complement strand
GCTCAATACTAAAGGTTTCATGTAGGGTGATAATAGGGCCGGATGTAGCGGTTCGCCAAAGGATTGTCGAATTGTCCTGTCTGTTCGTTATAGGTCAGGGGTGTTCCATCCATCTTTGCTGAGATATTGCCCAGATGTGCATACTTGGCACACCTGCTTCCTGTCTCTATGGAACAGGCGGTATTCCTGTTTTTTGTATTCACACACCTAAGAAAGTTTGTCACATGATCCTCGTGATCTTTGTGGTCGGCTACTGATTTCCGATAGGATAGTTTGCTTCCTTCGGGAATAATTTCCCAGTTGTTCCTGTCGGCAATGAGCGAGCCGTTGGTTCCTCTGAACATGACCCCATAGTTTCTCCCTCCCAGTGCTGTTTCTAAGCCGGCATTGTTGGACCAGTTGATGACGAAGTCATCGAACTGATAGGTGACGTTGAGTGAGTCAAAGGTCTCATGACCCCCCTCGGGGTAGAAGTAGTTGCCACCCACACCCACCGTCCGGTTGGGCATGCCGGTCACCTGCATCCCCCAGAGTGCCATGTCGAGGAGATGCACCCCCCAGTCGGTCAGCAACCCTCCGCCGTAATCCCAGAAGAGTCGCCAGAGTCCGTTGAAGCGGGAGGTGTTGAACGGCACCCGGGGTGCGGGACCAAGCCACATCTCAAAATCGACACCATCCGGCACAGGGCTATCAGCCACCGGTGTGGGGATGGCCGCATAATTGAAATTGGCCCAGACGTTAACCTGACCGATTCGTCCCAGGTGCCCCTCATGGATGTATGCCGCCATCTCCTTCCAATGACTGGCGCTGCGCTGCTGCTGTCCCACCTGCACTACGGTGTTGTACCGGTTGGCGGCGAAGACCATCGCATCACATTCGGCAATGCTGTTGGCGATAGGTTTTTCCACATAGACCGATTTGCCGGCGGCACAGGCGTCTACGAACTGAAGGCAGTGCCAGTGATCGGGTGTCCCGATGATCACAATGTCTATATCCTTCCGATCCAGTAGATGACGGTAATCGTTATATAGATCGGCCTTTTGTTGGTGATTCTTATACAGTTCGGCAGCTCTCTCCTCCATCAATGGGCGGTTGACATCGCATAAGGCAACACATCGTACATTTGGGTGTTTGAGGAAATCCGTCAGGTTGTACCATCCCATGTTGCGGCACCCTATCAGTGCTACATTCACCCGGTCGTTGGGCGATAGCGACTGCAGCACGCTGCCTCCTGCAGCCACCGGGAGCATGGTGGTGGCAGCCAGCAGAGAACTGGTACGGATGAAATTTCTACGTGTGAACATATAATCCTTCGTTTTTTACAGTTCCCTGATCCAGATATTGCGGTAGGCGACCTCGGTGCCATGGTCCTGCAGCATCAGCGGCAGCCGTCCATGCGGAGTGTAGGAGGGGTAGCCGATATAGGGGGTGTGTCCCTTCAGCTCAAAGTTGTTCTGCACCAGGATGCCGTTCAGCACCACCGTGATCATCGCGGGCGATTCCAGCTTACCGTCTGTGCCGAAACGGGGACCGCGCCAGTAGATGTCGTAGACCTGCCACTCACCGTTGCGCGTGTAGGCGTTGGCCAGCGGCGCCTGTTGCTTGTAGATGCTGCCCACCATGCCGTTCACGTAGGTTTCGTTGTTGTCGGCATCGAGCACCTGCACCTCGTACTTCGACTGCAGGAAGATGCCGCTGTTGCCGCGGTTCTGGCCGCTGTGCTTCTCCGGGGCGGGCGACTTGAACTCGATATGGAGCTGCACGTCGCCGAAATGCTGCCGTGTCATGATGCTCCCCGTGCCGGGCTTCACCGTCAGCTCGCCGTTGCGGATCACCCACTGGGCATCGCCTTTCTCCGCCTTCCACCGGGAGAGATCCTTCCCGTCGAACAGGATGATGGCGTCGGAGGGTGCCGCGCCGGGTGTCTTCGCCGGCGTCACCTTCGGCGGGGTGGGAGTGTACCACTCGGTTTCTTCCGGCACCATCTGTGCCGAGAGGCTGCATGTCAATACGATAAATGCGGATGCGATAATTGCTTTTTTCATGTAAGATATAATTTTGTTGATGTTTGTTGTTTTCAGGGCCTGAAAGTACTGCTTTTTCACCGATTACAAAACTGTTTTCGCCATTAATTGCGTGCACCACCTGCGTACTGCCGCCACTACGCGTGGCGCCGGTACAGCATATCCGGAAAAAAAGGTCGTGCGTGTTCCGACAGGCTGTCGCCATGTTCTTACCTGCCCTGCACCAGGTAGGGTTGTTTCGATGCCCCTGTGGGGATGCCAGGGGAAACCCTTGAGGTAGTCGTTGGGGTCGGTCGAGTCGAATCCGTCGAGCAGTAAGAAGGGATAACTGAGCCGTTAAACAGGGTCCAAAAACCGGAAACTATTGTTCGGGCGTTATCATGAATGAGAACGTATAAACTGGCTGCTCCGGCAGATACTCTTTGTGTACACGCGGCGACCAGCTATCGTCGCCACCCAGTCCCATCTGCCGGTAATCGATGTGGAGCCATGTCTGATCACCCCGCTTCAGGGTATGGCTACGCTTTGATTCGTTGAGCGCTTCAGCGGAGTAGTCCTGCACGTTGAAGTTGATCCATGGCATCCCCGAGAAACGGACGGAGCTATCCTCCGATAGCAGCCTCAGCCAGCGCACATCGGTCTTGTTACCGTTCTCCTGCGGCATCACGTGCGGGAAATGCTGATCGGCCACACTGCCGCTGTAGAGGCCGACGAAGGCGGACTCTTTCCGGTCGTCGTACGACTCATGCGCTCCCCTGCCATACCATTCGAGTTTGTTAAAACCGGCAGGAAGGGCTGTACGGAGTCCCACCCTTGCCAGCGGAGGCATGCCTGCCGGCACGGTAAACCGGTTATCTGCCTGAATCGTACCATCGCCGGAGATGGTATACCGTCCTTCATAAACGATGTCCTCCTGTGCTGTCTTCACCCTGTTCCTGAGTGTGACCACCACCTGCCCGTCGTTCAGCCGCACCAGGGAGAGGCTCTCCGGAACAACCTCTGTCTTATCGAGGCCAGCCTGACGCCAGCGGTGGGCATAGCTTCTGTTGCCGCCTCCCTCATCGTTGTCGGTAGGTACCCGCCATAGGTAGGGCAGGAGGGGCTCCGACAGCAGGCTCTTGTTGCCATGAACAAGCCGGGTGATGGCGCCTTTCTGCTTGTCGAAGGTGACGGAGAAGTTCTCGCCACTCAGCACCAGCGCATCCTTCCCGTCGGTAACCTGTAAGGCTGGGAGGGTCATCCAGTCGATGGCATCCTTTACAGAATGAGAAAGGCCGAAGGGCAGCTGTTCGCGGGCTACCTCAAAGCCGGCATCGGCCCAGCGCGTTTTCACCTTGTTGCGGAAGCTGAAGTTCATGAAGTACTCATTACCCGGCTTGATCAGCTCCCTGTTGAAGCCGATGGTGAGTAGCTGACGGCCCCGCGGGGCAATATGGAGCTCTTCAATGGTTCCCTTGTCGACTACCTTCCCGTTTTCAATGATCTCCCACTGCAGGAGCACATCGCTTGCATCGGTGAAGTAATGGCTGTTGGAGAGGGTCACGACACCCCTGTTGACTTCTATATCCTTCACATTGAAGTACTGATATACTTTCTTCAGCTCTTGCATCTCCGGCTGCGGGGTGCGATCGGGGTTCACCAGCCCGTCGTTCACGTTGGCCCCGTCGATATGGTTGATGATGTTCCAGTACTCCTTCCCGTTCTCATCCTTCGAGCGGAGGCCCTGATCCACCCAGTCCCAGGTGAAGCCGCCCTGAAAGCGGTCGAACTGATCATACAGGTTCCAGTAGCGGCGGAAGTTACCCAGCCCGTTGCCCATGGTGTGCGCATACTCGCAGATGATGATGGGGCGCGTGGTGTCGCCGTTGAACAGAAACGCCAGTTTCTCGGTGGAGGAGTACATGTCGGAAATGAGGTCATACCGGTTGATCTTCTCGGTGGGGCTGGCGTTCTTGGATTCGTAATGTACGGGCCGTGCCTGCGGGTCGACCGCCTTCATGGCCTGATAGGCCGCATCGAAGTTCTTTCCCCAGCCGGACTCGTTGCCCATGGACCAGAAGACGATGGAGGGGTGGTTGCGGTCTCTCAGCACCATGTTGACGTTGCGTTCCACGATGGCCTTCTGCCACTCATCGCGCTCGCCGACGAAGTAACGGGCACCCCACAGGCCGTGACTCTCCACGTTGCCCTCGTCCATCACGTAGAGGCCGTATGCATCGCAGAGGTTGTACCACTCCGGCGTGTTGGGGTAGTGACTGGTCCTGACAGCATTGATGTTGTGCTGTTTCATCAGGATAATATCGCGGATCATCGACTCACGCGTGACAGCGCGTCCGCGGTACATGTCGAACTCATGCCTGTTGACACCTTTGATGGTGACCGGCTGTCCGTTCACCAGGAAGAGCGCATCTCTGATCTCTACATGGCGAAAGCCGCTGTTCACCACGAATGCCTGAACGGCCTCGCCGCCCGCCGTGAGTAACTCTATGCCCACCTGGTAGAGATGGGGTGTCTCTGCCGTCCATTTCAGCGGATCGGGAACGACTGTCGTGAGATTCACCTTTTCCTCAGCACCGCCTGGTACGGTGAACGGATCACTCTGCTTCACGCCGATGGTCTTTCCTGCGGGATCTTTCAGTGTGGTACGGAGGGTAAAGCGTTCTCCGGCTCTCCCGTTCAGGTTCTCAACGGCCACCTCCACGCGCAGTTCGGCATCGCGGTACGCCTCATCCAGCACGGGCCAGACAACGAAATCACGCATCCGCACCCGGGGTGTGGCAAAGAGATATACATCGCGATAGATGCCGCTGAGCCGCCAGAAGTCCTGGTCTTCGATATAACTGCCGTCGGACAGGTTGAACACCTGCACGGTCATCTCATTGCTGCCCTTTTTCACATATTTGGTGATGTTGAACTCGGCAGGAAGCATCCCGTCCTGGTGATACCCCACCTTCTCTCCGTTGATCCAGAGATACATGGCAGACTGTACACCGGCAAAGTGAATGAATATCTGTGCACCGTCCCATGCCGAAGGGAGCTCGAAATTCTTTTTGTAGACGGCGGTGGGGTTATCATCCTTTGGCACGAACGGGGGATTGGGTTCGAAGGGATATTTGATATTGGTGAAGACCGGCGGATCGTACCTGCCATCGTTCTGCAGCTGCCAGTTGGAGGGTACCTCGATATCGTCCCAGCCGGCAGGATCACTTTCCCTATGTATATCGGAAGGGATCAACCCCGGGTTCCTGAAATAGCGGAACTGCCAGGTGCCGTTGAGCAGCTTCACCTGCGGCGACTGCGCCAGTGTGTTGTCGTTCCACTGTAACTGACTAAAAGGAATATACGTTGCATGCGCCTTCTCTGTGTTGATTTGTGTGATTTCCGGGTTCTCCCAGTCATTTCCCTGGGCTGTGGCTGTCAATGATAACAGGGTGAGAAAAATGAGATGGACAATTCTTCGGGCCATAATAATTGGTTTTATTTGTTTTTTCAGGATATATCTTTTTCCTGAGGATGTGATGATCATGCCTGCACATCCTATCGATTTGAAAGGATTAAAGATAGCACTATCTTTTAAAAAAAACAAAAATTTAGAGGTTTGAATTGCAACATACTTCACCTACGTATCCATTCAATCTATTGATCCGGACCGTTCCCCGCACCTCTAAACAAGTTACCAAAAAACAACGCAATAGTTATTTCAATTTACTGTAAATAAGATAAATAGATATTTACCCCACTCCAAAATGTTTACTTTTGATACTACTTGGCATTGGAACCATCACTTTTCACCTATATATTTG
>CAYUQE010000114.1:0-6066 GCA_964446805.1 uncultured Proteiniphilum sp. | reverse complement strand
ATTATGGCAAGCTCCGTGTTACGTGGGGCCGAAACGGTAATCGGGCGCTTTCAGACCCTTACATCTCGTTGGCCAACCTTGCAACAGGCGGCACCAACAGATATGGATATATTGACAATCAGGGCAACCTGGTGAATTTCCATTATCTGCAAATCAGCCGCATGGCTAACCCGAATTTGCAGTGGGAGAAATCGGAAGCTTGGAACATGGGACTTGATTTTGGCTTCCTTGATAATCGCATATCAGGCACAGTGGAAGCTTATTCAGTGGTTACCCGTGATATGATTATGAGCCAGGCCCTGACCCAATTCTCAGGCTTCTCAACCATGACTACCAATCTCGGCGAAGTGTCCAACAAAGGTATTGAAGTCTCTCTCACCACGTTGAACATCAAAAATCCGAACCTCGAATGGAGCTCCACGATGAATCTCTCCTATAACAAGAATAGAATTGAGCATCTTTACTACGAGTACGAAGACCTTCTTGATGACGAAGGAAATGTGATCGGCAGAAAAGAAGTGAACGACATAAGTAGCGGTGGCAACGACGGCTGGCATATCGGTCACCCTATTGACGTAATCTGGAATTACCACCAGACAGGCATCTGGCAATCAGATGAGATTGAAGAGGCAAAAGAATATAACCAGCGACCGGGCGATCCCAAGATTCAAAAAAATCCGGACAACCCGCTTCAAAAGAATGCAAGTGGTTTCTATGCGTATGATAATAAAGACAAGTATTATCAAGGACAACGTACCCCTCCCATCAACTGGTCTCTGCGGAATGATTTCACGTTTTTTAAAGACTGGTCGGTTTCGGTCAACATGTACGCACGTATGGGACACAAAAGTCTTTCGGGCAACTACCTGAATAATGACAATGCCAGTAACATTCTGGTACAAGGAGCCAACGAGTTCAAAAAGGAATATTGGACTCCCGAGAATCCTTCTACTGAGTATGCACGGATTCAGGCACAGGGACCTGCAGGAGCAACCGGCACTCAAAAACTATTCGACCGCTCCTTTATCCGTCTCGAGAGCATATCCGTCTCCTACTCGGTCGCAAACAACTGGGCATCAAGGCTGAATCTCGACAGACTAAAGCTGTTTGGTTCTGTGCGCAATGTTGCAGTATGGAATAAGGAATGGCCTTATGGTGATCCTGAAACAGGTGGTCTTGCTACCAGGGTACTTTCAGTGGGATTAAGTGCAACCTTTTAATTATGTAGACATATGAAGCATTTATATAAAAAACAGAACAAAACTTGCGCAGTCATGGCGCTGGTAATCACATTGTGTGGAATAGGGTTGTTCAGCAGTTGTTCCGAAAGTTTTCTGGAACCCACCCCCCTGTCATTCTATGAGCCGGGCATCACACTATCTTCCGAATCAGGTATGCAGGCAGTGATGGCGATGACCGACAGGCATCTTCGTCATTACTGGACCCATCAGGAAAATAACGCAGGTCACAACTCCAATCCGATGGGAACGGAATATATGTTTTCCGATCTGATGGCGTATGGCAAAACGGATGAGACAGCCACCGGTCTAAATTTCTCGGTTGCAACCCAGCTCACCCCTCAAAATGCTGGCTCTGGGGATAATAGCGGAAACTCCAATGGAAACCTAATACAATACTTCTGGACAGAAACCTATAATGGGATGAAGTATGCCAATACCATCATCAACTATATTGACAATGTACAGGGTCTGGATGAAACCACCAAAAATGCCTATCTGGGAAGGGCGCTCTTCCATCGGGCCTTTCGCTATTATACGCTTGTCTTTCAGTTTGGTGATGTCCCTTTAATCACCACTATCCCCTCCATGCCAAAATTCAACTATCGTTCTACCAAAAAAGAGGCTATCCTGGAGATGATAACCCTCGATCTGGAAAAGGCAGTGGAATATGTACCCGATCAGTCTGAAATGGCATACAAGGGCATGGTAAACAAGGGTGCTTGCCGCATGCTCCTTATTAAGTGTTATCTGGCTACAGGTCAATGGCAGAAAGCCAAAGATCAGGCCGACATTTTAATTGACCAATCGGGCTATACACTGGTGCAGGGTGGTAGTGGGCTGGGATCGTTTGGAACCTGGATTAGTGGCGGGGAACCAACCACATGGCCCATCACACGAAATGTGATCTGGGACTTGCATCGTTCCGAGAATAAGCTTAATCCACAGAATACCGAAGTGATCATGGCTATGCCCAATCGCGGGTTAGCAGCTGAATCATTTCGTCAATGGCTGCAGATGCGTATTTACGCTCCTTTCTGGAACTCTGGATCAATCCAAACACCCGATAATTTCCAGGCAGGACTGAACTTACCCCGTAGCAATGCAAACTACAATGTCAACCTCGATCTGGTAAGAGCCATAGGACGAGGTATCGGGATTTTCCGTCCCACCTATTTTGCCCAACATTCACTCTGGAAAGTGAATGGAGTTGATGACACGGGAGATCTGCGCCACAGAAGCGATGTGGGAAATTGGATGAGAATGACTGATCTTAAATACAATAACCGTAGTTCAGCCTATTACGGACAGAATTTTATGCTGTATCATCCACAAAATGGTAGAATTTTGTGTAGCGACACGGTTCGTTGCTGGTATGACTGGCCTCACTACAAATACTGGAATCTGGATGTGGGAAATGAAGCCAACCGCAATGCGAACGCCTTCAATGGCGCTACAGGCGGTTCAACCGGAGGTCATGGTGATATCTACCTCTACCGTCTGGCAGAAGCTTACCTGCTGCGTGCAGAAGCAAAGTTTTACTTGGGAGACAATGCGGGAGCAGCTGTTGATGTGAATAAGGTGCGCGAAAGAGCAAGATGCACGCAGTTGTATAGCACAGTAAACATAGGCGATATTATGAACGAACGTGCCCGCGAATTGCACATGGAAGAATGGCGTAACGTTGAATTATCGAGAGTGTCACGTTGCCTTGCCTTGAGTGGTAAACCGGATGAATGGGGCAATACGTATGATATCAATACCTACGACAAACAAACAGGTAGGGATGCGGCAGGAGGGAGCTACTGGTGGCAACGGATTGTACACTATAATGAGTTTTACAATCATACCATCCAATCCAATAACCGTACACAGGAATACAATCTGGACAAGTATAATTTCTACTGGCCTGTAAGGAAAGCAGTGATCGATTCGAACAGAGAGGGCAAGCTTGCCCAGGCTTTCGGCTATGACGGCTATGATGCGGATACACCCATGTGGAATACATGGCAGGAGGCGGTGGAAGATGAAACTAAAACAGAATAGTCCAGCCCTCTTTCCAACCATACACCTGTAGCTTTTATGTAAGAACGAATGCGGGAAGATTCTCAATCCATATATCCGATTAGGCAATCTTTCCGTATCTTCGTTGCTTCATCGTTTTTTATATAAAAACAGACTTTCAGCTACTGCCCTCTAAAGCTGGAAATAATATCACGTTGTTGATGAATCACACCCTATTTATGGATCAAAAAGTGGCTTGGGTACTTATATTTCTTGTTTTCTTGTCCCACAGCTCATGCAAGACAGGATTAATGAAAACAGAGGTAAGGGATGACTATCCTGTGGTAAATACTTCTCAAACTGAAACAATCAACATCATTACCAAGGTGAATAACTATTGGCAGTCCCACCATCCGAAGCATGGCAATGCTTTCTGGCACAGGGCGGCCTATCATACCGGCAATATGGCGGCCTATGCAGTGACCGGAAACGAAGCATACAGGGCTTATTCCGAAGCCTGGGCGGAACATAATGAATGGAAAGGCGCCCAATCAGACGATCGCCACCGTTGGAAATACAGGTATGGAGAAACGGATGATTATGTGCTTTTTGGTGACTGGCAGATCTGTTTCCAGGTATATGCCGACCTGTACAATCTGTCACCGGCAGATCATAAGATCGCACGTGCCAAGGAAGTGATGGAGCATCAGATGAACACACCGCAGAACGACTACTGGTGGTGGGCCGACGGACTCTACATGGTGATGCCGGTGATGACAAAGCTATATCATATAACTGAGAACAAGCTTTATCTCGATAAACTTTATGAATATTTCTCATTTGCAAAAGAGTTGATGTATAATGAGGAAAGCAGTTTATTCTACAGGGACGCCAAGTATATCTATCCCGGGCACAAAACCAACAGTGGGAAGAAAGATTTCTGGTCACGGGGGAACGGTTGGGTTTTTGCCGCTCTGGCAAAAACGTTACAGGAGCTGCCGGCAGACGATCCTCACCGTGTGGAATATATTGCTATATTTCGAGCCATGGCCCAATCGCTCAAGGAAGCTCAACAAGAAAAGGGATACTGGTCCAGGAGCATTCTGGATCCCGACTATGCTCCCGGTTACGAAACCAGCGGCACAGCGTTCTTTCTTTATGGATACCTGTGGGGTATTAACAACGGATATTTATCTCACAGAGCTTATGAAGGTGTTGTTGAAAAAGCATGGCGCTACCTCACCCGTATCGCTTTACAGGAAGATGGAAAGGTGGGATATGTGCAACCTATTGGCGAGAGGGCCGATCAGCACAATAACGTAGGTCCGGAAACAACCGCCGACTTTGGCGTAGGTGCCTTCCTTCTTGCTGCTTCTGAGATGGTGAAGTATGCCCAATCGAAAAGCTCCTTCACCCCCGGTGCAATCTGGCGGGACGACCAGGGCAATCATATCAACGCACATGGCGGAGGCATTCTCTACCACGATGGCACCTATTACTGGTACGGGGAACATCGTCCTCACAGAGGTTCTATCACCGAAGAGGGAGTCACCTGCTATACGTCTGAGGATCTCAATAACTGGAAAAATGAAGGGGTGGTAATGCCGGTTTCAGAGGATGGAGAGAGTCCCATCGCGAAAGGATGCATCATTGAGCGGCCTAAAGTAATCTATAATGAGGACACAAAGAAGTTTGTGATGTACTTCCATCTCGAATTGAAGGGGCAGGGATATGCTGCCGCGCAGTATGGTATTGCAGCAAGTGATTCTCCCACGGGACCCTTCACCTACCTGAAATCATCACGGGTAAACGGCGGACACTGGCCGCTCAACATGTCAGGCGAAGAGCAGCAGCTGAAGGTTACCATTGATGATCATGCTGAATGGTGGACACCTGCATGGCGCAAGGACGTGACTGAGGGTATGTTCGTACGGCGTGATTTTCAGGGTGGACAGATGTCGCGCGATATGACACTTTTTGTTGATGAGGACCGGAAAGCGTATCATATATACGCCTCGGAGGAGAATCTGACATTGCAGATAGCAGAGCTGTCGGACGATTACCTGAGTCATACCGGCCGCTATATACGCGTGGAAGCGGGTGGTCATAACGAAGCACCGGCAATCTTCAAGAAGAATGGACGTTACTTTATGATTACTTCCGGTTGCACCGGATGGGAACCCAACGCTGCACGTCTGCTGGTGGCCGGTGAGATCATGGGAGAATGGAACGTGATGCCCAACCCGGCAAAAGGAGAAGGAGCCGAACGCACCTTTGAATCACAAAGTACCTTCATCCTGCCCGTCGCCGGCAAAGAGGATGCTTTTATCTTTATGGCTGACAGGTGGAGACCTCGGAGTCTGGGCGACAGCCGTTATATCTGGCTGCCTGTGCTGTTCGAAGAGGGATACCCCATACTCAGATGGATGGAAAACTGGTCGCTCGCTATTTTTGACGATCTGACTGCCGACAGGAACAGCCTCCCTGAAATGGGAGAACAACCCCGCATACTGACAAAATAATCGTCAATAAATGGTGATTAGAATAAATATAATAAAGCGATGCTTAGGAAATGGGATTGGAAAAAGGCCATCTCATGGTTTTTTATGAGACGGCCTCTTTGTATTTGCTTATCGCCTTGCGAATCGGTTACTGACTATTTCAGTTTTTTTCCCCAGAAAGTGGCATTCAGATTCTTTTCGGTTCCGGCATATACGATCGTTACACGGCGGGGGTTGGCCTCCCAGTCCACTTCCCGTTCAACGCAGACAACAACTACCCCATCATCACAGCACCCTACCGCTTCGACCATCATCCCGGATGG
>CAYUQE010000113.1:5419-6069 GCA_964446805.1 uncultured Proteiniphilum sp. | reverse complement strand
GCGACCCCACCACGAGAGAGCTTGTCACGGCCAGTGGTGCAGGCCGCAATGCCACGCAGATCGCCATCAGCCGCATCCTGAAAAGCTATGCTTTCAGTGCGCTCACCGACCTCTTTGGCGATGTGCCCTACCATTCGTATGGCAGTGATGATGCCGATTTTGAGGCGCTGCAGCATGACCCGGAAAATATCACACCCCGCTATGCATCGCAGGAGAAGATCTATGGCGACCTGTTGAATGAGCTAAAGCAGGCGGGCGACACACTGCTGCGCTATCCCTCGGAGAAGACGTTTGGTGCTTCAGACATCATTTATGGGGGAGACAACCGAAAATGGGCCCGCTTTGCCCAATCACTGCGACTGCGTTTTGCCACACGGCTGAAGGAGAAGAACCCCGCCCTCTACCAGTCGCATGTGGAGGATGCCCTGACGAAGGGTCTCTTCACCGGCAATGCCGACAATGCCATCTACAGTTATGCCACGGCCTCACCCAATGAAGCACCCTACTACCGTGCTACCGTGACCGCCAACCGTCGTGATTTCGCACTGTCGAAGCCCTTCATCGATCTGCTGAAAGGGGAGAACCCGCAGCTGCCGGTGTCCGACCCGCGCCTAGGCTAGTATGCTGCCCCCAACGCTAACGGTCTATTT
>CAYUQE010000113.1:0-5409 GCA_964446805.1 uncultured Proteiniphilum sp. | reverse complement strand
CTGTTTGTAGGCCTTCCGTATGGGTTGACGGAAGCCGAGTCGGGGAACTTCCCCGCTACCAGCGTGAGTCTGCCCGGCACGATCTGCAGCGCTGCCAGCTACGGTGAAGTGTTGATGGAGTATGCCGAGGTGGCCTTCCTACTCTCGGAGTACAACCAGTGGCGTCAGGAGGATTACGAGAAGGGTGTCAGGGCGTCGCTGCAGCGATGGGGTGTAGCGGCGGCAGAGGCAGAGGTTTATCTTTCAGCGCTTCCCCCTGCCAGTGAGCAGAGCGTACTGAACCAGAAATACATCGCCCTCTTCACGCAGTTCCTCGAAGGGTGGAGCGACTATCGCCGTACCGGCTTTCCCGATTTCCTCATTGAGGAGGAGGATGTGATCTTCACCGGCGTGATCAACGGTGCCGCGGTCACCTACCGCTTCAATCCGCTCTTTGGCGATGGAGGTGTACCCTCACGCATCTATTATCCCGTGAAGGAACAGTCGGTGAATCTGGAAAACTATCAGGCAGCCGTCGCCACACAGGGAAATGATGTGATCGAAACTAAATTGTGGATCTTCAAATAAACATAAACATGCTTTTCACGTTTCAAGAGAGAGAACAAATGAATCATGCAGGTTCTGCATGGCAGGAGAAGAGAATCAATCAGGAAATGAAAAAAATCAATCAACGACCGATATGAAAAAAATGGTATTCCTTATCCTTGTGATTGCGGGCATCCTCTCGTGCGAGAGAAGAAGCACCCTGCAAAGCGGCCTCTGGCGTGGTGAGCTGGCCGTAGCCAACAACAAGCAAGCGCCTTTCCTCTTTGAAGTGTCCAATGTCACCACCGACACGGCCACCGTCACCCTGATCAACGGGGAAGAAAGAGTAGCGCTCGGCGGCGTCACTTTTCAGGGTGACACACTCGTCATCCCCATCGTTGCCTACGATGCGGTGATCAGAGGCGTGGTGACGAAGAACAGGATCGAAGGCCTATTCATCAAGAATTACATCGAGAATGATCCCGGCATACCATTCACCGCCCTGTACGGGGAAGAAGCACGTTTCGCCCCTGCAGCACAGCCCGTCGATATTGCCATCGATGGCAAGTGGGGGGTGCTCTTTATCGGTGAGAAGGGCGACACGGCACGCAATGTAGGCATCTTTCAGTCGGAGGATGCGCGAGTGACAGGCTCCATCCTGACCAACTCGGGAGACCTGCGTTTTCTGGAGGGCGCCTATACAGAGGTGGGAGTTGCTCTCTCGGCTTTTGGCGGGTTGAGTCCCTACCTGATAGAGATCACCTTTACCGACAATGATCATTTTGAAGGGATCTTCTACACCAGTCGCGGAACGACGCAGCTGAGAGGGAGCCGCAATGATGAGGCCGCACTGGCGGACCCCTACTCTCTTGCCGGACTAAAACCGGGCTTCGAGACGCTTGGTTTCAGCCTTCCCGATATCGACGGTAACATGGTCTCACTGAGCGATGAGCGATTCCGCGACAAGGTGGTGATCGTCTCCATCCTCGGCAGCTGGTGTCCCAACTGTTTGGATGAGATGGCCTTTCTTGCTCCTTGGTACGATGAGAACAGGCAGCGGGGTGTGGAAGTGATCGGCATCGCCTTTGAGCGGAAAGATGATTTCGACTATGCCAGAAAGGCGATCACGCGATTGAAGGAAAGGTACAACACCGGCTATCCGGTGCTTTTCGGTGGTGAGGTGGGTAAAGAGAGTATCGCCGGGGCACTGCCGGAGCTGGACAACTTCTCCAGTTATCCCACCACGATCTTTATCGACAGAGAAGGAAAAGTGCGTAAGATACATACCGGCTTCAACGGCCCTGCTACCGGGCTCTTCTATCAGGAGTTCATCAAAGATTTCAACACCGTCGTCGACTCGCTGCTCACAGTTGAAAGACTATAACCTGACAACGTAACAACTTAACAACGCAGCGCCAAACGGATATCATCGAAGAGTGCATCCACGCTCTCCAGGCCTACCGACAGGCGGATGGTGGTCTCCTTCACATCCATCACGCGGCGTTGTTCGGGAGTGAAGCTGCCATAGATGGTGCTGGCCGGATGAATGATCAGTGACCGGTTATCGAAGAGGTTGGTAGCCCGGCGTATCACCTTCAGGTTGTTCAGGAACCGATAGCAATGCTCCTTCGATGACAGGTCGAAGGTAAGCATGGCACCGGGATAATCACCAAACTGGCGGTTACTCAACGTATGATAGCCATTCCCCTCGAGGCCCGTATAGCAGACCGATGTTACTTCGGGCAAAAACGTCATTCTCTCAGCCAGCTCCTTACATGAGGCTGCCTGTCTCTCAAAACGCACCTGCAATGTCTCCAGTCCCAGTGATTGCATGTAGGCCACCTCCGGTGTCATATAGGCACCCAGGTTGCGGTGTATCTCGCGACGCAGCTTGTAATGAAAGGCAGAAGGCGACTCACCGGCCAGCGACTGCAGGCGGGGTGAATGCTTCCAGTTGAACATCCCATAATCGATGATCAGGCCCCCCAGGGTGGTGGCCCCACCCGAGATATACTTGGTGCTGGAAACCACCTCAATGTCCACACCAAAGTCGGCTGCATGAAAGGTGGTGAAGGGTATGATTGTTGTATCAGCCACGAGGGGAATATTTCTCTCATGAACCACCCCGCTCAGTATCTTCAGATCGGCCACCTCCATCTGGGGGTTGGTGATCACCTCCACGAAGAGGGCACAGCTGTTTTCATCGAGATGTGCCTCCACGTCTACGGGATCGGTCAGATCACAAAAACGAACCTCCACGCCAAACGCACGCAGCGTATTCACAAAAAAAGAGTAGGTGTTACCGAACAGATGACGTGAGGTGACGATATTGCTGCCGCTCCATGCCAGCGTGAGGAAGGTGTTGCTGATGGCCGCCATACCGGAGCTGAGTGCCGTCACACCATAAGCCCCTGTCATGGCGCACACCCGTTCTTCGAAATGCTGCACCGTGGGATTGGTGACACGTGAATAGGTATGTTCGGCTGTACGGCCGCAGAAGGCTGCCTCCATCTCCTCAGCCGTGTCAAATGCATAGGCAAGGGTATGGTATACCGGCATCGACAGGGAGCCATAGGGATCCGGTTTTGGAAAGGGCAAGCCCATCAGCTTTGCCTCGTAATCATTTTCTGTCATCGTTCATTCATTTAACTTCATGCAAAGGTAAGAGAGAATTGGTAAAACAGAAAAAAAATATCCCCGAACTGAGACCAATTCGGGGATATTGTGGTTACTTGAAGTCCGGAAAGCGAAATCTATCTTCCGCGGGCAGCTGTCTCTTGTTCGTTTTATAAAGCTGGTATACCCAATAGAGTAAAAAACCAGTTACAATTTTGCATTTGAAAGACATAATCATCTATCGTTTTAAAATCCATGCATCTCGGTATGTCGGATGCGCTCTGTGTATCTCTCTTAAATAGGTTTCAGCCTCTGCCCTCTCATTGAACGAGACTGCATATACATCCGTACGGCCGGGACGCTTCAGGCATCCTTTCTGTGAAAACCCTTCATTGTCAAGCTTCACCATCATCTTCTCTGCCACATCATCAATTTCATATACCCCTACGACAATATAATAGAGGGGGAGGCTGCTCCCACTCTCCAAGGTGGAAGAGGCTGCAGCCGGAGCGGTTGTCTCCACTGCCCCTGTCAAAGGCACTTCACCGGCAAGTGATTCAGCTGATCTGTCTGTCACGGCAGAAGTGGGAGGTGCTGTTTGTGCCTGCTTTGAGCGGAACAAACCACTCTCCGCAATCATTTGTGCCGACTGGCGACCAATCGCGGTATCACTTACGGGCAGAATGAACATTAACACCAGTATTGCGGCCACAGCTGCAGCAGTTGTAGTGAAGGTACGCATCCCTTTCTGCCTGTAGCCAGTTTTAGCCGGCACCAACGGTGAATGCATCTGAATAAGCGGTTTCAGCGATGCTTGTGTCAGTCCGAAAAAAGCAGGTTGTACAAATTGAGCAGGTGTGTAAACAAAACGCTTGTTGTCGTTCATCGTGAACGATCCCAGTTTTCCCAGCTCCACATGGTTATGCTCCCTGAGTTGCTGTTTCAGCTCCTGCACGGCATGTTCAAGCCTGTGCATGGCAGCCTCGAAAGAAATACTGTAGCTCTTCATATAGGATTGCGCCAGTAACCCGTCGTTATGGGTAAGATCACGATTGAACACCAGCTCGGTCAGTGGTGCGTGAAATGTAGCCAGACCATCTCTACGTGAGGCAATGGTGTTCACCACGAACCCGCCGAAATCGGGGATGATCACGCAGTTATGCTCATGGAGTAAAAATTCTATATGAGAAACAAGTAGCTTCATACAGTTATTTTGAATGCTCTTTTCACCAGACAAAGATAAAAAATAAAGCAGGTAAAACGAATAAAAAAGGAAAAATATTTATTATTTCCTCACTTTATCCTGATTTTTACTTGCAAAATCCTTCCAATCTCTGTACTTATTTTCGCCGGTGCTGACATTCGACTGGTAGAAATGGCACAAGGCCGCTGCCAGACCGTCAGAGGCATCGAGTTGTGGCAACATCTCCTCGTCGGGTATGTGCAATATCTTCTGTAGCATATAGGCCACCTGCTCTTTGGCAGCCCTGCCATTACCGGTGATGGACATCTTGATTTTCAGCGGTGCATATTCGGCGATAGGGATATCTCTGGAGATGGCAGCGGCAATGGCCACCCCCTGTGCGCGACCCAGCTTGAGCATGCTCTGTACGTTCTTGCCATAGAAGGGAGCCTCAATGGCCAGTTCATCGGGCAGGAACTCGTCTATCAGGCCGATGATGCGGGTGTAGATCTTTGCCAGCTTGAGGTAATGATCCCCATATTTACCCAGGTTCATCACTCCCATGGCCATCATGGAAGGTTTATTGTCGAGTACCCGTATGAAACCGTAACCCATCACTTGCGTGCCGGGGTCGATTCCCATGATGATCCGTTCTTTCTGCATTTGTTCGTAATCAGAGATGTATCCAGGAGGTTGTGATGGCATAAACCAGACAATTTCCCCTTGTGTCCATTTGTTTAATGCTACTGTTCAATCGTTTGCATCACGGTGGAGAACCCGGCCAGCTTCTCTTTGAACTTCTCCAGCAAGGGAGCATACACTCCGTTGCTCTCCTCGGCGTTCCACTGCTCCAGCGTCACCAGCGTGGCTGTGGTGAACTCCATCGCGTAGGAGTGTCCCTCCTCCCCTTCCTTGCCGAACACGCGCGCCAGACGGGGTGAACGGAGCAGCCCGCTTTTGGTGGACATGGGGATGAAATGCTGTAGCATGTACGCGATAAATTCTTCATGGAGCGTCTCATCCACATGGAAGGTGGTGTTGAACACGATCATATTTCCTCATATTTTATTTTTTTCTGTTCTTTC
>CAYUQE010000112.1:0-6215 GCA_964446805.1 uncultured Proteiniphilum sp. | reverse complement strand
ACCAGGCCTCCTCCTACGACCTGGAGCATGCCAGCTGGTCCAACCTGCCGGAAGATGATTTCATCCAGCATGATGACCTGCCTTACACCATCGGCGAGTTCATCTGGACCGGGTTCGACTACCTGGGTGAACCCACCCCCTACTACAGCCACTGGCCCAGCCACAGCTCTCTCTTCGGTGCCGTCGACCTGGCCGGTATCCCCAAGGATCGCTTCTACCTCTACCGCAGCCACTGGAACAAGGATGAGGAGACACTCCATATCCTTCCCCACTGGAACTGGGAGGGACGCGAAGGGGAGGTGACCCCCATTTTCGTATATACCAACCATCCTTCGGCAGAGCTGTTTATCAATGGCAAGAGCCAGGGCGTGCAAAAGAAAGATCTCTCTATCCCGTTGGAGGGGAGTTACAGCAAAGAGGCGCAGCAGTCGCTGGAGCGGCAGAAGCGCTACCGCCTGATGTGGATGGATACGAAATATGAGCCGGGCACAGTGAAGGTGGTGGCTTACGATGAGAACGGCAAGGCCGTTGCCACGAAAGAGATACGCACGGCCGGCAAGCCGCACCGTCTGGTGTTGGAGGCGGACCGTGAGGTGATCAGTGCCGATGGTAAGGATCTCTCGTTCATCACCGTCTCGGTGGTCGACCGCGACGGCAACCCCTGTCCCGACGTCAATGAGCTGGTCACCTTCACCGTGAAGGGTGCCGGCAGCTACCGCGCCGGGGCCAACGGCGATCCCACCAGTCTCGATCCGTTCCACCTGCCGCGGATGCATCTCTTCAACGGCAAGCTGGTGGCTATCGTGGAGTCATCGGAGAAACCGGGGAAGATTACCCTTGAGGCCAAAGCCAATGGTTTACAAAAAGCTTCGGTAGAGGTGCTGACAAGGTAACTCCGTATTATCACTATCTTTACATCCTAAAAATAGATTGAACAATGGCAGGAAAGAGAAAACAGCTCCCGCTGCTGGAAGCGGTGGTGATCACCGATGTAGCGTCGGAGGGGAAAGCAATCGCGAAGATCGACGGTATGGCAGTCTTCGTGCCCTTTGCCGTTCCCGGCGACGTGGTGGACATACAACTCACCCGCAAGAGAAGCAGCTTCGCCGAGGGGCGTATTGTGCGGTTTCACGCTTACTCCGATGTGAGGAGTGAGCCTTTCTGCCGTCATTTCGGTGTCTGCGGCGGCTGCAAGTGGCAGATGCTGCCCTACGGCGAGCAGCTGCGGCATAAGCAGCAGCAGGTGACCGACAACCTGCAGCGCATAGGCAAGGTGACGCTGCCGGAGATCACACCTATCCTGGGTGCACCACAGACCACCTTCTACCGCAACAAGATGGAGTATACCTTCTCCAACAAACGGTGGCTCACTGAGGAGGAGGTCAGCTCCGACAGGGAGTTCACGCAGATGGATGCCCTCGGCTTCCATATCCCCGGCATGTTCGACAAGGTGCTCGATATCGACAAGTGCTGGTTGCAGGATGATCTTGCCAACCAGATCAGGAACGCTGTCCGCAGCTTCTGCCTGGAGCAGGGTTACACCTTCTTCGATCTGCGCAACCAGCACGGGCTGATGCGCACGCTGCTAATCCGCAACAGTTCCATTGGCGAGTGGATGGTGATCGTGGTCTTCTATAAGGATGATGCGGAGAAGAGAGAGGCATTGATGACGTTCATCGCTTCAACCTTCCCGCAGATCACCTCACTGCTCTACATCATCAACCAGAAGGCGAACGACACCATCACCGACCAGGAGGTGGTGGTCTGGCGGGGACGTGATTATATTGTGGAGGAGATGGAGGGGCTGCAGTTCAGGATTGGTTCCAAGTCGTTCTACCAGACCAACAGTGAGCAGGCGTACCACCTCTATCAGATCGCCCGCAGCTATGCACAGCTCACGGGTGATGAGCTCGTCTATGACCTCTACACCGGCACGGGCACCATCGCCAATTTCGTGGCGCGGAATGCGAAGAAGGTGATCGGGATTGAGTATGTGGAGGAGGCTATCGCCGATGCGAAGGTCAACGCAGAGATCAACGGCATTGACAACACGCTTTTCTTTGCCGGTGACATGAAGGATGTGCTTACGGCCGCTTTCATCGCGGAGCACGGTCACCCCGACGTGATCATCACCGACCCTCCCCGTGCCGGCATGCACGACGATGTGGTGGCTGCCATCCTTTTGGCAGCACCAGCACGGATCGTCTATGTAAGCTGTAACGCTGCCACGCAGGCACGTGATCTGAGCCTGCTCGACAGTCACTATAGGGTGACACGCGTGCAGCCGGTGGATATGTTTCCCCATACCCATCACGTGGAGAATGTGGTGTTGCTGGAAAAAAGAGCAACTATCTTACTGCCTCAACTTTAAAGCCCAGCTTTCTCAGCCCTTCAATTAAGCCCTCTTCACCCGGAAGGTGCAGGCATCCCACGGCAATGAATGACGATTTCTCAGCCATGATTGCAGGCAGTTTCTTCAGCCACCGCGCGTTGCGGTCGCTGTTCAGCGCCTCTTTCTCCTGATCGGTTGAAGGACAGGGGTCATCGGGCATCACCTCGGTATAGAGTCTCTGGAGGGCATCCAGATCCTGTGCATGATAGGCTGCCTGAAGCTTGTCCATCTGCTCTTTCAACAACTCAGGGTGTTTCACCATGCAGCTCAGCAGCTCAGCCTGCCTCTCGGTCGTCTGCAGCTCCAGCAACACGTAGATCTGATCTTCGGTCGTCTCCAGCCCAACTACAGGCCGTGAACGCTTCATCGCCTCCTCCTGGAAGTGCTGGTCGAGGCTCTTGCCGGTAGCCAGCGAAGGGTAGTACCGCTGATAGAGCGTCACCGAGATGATATTGCTCAGCATCGCCGGCTTGAGTCTCCCGAACTGTTGAAGGCCGACACCCACGAGGGCGGTGAGGGTACTGTCGATCAGTGCCACGTCACCTTCCGACAGCAGTGAGGCGTAGGTTACACCCTCGGGCAGCATCGCTCTGCCCATGATCTTCATTTGCATCTCGTTCATGTTGCTCATGTCGAGCTCACCCACAGTCTGCTCCGTGTTCCCGAACGCGTCGTGAATGTCGGCAATACTATCCATAAATGAGAGAGGTACAAGATGATGAGTGCCGAAGAGGTAGGAGGGTTTCTCCAGGCCATTGCCTGAGATCTTCCAGAGGAGTGCCTTGTTGCTGCCGGTGGTTGAGCCGCCGCAGGAGAGCAGCAGGATAAGTGCCGCCAGGACGCTGAATGTTTTTTTTAGATTCATTGTTCTTTTGATTTTTAAGCTTTTAGCGATAAGGCATAAGCTCTTGTTTATGAATAGTTGTTCTGCACAGTGTTTAAGATTTAATCATACCGTTTACGGCTTACTGCTTATCGCTTATTTCACCTCAAGGAACTCAGTATCCATGACATTGAGAATGGTCTCCTTCTCCTTGCCAATACCCATTAAATCGAAGAGGATCCAGAAGATGGTGAACGAGGGCATCACATCAGTCACCGGCAACAGCTCCTCAACGAAAGTGATCAGCGAGGTGTACTTCCCCTTCTTCTCACCGAACATTTTGTAACTTATAGAGGCTGCGACGGGTGCCCAGATCACATCCAGTACCGGACCCACCACCGGTATGACCGCCGATGCCATGCCCACGGCATCGAGGAGCACACACTTGACCAGTTTCTTGTATTTTCTATCCATCGTTGAAATGATGCTATTCGTTTTTTTATCCTTTAATACTCCTTTTGGAATCCTTTTTAGTGAAAAGGTTTATTTGTATCAAAAAAAAGATCAGGGTCATCGTGAAATTTCCCTGACCTTTTGTCATACAGGTAATCAACCGGTTATTATGTTGTAGCGGCAGTGCTCGCCGGAGTGTAGCTTCTCTGTGCCAGCTCCTTGTCCATCGTGTATAGTCCGAAGCCGTTGTCACCTATCAGCTTCAGGCCGTCAATCATTGACTGCGCTGTCTCCTCTTCCTCCACCTGCTCGTTCACGAACCACTGCAGCATGTTCTCCGTAGCATAATCATTCTCCTTGCGTGCGATCGATACAAGGTTGTGGATGAGTGAGGTGACCACTCTCTCATGCTCCAACGTATCCTGGAAAGCTTTCAGCACCGAGTCCCATGAGGTGTCCACCTTCTCTATCGGCATCAGGTTCACTTTGTTCCCCTTGGAAACGAGGTAGGCCATAAACTTCTGTGCGTGATCCTGCTCTTCCTGAAACTGAACTCTGAACCAGTTGGCGAAGCCGGGAAGACCTTTATTGTCGAACCATGTCGACATGGAGAGATAGAGATAGGCCGACCAGAACTCGGCATTGACCTGTTTGTTGATTGCGTTTTCTAATTCTTTACTTACCATAGTTGTATTTGTTTATTAATGAATTGGTCGAATAATGTTAAAACGCTTACCTTTCAAAAATGTTTAAATAAATTGGCCCAATCCCATTGCCAAACTCAAAAAAAAAAGGAGGCAACGGGTAATTTAAATTTATTGCTATCTTTGTACGTTGGTTTCACAGGAAATGGTTGCTTCTGAAGTTTTTTGACAGGAGTGTATTTTATAATATTCATCAAATGAATCTTTTAAGAGAAAAAATGTTGAAATATGATGCTCCGCAGCGTGCGAAGGCTGCCGGCATCTATCCCTATTTCCGGGCTATTGAAAGCGATCAGGATACGGAGGTTGTCATCAACGGCAAAAAGGTGCTTATGTTCGGCTCAAATGCTTATCTGGGGTTGACCAACCATCCGAAAGTTAAAGAGGCGGCCATTGCGGCAACCGAGAAATATGGTACGGGAATGGCGGGTTCCCGCTTTCTGAACGGCACCCTCGATATCCACCTGGAGCTGGAACGTAAGCTGGCCAACTTTATGCACAAGGAGGAGGCGATCGTCTTCTCCACCGGGTTCACCGTCAACGAGGGTGTGCTGGGCTGTCTCACGGCTCGTGACGAGTATATTATCTGGGATGAGAGAGACCACGCTTCTATCATTGAGGGCTTGCGCACCTCCTTCTCCACCAAGTACAAGTTCCGCCACAATGATATGGGTTCACTCGAGAAGCAGCTGAAGCGCTGTGATGCCAGAAAAGTGAAACTGATTGTGGTGGACGGTGTCTTCAGCATGGAGGGTGATCTTGCCTGCCTGCCCGAGATAGTGAAGCTGGCACAGAAATACAATGCCAATATCATGGTGGATGAGGCACACAGCCTCGGCGTGCTGGGAAAGAAAAACAGTGGTCGCGGTGTCTGTGATCATTTCGGTCTGCTTGATGATGTGGACTTGGTGATGGGTACCTTCAGCAAGTCGCTTGCCTCCATTGGCGGCTTTGTGGCAGGTGATTATTCGGTAATTAACTACCTCCGTCACAACGCGCGCACCAACATCTTCAGTGCCAGCATCACGCCGGCAGCCACGGCAGCAGCCTCCGCCGCACTCGATATCCTTAAGGCGGAGCCTGAGCGCGTGAAGCGGCTGTGGGAGCTGACAGACTATGCCATTAGCCAGTTCAGAGAGAGAGGCTTCGAGCTGGGACCCACCGCCACGCCCATACTGCCACTCTATGTGCGCGATAATGACAAGACGTTCCTGATCACCAAGTTGCTGTTCGAGGAAGGTATCTTCGTCAACCCGGTGGTTCCACCAGCAGTCTCCGCACAGGATACATTGATACGTTATTCGCTGATGGCCACACATACCATGGAGCAGGTAGACCGTTCCATCGAGGCGATCACTGCTGTCTTCAAGAGGGTGGGCATCCTCTAACACTCACTTTCCACATCTGCCCTTCATGGAAACGAAATTGTGCTCATCAGGAGAGTGATTATTTTTTTCGTAGTTTGCCAAAACATAGACTTTTATGGAGGAGAAGATTGAAAAGCTGCTGAAATGGTTCGACCTTCGTAGTGAGATGGAGGGTTACGACACCATTCATGAGAATATTGAGCGGGGAATCGTCTTCAAGGGTACGAACCTCTGGATTCTGATGTTTGCCATCGTGGTGGCTTCTGTAGGTCTTAACATGAACTCTACGGCGGTGATCATAGGTGCCATGCTCATCTCTCCACTCATGGGTCCTATCAACGGTATGGGCTACAGTCTTGCCACCTACGATTTTATGCTGCTGCGCCGTTCTGTCAAGAACTTCCTGCTGGCAGTGCTGGTGAGTCTCCTCACCTCCGCATTCTACTTCCTTCTCTCACCCATTAACGAAGCGCACT
>CAYUQE010000111.1:0-6246 GCA_964446805.1 uncultured Proteiniphilum sp. | reverse complement strand
AAAGATAGAGCAACGTGTCGATTCACTCCTGAGACTGATGACCCTGGAGGAAAAGATCGGTCAGATGACCCAGTTCTCCGCCAACTGGTCGATCACCGGCCCGGTGATGTCGGACGATTTCAAGCCCTACCTCGATAAAGGGCTGATAGGGAGCATCTTCAACGCCACCTCGGTGGAAGGCATTCGCCGGATACAACAGACAGCGGTCGATTCCACCCGATTGGGTATCCCCATCCTGTTCGGACAGGATGTGATCCACGGTTACAAAACCATCTTCCCCATTCCTCTGGCGGAAGCCTGTTCATGGGATCTGGCATTGATGCAGCGAACGGCGGAGATTGCAGCACTCGAGGCTGCCTCCGACGGGATCAACTGGACCTTTGCCCCGATGGTGGACATCGGACGCGATGCCCGCTGGGGACGCGTGATGGAAGGCGCCGGAGAAGATCCCTACCTGGGAAGCAGGGTAGCCGAAGCGAGGGTAATCGGTTTCCAGGGTGGCAGAGGTGGTGCATCGCTGGGAGCACTGCATACGTTGCTCGCCTGTGGAAAACATCTTGCGGCCTATGGAGCAGCCGAGTCGGGCAGAGACTATAACAGCGCCGAGCTGTCGGAGCACACCCTCAGGAATGTATACCTGCCTCCCTACAGGGCAGCACTGGAGGCGGGCGTAGGTACGTTTATGGCATCCTTCAATGAGATCAACGGTGTGCCGGCCACTGCTGACCGGTGGCTGATGAGAGATATATTACGCGATGAGTGGGGATTCAAGGGATTCGTGGTCAGCGACTATACCGGCATCAATGAGCTGGTACCGCATGGTGTGGCTGAGGATGAGCAACATGCTGCCGCGCTGGCAGCCAACGCCGGCATTGATATGGATATGACCGGTGCGACCTTTATCAAGTACCTCAACCAATCGGTTCAGGAGGGCAAGGTGTCGGAGAAAACCATTGACAACGCCACAAGGCGTATACTGGAGATGAAGTTCCTGCTGGGATTGTTCGATGATCCCTACCGTTATCTCGATGAGGAGAGAGCAAAGCAAAACAGGATGACACCCGCGTTTATGGAGACAGCCCGCAAGGCGGTGGCCTCTTCGGTGGTGCTGCTCAAGAATGAAGGAGATATTCTTCCCATACCCAAAGACAAGGCGATCACCGTCGCCCTGGTGGGCCCGTTGATGAATGACTCTCTCAATCTCAATGGCGAGTGGGCAGGGCTCGGCGACCGCAACCAGAGCGTACCTCTCCTGCGAGGACTTACCGAAAAGTTCAAAGACAGCCCGGTGAAACTGATTTATGCGGAAGGAACGACCATTACTGAGACCTCTTCCGGTAAGATAGCCGAAGCGGTAGCTGCTGCTCGCAGGGCAGACATCGTGATTGCTGCAATGGGTGAAGATTTCAACTGGTCGGGTGAGGCGGCCGTGCGTACCGACATACGCCTGCCGGAGGCACAACGCACACTGCTCGAAGCGTTGAAAGAGACCGGCAAGCCCATCGTACTGGTCAACCTGAGCGGTCGTCCGCTCGATCTGTCGTGGGAAGATGGGCAGATGGATGCGATCCTGCAGGCATGGTTCCCCGGCACGCAGGCAGGACATGGCATCGCCGACGTGATCGCCGGTGATGTCAATCCCGCGGGAAGGCTGGTAATGTCGTTCCCGCGAAATATCGGACAGCTGCCCATCTACTACAACCGAAAGAACACGGGGCGACCGGTCGATCTCTCCGATGAGACCATCGATTATAAATCGAACTACCTCGACAGCTCCATCACTCCCCTCTACCCGTTTGGGTATGGACTGAGTTACACCACTTACACGATCAGTGATCTGAGGCTGGACAAACCTTCCATGAAAGCAATCGATGACAGGATCATCGTTACTGCCACGGTACTGAACAGCGGCGCCGTGGATGGAGAGATGGTGGTTCAGCTCTATATCCGCGATCTGGTGGGGAGCGTCACCCGCCCGGTGAAGGAGCTGAAAGGATTTCAAAAGATTGCCCTTAAGGCGGGTGAGAGCACGCAGGTCACTTTTGAACTGAGGTCTGAGGATCTTGCTTTCTACGGATTAGATAAGAAGAAAAAAACAGAGCCGGGCAACTTCAAACTGTGGGTTGCACAGAGTTCTGCGGACAGCTCCAATGAAATTGGTTTTTCGGTGAAGTAAAAACGGATACCCTACGGGTATTATTTAATGAATCTTAAGAGGTTCATGCGAATGGAATCACTATTTTTGTAAGATAGTTACAAAGGATATAAGCATGGACGATAAGATTAAATACCCTTCACCTAAGGCGTTATCACCGGAAGAGATCAACGCTGCCCACAGCCACACGCTGATGGGAACGCTGGGGATCACGTTTACCCACCTCTCACCGGGCCGGATAGAAGCCGAAATGGCGGTGGAGAAACGATCGTGTCAACCTTTTGGCCTGCTGCATGGCGGTGCCACCCTGGCCCTTGCCGAGTCGGTGGCGGGACAGGGATCCATGATGCTGTGCGGGAAGGATGAGGTGGCCGCGGGCGTTCAGGTAAGCTGTAATCATGTCTCCTCCGCCAGAGAGGGTGACAGTGTGCATGCCGTGGGTACCCTCCTACACCAGGGTCGCTCCTCCCATATATGGAATGTGGATATCTTCACCTCGGCCGATAAGCTGGTCTCTACAGTCAGGGTGACCAACAGCATACTGACGAGACGATGAGCACCGACAACAGGTATCACCTTCTGGATGCATTGATTGCACAAGATGCATGCTTTGCGATATACAGGCTGCCGGAAGAGAGATCACCCCGGTTTGTGATGCAATCATCGGGAACAGTCTCACTATTCCACGATATAGAAGCGTTAAACGAACAGAGCGGTTTCGTGATCGCTCCTTTCCGGATTACCGACGGGTCGCCGCTTTTAGTGATTCGGCCCGATTGCACCGACCTCAATGAGGTGGACATATCTGTCATCGGTAGTTCACCGCGGGAGCTGCCGACGAAGCGGTTTCACAACATCGACAAAGCGGCATATGACCGACTGTTTCAGCAGTTCCACACACCGCTACTGAACGGAGGGATTAAGAAACTGGTGCTCTCCAGGAGTATGACGATGGCGCGGGAAGAAGCCTTCTCACCAGGGCGCTCCTTCTTCAGGGCTGCTGAGAAATATACCCATTCCTTTGTCTACCTGTTTCATACTCCTCAAAGCGGTACCTGGCTGGGTAGTACACCCGAGATACTCCTCGCCGGCTCCGGGAGTGAATGGCAAACGGTGGCCCTGGCCGGCACACGTTACCCCAATTCGGGAAATATCTCGTGGGACGACAAGAACCTGCGCGAGCAGCACCTGGTTACCTCCTACATCCTGAAGCAGCTGACAACCTTTCAGATCGCACCTGAAATAAACGGGCCCTACACCATCAAGGCTGGCAACCTGGCACATCTGCGGACGGATCTCAGCTTCACACTACCCGAAAAAACCAATATTGGCACATTGCTGCAATCGCTCCATCCTACCCCGGCAGTATCGGGATTACCTAAAGAAAAAGCCTTTCAGTTTATTGTTGAACAGGAAGGGTACGACCGGCGTTATTATACCGGTTTCGTCGGCATGCTGGATCCACTGGCAGAAACCCATCTGTATGTGAACCTCCGCTGCATGCATATTGGAAAAAGTTCGCTTACTTTGTACGCCGGCAGCGGCTTAATTGCTGCCTCCACCTGCAGGGATGAGTGGAGGGAGACACAGCAGAAGCTCAAGACCATGGCAAATATCATTCAATAAGAGCGAAATGTATTCAGAGAAGAAGAGTGTTTTACAATTGGTGGCATTGCTGAAAGCACATGACATCACCCATGTTGTCCTGTCACCCGGATCACGCAACGCTCCCTTGATCCATTCCCTGGCTACGGACAAGGATTTCACCTGTTACAGCATTGTGGATGAACGGAGTGCGGGTTTTTTCGCCCTGGGGGTGTCACAGGCACTCCATCGTCCGGTAGCGGTATGCTGTACCTCGGGAACGGCAGCACTGAACCTGGCACCGGCAGTGGCCGAAGCCTTTTATCAGCAGTTGCCGCTGCTGGTGATCACCGCCGACCGTCCTCCCGCCTGGACAGGGCAGATGGACGGACAGACCATCCCGCAAACCGCCCTGTACGGGAGCATGGTCCGCCATGCTGTACAGTTGCCGCAGGTGATGGGTAGCGAGGAGGAGTGGTACTGTAACCGGCTGATCAATGAGGCCATCCTGAGCCTTGACAACGGTATCAGAGGGCCTGCACACATCAACATTCCCCTGTCCGAACCGCTCTTCGACTTCACCACAGCCGCACTTCCGCCAGTACGGGTTATCCGCCGGCCCAAACAGGACCACCGGATCAGTGAGGAAGGAGCGTACCATCAACGTTTCGGACGTTTCACCAAAAGGATGATTATCGTCGGTCAGCTCCCGCCGGAGAACGGACTGACAGAGCTGTTCGAGAAGCTCCGGAAGGAACAGGGGGTAGTGGTGCTGGCAGATCATCTCTCCAATGTCCAGCCGGGGGAGACCTCCCGTTATGATGTGCTGCTGCGCTCAGCAACAAAGGAGGAGCTGTCCGGGTTGACACCCGACCTGTTGATCACCTTGGGGGGACATGTGGTCTCCAAACGGTTGAAGCAGTTTATCCGTACTGCAGCCATCGGTGAACAGTGGCATATCTCACCCATGGGGGAGGTCACCGACACCTTTCAGCAGGTGACCGACATCGTGAGCAGCGACAACGAAACATTTCTGCGTTATCTGGCGGAAACTCCATCCAATAACCGTTCTACCGCGTTCGCTGATCATTGGAGGAGCGCCTGCGCTACGGTCACTGCGCCGGAGGTCTCTTTTTCCGATCTTTACGCTGTGGGGGCACTGATGCGCAGCATACCGGCCAATGCCACGCTGCAGCTGGCCAACAGCCACTCTGTCTACCTGGCACAGCTGTTCGCCCTGCCCTCTTCGGTCCATTGCTTCTGTAACAGGGGTACCAACGGCATTGAGGGATCACTCTCCACGGCTGTGGGGTATGCAGCTGCATCGGAGCGGCTGACCTTCCTGCTGACCGGCGACCTGAGCTTCTTCTACGACATGAACGGACTGTGGAACAGGCACCTCTCTCCCAACCTGCGCATCCTGCTGAATAACAACGGTGGCGGTGAGATCTTCCACACGCTTCCGGGGCTGAACAGATCGGAAGCACTCAACGACTTTATCGCGGCAGCACATTCATCAGAGGCCAAAGCGTGGGCAGAACAGCAGGGTTTGCGCTATCTTGCCGCACGCAGCGCGGAGGAGCTACAACAAAAGATGCCCCTCTTCATGAACCCAAATAGTGATAAACCCGTTCTTCTGGAAGTGTTCACCTCCGCGATGGAGAATAAAGAAGTGATCGCATCCTATTATCAACAACAAAAAAACAAAAAAGAGCAATGATAACGAGAGCATGGAGAACGATAAAGGAATATGAAGATATTCTCTTTGATTTTTATAACGGTATTGCACGTATCACGATCAACCGTCCCCGCTACCGCAACGCCTTCACCCCTACCACCACCGGAGAGATGAGTGATGCCCTGCGCCTCTGCAGGGAGATGGAGGAGGTGGGTGTGGTCGTGATCACCGGCGCTGGCGACAAGGCATTCTGCTCGGGAGGTGACCAGAATGTGAAGGGGAAAGGAGGCTATATCGGCAAGGATGGTGTGCCGCGTCTCAGCGTGCTGGAGGTGCAGAAGCAGATACGCTCCATCCCCAAGCCGGTGATCGCCATGGTGAACGGCTACGCCATTGGCGGAGGGCATGTGCTGCACGTGGTGTGCGACCTGACCATCGCCTCAGACAATGCCATCTTCGGACAGACAGGCCCCCGCGTGGGGAGCTTCGACGCCGGCTTCGGCTCCTCCTACCTGGCCCGCATCGTGGGACAGAAGAAAGCCCGGGAGATATGGTTCCTCTGCCGCCAGTACAACGCGCAGGAAGCACTCGATATGGGGCTGGTGAACAAGGTGGTGCCATTCGACCGCCTTGAGGATGAGGTGGTGGAATGGGCAGAGACGATGATGCAACACAGCCCGCTGGCACTGCGCATGATCAAGGCGGGACTCAATGCCGAGCTGGACGGACAGGCAGGCATCCAGGAGCTGGCAGGTGATGCCACGATGCTCTACTACCTGACCGACGAGGCGCAGGAGGGAAAGCAGGCTTTCCTGGAGAAACGGAAGCC
>CAYUQE010000110.1:0-6357 GCA_964446805.1 uncultured Proteiniphilum sp. | reverse complement strand
CGTTTATTAATTTGAAGGAGAGAGCAATATGTCAAGAATAGGAAAATTACCCATCACCTTGCCTGCGAACGTCACCATGACCGTAGGAGAAGAAAATGTGATCACGCTGAAAGGTCCTAAGGGAGAGTTGAAGCAGCAGGTCAGCAGCAATATGAAAGTGGTAGCAAACGATGGTGTGCTCACCATTGAGAGGCCGAACGATGAAAAAGAGAATCGTGCATTGCATGGTCTTTACCGTTCATTACTGAACAACATGGTTATCGGCGTATCGGAAGGTTTCCGTAAAGAGTTGGAGCTTGTGGGGGTTGGTTATCGTGTAACCAACAACGGACAGGTACTTGAGTTATCACTTGGTTATACCCACACCATCTTTCTGGAGTTACCACCGGAAGTCAAGGTGGAAACAAAGATGGAAAGAAACAAGAATCCGCTTATCATCCTTGAGTCGTTTGATAAACAGTTACTCGGACAGGTATGTGCCAAGATACGTTCATTCCGCAAACCTGAACCATACAAGGGAAAAGGTATCAAGTTTGTAGGTGAGCAGCTCCGACGCAAATCAGGTAAGACAGCCGGTAAATAATTTACGTAAACTGAAATCGCAATGATAACGAAGAACGAAAAAAGATTAAAAATAAAAGCCCGTGTACGCGGTAAAATCAACGGCACTGCTGAGTGTCCGCGCCTTACCGTATTCCGGAGCAATAAACAGATATATGCGCAAGTGATTGATGATCTGAACGGAAAGACGCTCGCATCGGCCTCCTCTTTGAAGATTGAAGAGAAGCTGCCCAAGAAAGAGATCGCCGCCAAGGTAGGAGAGCTCATCGCGCAGACCGCCCGGGAAGCAGGAATAGAAAAAGTGGCTTTCGACAGAAACGGCTACTTGTATCATGGACGTATTAAAGAACTGGCTGATGCCGCCCGCAAAGGAGGGCTTAAATTTTAACGATTATGGCAGTAGATAATAAAAAGGTGAAAACAACAAACGATATCGAGTTAAAAGACCGTTTAGTAGCTATTAATCGTACTACCAAAGTAACCAAGGGAGGCCGTACTTTCACGTTCGCCGCCATGGTGGTTGTGGGCAATGAAGATGGTGTTGTAGGCTGGGGACTGGGTAAGGCAGGTGAAGTAACCACGGCTATTGCCAAGGGTGTGGAAGCTGCGAAGAAGAACCTGGTGAAAGTCCCTATCTACAAGGGAACCATTCCCCATGTGCAGGTATCCCGTTTCGGTGGCGCCGAGGTGTTTCTCAAACCGGCCGTAACCGGTACCGGTGTGAAGGCAGGGGGCGCCATGCGTGCCGTGCTGGAGAGTGTGGGTGTTACCGACGTGTTGGCCAAATCAAAAGGATCATCCAACCCGCACAACCTTGTGAAAGCAACCATCAAGGCGTTGACTGAATTGAGAGATCCATTCACGGTGGCTCAGAACAGGGGTATAAGCATGGAAAAAGTATTTAACGGATAATTAAAGGAATCTGAAATGGCTACAATTAAAATTAAACAGACAAGAAGCAGAATCGGAGCTCCAAAAGATCAAAAACGAACGTTGGATGCTTTGGGCCTGACTAAAATGAACCGTGTGGTAGAACATGACGATAATCCATCTATCAGGGGGCTTATCAACAAGGTTCATCATCTTGTGACGGTCATTGATTAACTAAGTTATAAACGATAAAAAAGAACTATACAATGGATTTATCGAATTTAAAACCGGCTGAAGGAGCTACCCTTACAACGAAAAGAATCGGTCGTGGTACCGGTTCGGGTAAAGGTGGTACTTCAACGAAAGGGCATAAAGGACAGAAATCAAGATCCGGTTATTCAAGAAAGGTCGGTTTTGAGGGAGGGCAGATGCCTTTACAGCGTCGTGTCCCCAAGTTTGGGTTCAAGCCCCTGAACAGGGTTGAATACAAGGGAATCAACCTGGAGACACTGCAGGAGCTTGCTGACGCACAGAAGCTCACCAAGATTGATCTTGAGGTGTTGAGAGCTGCAGGCCTCTGTGCCCGCAAGCACCTGGTAAAAATTCTGGGCAAGGGAACGCTGACGACAAAACTGGATGTGGAAGCACATGCATTTTCCAAGACGGCTGAAGAAGCAATCACCTCTGCCGGTGGCACCGCAGTAAAACTCTAAGAAAATGGGATTTGTACAAACAGTAAAAAATATATGGAAGATAGAAGACCTTAGACAAAGGCTTATTATCACCATTGGTTTTGTAGCCATCTATCGGTTTGGATCGTTCGTGGTAATACCGGGAATCAATCCAGAACAACTTGTGGCGCTGCAGTCAAATGCCAGTACCGGATTGTTGAGCCTCCTGGACATGTTCTCCGGGGGTGCTTTTGCCAATGCATCCATTTTCGCACTGGGTATCATGCCCTACATCTCTGCTTCCATCGTGATGCAGTTGTTGGGTATTGCCGTGCCTGCCTTTCAAAAAATGCAGCGTGAGGGTGAAAGTGGACGTACGAAAATTAATCAGTATACACGCTATCTTACAGTAGCTATCCTGCTGGTACAGGGTCCTGCCTACCTCTACGGAGCGGTGGGAAATGCCATACCCGGTGGTTTCTGGGATTGGGTATTACCCTCGACAGTCATTCTTGCCGGCGGAAGCATGTTCGTGCTATGGCTGGGTGAACGTATTACTGATAAAGGTATTGGAAACGGAATTTCTTTTATCATCCTGATAGGTATTATTGCCCGTCTGCCTCATTCACTGGTGGCAGAGTATGACAGGTTGATCGATGCACCGGGGGGATTGATTCTTCTCTTGATTGAGTTGTTGTTCCTGGCAGCTGTGACCGCCGCGGCTATCCTGCTGGTGCAGGGTGTACGCAAGGTGCCCGTACAGTATGCCAAGCGGATTGTAGGAAACAAACAGTATGGTGGTGTGAGACAGTATATCCCCTTGAAGGTGAATGCTGCCAACGTAATGCCCATCATCTTTGCACAGGCAATCATGTTTATCCCTATCACCCTTGCGCAGTTCTCTGCCGGTGAAGGGGGTGGATTCTGGACCTCACTGATGAATTCTACCAGCTTCGCTTATAACTTTCTCTTTGCAATGCTGATTATCGCCTTCACCTACTTCTACACTGCGATCACGGTGAACCCGGTGCAGATGGCGGAGGATCTGAAGCGTAACAACGGATTTATTCCGGGTGTGAAACCGGGAAAGAGAACGGCTGAGTATATCGACACCATCATGTCGAGGATCACGCTTCCCGGCTCTGTCTTCCTGGCTTTAGTTGCTATTTTGCCTGCTTTTGCAGGTCTGATGGGAGTCAACTCCCAGTTTGCACAGTTCTTTGGAGGTACATCGCTGTTGATTCTTGTTGGAGTGGTACTCGATACCCTGCAACAGATTGAAAGTCACCTTTTAATGCGCCATTATGACGGGTTCCTGAAATCGGGTGCCAAGATCAAGGGCAGAACAGGGTCAGTAGCCGCTTATTAATGTTTGGGAGAATAGATGAATAGTAACAGTATCTTACTGAAAACCGACGAAGAGATCGAGTACATGCGTGCTGCGAACCGTTTGGTGGGAATGACGCTCGGAGAGCTCTCCCATCATCTTAAACCGGGGATCACCACGCTGGAACTAGACAAGATCGCCGAGCAGTTTATCAGAGATCATGGAGCTATTCCCACCTTTTTAGGATATGGTGGTTTCCCCAATTCTATTTGTACTTCCGTCAACGAAAATGTAGTGCACGGCATTCCCAGTCACTTACCTCTTGAAGAGGGTGATGTTGTATCGATTGATTGTGGCACACAACTGCACGGTTTTTGTGGCGACTCGGCCTATACATTTTGTGTGGGTGAGGTGAAAAAGGAGGTGAAAGATCTGCTTCGTGTCACCAGGGAGGCGCTATATAACGGAATCGCACAGGCGAAGGAGGACAACAGAATTGGAGATATCGGATCAGCGATACAGTCCTATTGCGAATCAAACGGTTACTCCGTGGTTCGCGAACTGGTAGGTCACGGTATTGGCCGGCAGATGCATGAAGCACCGGAGGTGCCCAACTACGGACGACGCGGCACAGGTCCGCTCATCAGGAACGGGATGTGCATTGCCATTGAGCCGATGATCAACATGGGTGGCAGGAAGGTGGTCTTCGAGAATGACGGATGGACCGTGCGGACGAAAGACCGCAAGCCGTCGGCACATTTCGAGCACACCATCGCCATCCGTAACGGGAAGGCCGACATTCTATCCACATTTGAGTTTATACAGGAAACAGTCTGAATTCAAGAACAAACAACCAATAAGAAGCATTAACTGAATGGCTAAACAAGCAGCAATAGAACAGGACGGAACCATCATTGAAGCATTATCGAATGCGATGTTCCGTGTAGAACTGGAAAACGGACATGAAATTACCGCCCATATTTCCGGAAAAATGCGTATGCACTATATACGTATTCTGCCGGGTGACAGGGTGAGAGTGGAAATGTCTCCCTACGACCTTTCGAAAGGAAGGATTTCGTTCAGGTATAAATAAGCGGTAAGCTATAAGCGGTAAGCTATAAGCTATAAGCTATAAGCTATAAGGAATAAGCGATATGCGATAAGTAACAAGCAATAACGAGCAAAAATAATAACAGGATATTATGAAAGTAAGAGCATCACTCAAGAAACGTACGGCCGACTGTAAGATAGTTAGAAGGAAAGGTCGTTTATACATTATCAATAAAAAGAACCCGAAGTTTAAACAACGTCAGGGTTAATAGTTGTATTCATTGTAATCAAATAATAAAGAACATATATGGCTATAAGAATTGTAGGTGTCGATCTGCCGCAGAACAAGAGAGGCGAGATAGCCCTCACATATATTTACGGTATCGGTCGCAGTGCAGCTAAAACAGTTTTAGCAAAAGCAGAAGTTGACAGAGATATCAAGGTGAAAGATTGGACTGACGAACAGGCATCCCGTATTCGTGAGATCATCACCGGCGAATTCAAAGTGGAGGGTGATCTTCGTTCAGAGGTACAGCTGAACATCAAGCGATTGATGGATATCGGTTGTTATCGCGGCATTCGCCATCGTATCGGCCTCCCCACACGCGGACAAAGCACCAAGAACAATGCCCGCACACGCAAGGGAAGAAAGAAAACCGTTGCTAACAAGAAAAAAGCTACTAAATAACAATAGGTAACATGGCAAAAAAAACAGTTGCAGCTAGAAACGTAAAAGTGAATGCCCAGGGACAGGCACACATCTCCTCCTCATTCAACAACATCATTGTTTCATTAACCAACGAGAATGGTGAAGTGATTAGCTGGTCGTCGGCCGGCAAGATGGGGTTCAGAAGTTCCAAAAAGAATACACCCTATGCAGCACAGATGGTTGCACAGGATTGCTCCAAAGTTGCATATGATCTGGGGTTACGCAAGGTGAAAGCCTACGTGAAAGGACCCGGCAACGGACGTGAATCGGCTATCAGAACCATTCACGGATCAGGTATCGAGGTGACGGAGATCGTGGATGTGACGCCACTGCCACATAATGGTTGTCGCCCACCGAAGGTTAGAAAAGTTTAATGTGAATCAATTAATTAATTAAGTTTCATTTATCTTGAAACTTGAGCTGTGAATTGATTACAACACAACTTCTCTGTAATCGCGGCTGCACAGTTTAGGCTTCAGTAATTGTTTAAAATTGTAACAATGGCAAGATATACTGGTCCAAAATCAAGAATCGCCCGCAAGTTTGGCGAACCCATTTTCGGTCCCGACAAGGTGCTCTCCAAGAAGAACTACCCCCCGGGACAACACGGAAATTCACGCAGAAGAAAAACGTCGGAGTATGGTATTCAGTTGCGTGAAAAGCAACGTGCAAAATATACCTACGGATTGCTGGAAAAACAATTCCGTCTTACATTCGACAGAGCAGCCCGCAGCCGCGGTATCACCGGTGAGGTGTTGTTGCAATTACTCGAATCACGTCTGGATAATGTGGTCTATCGCATGGGTATCGCACCTACAAGAGCAGCGGCACGTCAGCTGGTATCACACCGTCATATCACGGTGAACGGCAAAGTCCTCAACATCGCTTCCTACACGGTGAAACCGGGTGAAGTGGTGGGTGTGAGAGAAAAATCAAAATCTATGGAAGTGGTTGCAAATGCACTCTCCGGATTCAATCACAGCAAGTATCCCTGGCTTGAATGGGATAAAACAACCCTGAGCGGCAAGCTGTTGCATATACCCGAGAGAAGTGACATCCCTGAAAGCATCAAAGAACAACTTATCGTAGAATTATATTCTAAACAATAATTTCATGGCAATATTAGCATTCCAAAAACCCGATAAAGTAATCATGTTGCAGGAGGACGC
>CAYUQE010000109.1:2803-6404 GCA_964446805.1 uncultured Proteiniphilum sp. | reverse complement strand
TGGTGGTGGAGTCGGATCGCGACGAGTAATCTCGATTTCTTCTTCGGCCAAAACATCCTGAACAAGGACATTCTCATTCAGTTTGGTTGTTTGGGTCGACCATTCAAAAGCGAAGAACAGAAGCGACACACCCAGCACAAGGCCCATCATGATATAGGTGCCTTTGTGTACTTCCAAATTCGCTTTTGGCGATTTTTTTACTTCATCTTTGTTCATCTTGAATCATTTTTATCTACTTCTTTTATTTGTTCTGCGCTACATATAATGCAAAAATAGCTATTTTTTTTGTATCCCCTTCAATTTTACGAAGAAAAATCGGGTGATAAGATTATTTAATAGTATCCCCCGTTGATAGTGAGCAAATTAACAACATTCCACTATTATGAGGGTACCCTCAACCTTATTTAACCTTATAGATATCTTTCAGATTACGGCCATAACCATCATAATCCAACCCATAACCCACGATAAAATCATTGGGTATCTCAAGGGCGACGTAATCAAGATGGAGTTTCTGCTTCAATGCTGCAGGCTTAAAGAGCAGCGTGGCTATCTTCACCTCATCAGGCTCATGTTTTCCCAGCTCCTGCAGGAGGGAGACCATGGTATTACCGCTGTCGACGATGTCTTCCACAATGACCACCGTGCGACCACGTATGCTTTCATTCAGTCCGAGGACCTCCTGCACCCTCTGGGTGCTGCTGGTTCCCTGATATGATGCAAGGCGTACAAAAGTGATCTCACTGGGTATGGATACCTCTTTCATCAGCTCCCCGGCAAACATGAATGCTCCGTTGAGCACCGCGAGAAAAATAGGATTCTTCCCCGCCAGCTCGACATTCATTCGTTCTGCCACACGCTTGATACCCTGTTCAATTACCTCTTCTTCTATAAACAGATCAAACTGTTTGTCTTTGATGGTGATCACTTCTTTCACGATTCTGATGTTTAAAATGCCAAAATTACTACTTTTTATCGTTTATCGAAAATGAATTGCTCTTTTTTGCTGGGTAAAGCTAAAATAACGCCAGTCACTCCTCATTTTATTTTTTCATCCTGATAATATCGGTCAACTTCACCGCCTGAAAGGTCATATGAGCCACGCTGCTCTCGTAGAGGATACCTACTGTCTCCCGGTCAATCATTGTAAGACAGGAATAGCCCCACCCAAAATCTTCATCCAGCAGCAGCTGATGCTCTTCAGGAAAGGTGAGCCCGCCATCGAGGCTCGCTTTGATGGTGATATGGTTGCGGTGTTCGGTGGAGTTGGGATTGGAGAAGAGAAGGATATCTCTTCCCAGTACATTTTCTTCGGCTTTCACGTGGATGATGCTGGCCATGCATACCGGCTCCTGCAGCACACCGCGTGAGGAAGGATGTTCACTCCATGTCTTTCCCATGTCGCGGGTGACAGCCACGGCGCGGCTACCACCCCGGTTATCCCTCATGTTAAGCATCAGCACACCCGGTTCCACCTCCGCCACCTGTGCTTCGGTGGTGTTGGTGCGGGCGGGGGTATGAATCGTCCAAGTCTCACCGCCATCCTTACTATACATCACCCCGGCATGGGGTATTCTCGATGCGTCAATGAACTGTATGGGAAAGACCAGCGTGCCGTCATGCATGGTGATACCCCTGCCGGGACCCTGCAACAACAGGTTCCATGATGGATCCTTCACCTGCGCCGTGATATTGATGGGTTCGGACCATGTTTTACCGTCATCACTGCTTTTTGACAACACCAGCTGTCCTGTCGATTCCTTACTGTTGCCATCCATTGAGTTTGTCCAGGCACGTCCGTTGCCCATGCCATGTGTCCAGAGTGCAGCAATCCATATCACTCCCCGCTTATTATCGGTAAGGATGGCAGGATCACCCACCCCGTTTTGTGCTTTAGGCAGTCCGCCATACTCCCCAAAGCTGAGCGGGAGACGCATCTTTTCCCAGGTCTCTCCCTTGTCGGTACTTCTGCTTAAGCCCACATCCACATATTCCTGTAAATCCACACTGTTATTGTAACGTACATCGTAGACTGCCAGCAGTGTCCCTTCACGAGAGGTGACAAGCCCCGGGATGCGGTAGGCAGCCACACCATCATCCCCTGCATGGCGTACGCCTATACCCAAATGATGTGGTGCCCGCACAGGATCGATAGCGAGCGGTGCCTCCTTGCTGTCGAGCATTGCAGAGATCATTTCCACATCAATCACCGACAACAACGAACTGCCCGGCTTCAACTGCAGGCTGATCCAGAAATAATTGATCCCCGGGAAAAGTGCATAATCGGGAGAGAGGTTCACCTCATTTGCAGGTGATCGTACTTCCGCTATCTTCACCGAATAGGAGGAGTTGGCTTCTCTTGTTTTTCCAGGAGCATGACTCGAGAGATACGGTACGGGATAGAAATGTGTCTGCCCCATGCGCTGTGGTGCTTCTGTCCCTCCATAGTACAACTTTATAGATGCGATCTCGTTCATATCTACCTCCTCTGAAAAAAGCATTTTTACTTCATTAAGCACCTTGGCTTCTACCCCATCAATACGCAGGTAGAAGAGTGGATTATCCGATCTGTCAATAAGCAGAGGTATTCTCGTCTGTTTCACCTGAATCGTGTCGGCACCCTGCATGGAGAAGGAGAATAACAGGATGAGAAGTCCTGAGAAGGTCAGTTTTGCCATACTTTTTTATGTTTTATTTGTCTGCAAAGATACACAAAAAGAAATTCAACATTCTTATCGATGAAAGCGCTACCAACCCTCTGCCGCATAAATAAACCGGATGCGGCAGACTACAGATTGAGATAAAAGTCACGTACCAGCTCGGTGAATTCGTCACTGTAACAGTGTCGCGACCGTTCAATGACCAGTGAATGAGTGACAGGTGCCTTCACCTGCCTGAGTGTTACCTCTGCCAACAGCCGATGAGGCAGTGCTCCGGGTAGAGGGTGCACCATCGTTCTACGTTGCACACTAAATGCATACTTTTCGCACAGCTGGTGCAGTTCACCCTGCTTTGAGAAAGGAAGAATCATCGAAAGCAGACCATTCTCTGCCAGGCAGCAACGGGAGTAGAAGAGCAGTTCATCGAGTGTCAATGTGACGGAATGTCTTGCCTGTGCCCTTGACTTGTCGGATGGCAGCAGTGCATCTGAAAAAAAGGGAGGATTGGAAACGATCAGATCGAAACGCGCTTCCGTCTGGCGGGCAAAGTGCTGAAAGGTGGAGCCAACCAGGGTGATCCTGTCGGCAAAGGGAGCGTTGGCGATGTTATCACCCGCCTGTGAGAGTGCTGACTGCTCCATCTCCAGAGCCAGTACCGATGAGTCGGGAAAGCGTTGAGCCATCATCAGCGCGATCAGGCCTGTGCCTGTTCCCACATCCAGGATATGCATCCTCTTTCCGGTGCCGGCCCATGCACCGAGCAGCACACCATCCGTACCCACTTTCATGGCGCACTGGTCATGATAGACGGTAAACTGTTTGAACCGGAAATAGGGGTTAGGCATATAGTTTCATTTATGCGGCTCTTTGGCACGACTTTTGTTCAATATATGGGGTAATTAAAAACAAAAGTAACCATTTTTCTGTTTTTAGCACAGAAA
>CAYUQE010000109.1:0-2703 GCA_964446805.1 uncultured Proteiniphilum sp. | reverse complement strand
ATATATGGGGTAATTAAAAACAAAAGTAACCATTTTTCTGTTTTTAGCACAGAAAAGAACAAGATTATGAATCCATTCAAAAAACATACAGCCATCACTGAAGATGCGGAAAGCAACGTAATTTCGTTTATTGCGACCGACTTTGTGGACGGCAATACGGAGATTGACAAATCCTTTCTGAAGGAGACGCTGCCATTGCTTCCACTGCGGAACACCATCGTTTTTCCCGGGAGCACGCTGCCTATCTCAGTGGGGAGGAGAAAATCACTCGATCTGATCAAGTCACTGGGAAAGAAACAACGCTATATTGGTCTTGTTTGTCAGAAAGATACCAGCGTGGAAGATCCCGGCGGCGATGATCTCTACCAGACAGGTGTGATTGCAGAAGTGATCAGGGTGATCGAACTGGGTGACGACAACTTCAGCATCATCGTACAGGCCAAGAAGCGGTTCGAGTGGCTCGAGCTCATACAGACAAACCCTTTTCTGAGAGCGACCTACAAACTGAAGCATTATGTGAAGGCATCGAAAGAGGATAAAGAGTTCAAGGCGATTCTCGACTCCATCCGTGAGGCGATGTTGCAGATGCTTCATCTGCTGGGTGAGCCTCCAAAGGAGCTGATGCAGACCATCAGCAGTGAAGCTTTCGCCGATATGCTGATCAGCTATTGCGGTACCAACCTGCCCATTGAGAGCAGGGAGAAGCAGGAACTGTTGAGCATGAACGATGAGAAAGAGCAGGCTTACCGCCTGCTGATGATCCTCAACCGTGAGTCACAGATGCTGGAGTTGAAGATGAACATCCAGATGAAAACTAGGGAGGATATGAACCAGCAGCAGAAAGAATATTTTCTGCAGCAGCAGATCAAAACCATCCAGGAGGAGCTGGGCGGCAACACGCAGCAGATTGAGATTGATGAATTCCGGAAGAAAGCAGTCACCAAGAAATGGAGTGCCACCGTGGCAGAGACCTTCGAGAAGGAGGTGCAGAAACTGGAAAGGCTGAATCCGCAGTCACCCGATTATTCCGTGCAGTACGGATACCTGCAGACCATCCTCGAGCTCCCCTGGGGTGAATATACGAAAGACAACTTCAACCTGCCCCATGCACAGAAGGTGCTCGACCGAGACCATTTCGGCATGGAGAAAGTGAAGGAGCGCATCATTGAGCACCTGGCCGTGTTGAAGCTGAAAGGGGATCTGAAAGCGCCCATTCTTTGTCTCTACGGCCCCCCGGGAGTGGGAAAGACCTCCCTGGGCAAATCGATTGCCGAGGCGATCAACCGCAAGTATATACGTGTTTCACTGGGCGGCCTGCATGATGAGGCGGAAATACGGGGCCACCGCCGCACCTACATTGGTGCCATCCCGGGCCGTATCATCCAGAACATCCAGAAGGCGGGATCATCCAACCCCGTCTTCGTGCTCGACGAGGTGGACAAGATAGGCAATGATTTCCGTGGCGATCCCTCCTCTGCCCTGCTGGAGGTGCTCGACCCGGAACAGAATGGTGCCTTTCACGACAACTACCTCTCCATCGACTACGACCTGTCGAAAGTGTTGTTCATTGCCACAGCCAATAATCTGAACACGATACCGCAGCCACTGCTCGACCGTATGGAGCTGATCAATGTGGGAGGATACATCACTGAGGAAAAAGTGGAGATTGCCTGGCGCCATCTTGTACCCAAAGAGTTGCTGAACCATGGCATTGAAAAGAACGCATTCAGGATCCCTAAACCCACATTGCAAAAGATTGTGGAGCATTACACCCGTGAATCGGGTGTACGTGAGCTGAACAAGAAGATTGCCAAGATCATGCGTAAGATAGCCCGCAGGATAGCTGCGGATGAACCCTATCCCAAGTCGCTGAAGATAGGTCATCTGCATGAATACCTGGGTATGGAGGAGCACACCCGAGACAGCTATCAGGGTAACGAATATGCAGGTGTAGTGACAGGCCTTGCCTGGACTGCCGTGGGCGGGGAGATCCTGTTCGTGGAGAGCTCACTGAGCCGGGGCAAGGGAGCCAAGCTCACGCTTACGGGAAACCTGGGTGATGTGATGAAGGAATCGGCCATGCTGGCCATGGAGTATCTCCATTCACATGCCGAAGAGTTACAGATTGCACCGGAAATATTCGACAACTGGAACACCCACATCCACGTGCCGGAGGGTGCCATTCCCAAGGACGGCCCCTCGGCGGGCATTACCATGATCACCTCGCTGGCATCGATCTATACGCAACGCAAGGTGCGACCCAATATGGCGATGACAGGCGAGATCACCCTCAGGGGCAAGGTGCTTCCCGTAGGTGGCATTCGTGAGAAGATCCTGGCGGCCAAGCGTGCCGGCATCAGTGACATCATCCTCTGCAGGGAGAACAAGAAAGATATCGATGAGATCAATGCAGATTATCTTGAGGGACTCACGTTCCACTACGTGAGTGATGTGAAGGAGGTGCTCACACTGGCACTGCTGGAAGAGAAGGTGAAAAATGCAAGGGATTTCACGGTTGCAAAAAAGGATCAGTAACCGCTTACCCAATGATTCAAGGCGGTGTCTGAGTGCTTACAGCGCTTCAGACACCGCGTTTGTTAGGTGAGGATGAGTTTATAAAAGAAATAAAGAAGGTATACTCCCAGAAAAACAGTCCCCTGAGCACGGGTAATGCGTGAGCTTCTTTTCATAAACAACCAGAGG
>CAYUQE010000108.1:0-6479 GCA_964446805.1 uncultured Proteiniphilum sp. | reverse complement strand
TCTGGGGTGTGGGCGGTCTGACATTCGGGTTAAGCATGCGTTATCTGGGCATCGCTCTGGGCCAATCAGTGGCGTTGGGTACCTGTGCCGCTTTCGGCACGCTTATCCCGGCCATGCTGACAGGCACCGACCTGTTTTCACCGAAAGGTATCATCTTGTTGGTGGCTGTAGCTGTAACGCTGGTGGGTATTGCTCTGGTGGGGTATGCAGGTAGCCTGCGTTCCAAAAACATGACAGAGGAAGAGCGACGGAAAGCCATCAAAGATTTTGCATTGAAGAAAGGACTGTTTATCGCTTTGTTTGCGGGCGTCATGAGTGCCTGTTTCAGTCTGGGGCTGAGTGCCGGTATACCGATTAAGGAAGCAGCCATTGCTGCCGGAGCAAAGGAGCTGTTCGCCCAAAACCCCGTGACGTTGTTGGTAACTATTGGCGGATTTGTAACCAATCTGATCTATTGTCTTTTCATGAACCGGAAAAATAAGACAGGTGGCGAGATCAAACGTTCTTCGAGAGCAGTCTTCATCAATAATATGCTTCTCTGCGCATTGGCCGGTTTGTTATGGTACTCGCAATTCTTCGGTTTGGGCATGGGGCAAAGCTTCTTCGAGCCGGGGAGTGTGATGATGGCTTTCTCATGGAGTATCCTGATGTCATTGAACGTGATCTTCAGTAACGTTTGGGGTATCATCCTGAAAGAGTGGAAAGGGGCCGGAAAGAAAGCCGTTGTTTTTTTAATTATAGGTATGTCAATGCTGATATTCTCATTAATTATACCTAATTTATTTTAATAAAAAACAGTTGAAATAGTCCTTTATACTCTTTTCATTCTTTTTCCAACCATGCTACAATCCGGCTTCGGCTAATCACAGAAAAGGCCGGCCGGATTGTACATTGACTTGATTTTTTTTGTATATTTACTGCCCGACAATCTGAGAAATATGCAAATCTAATAACAAAAACATGAGATATAACGATTTCGGAATCGATTTCAAATACCTGCTTGTCAATGCCCGGGATGAAAAGTTCGGGTTGACAGTTAACACGGTAGGCTTTCAGCCTATTCCTCCCCACACCTTGTATCCTTCCACGGAACACCCCAAGAACTATTATTTCAAGCCGGGAAAAGGACGTATCTTATCGGAATACCAGATCGTATATATTAGTAAGGGAAAAGGATATTTTACCTCGGAAACGACCAAAAGAACAAGTATCTCCAAGGGTCAGGCGATCCTTTTATTTCCTGGCCAATGGCATACCTACTGTCCACTGAAAGAGACCGGATGGAATGAATATTATATTGGTTTTGAAGGGAAAATCATCGATGATATTGTGACCAATGATTTTATTACCCCCTCCAATCAGGTGCTGGACGTAGGAGTGAATGAAGATTTGGTGAGTCTCTTCTCTACGGCTATCAGAGTGGCAAAAGAAGATAAAGGGGGTACGCAGCAATATCTGGCAGGGATTGTGTTTAATATTATAGGCACCATCTTATCACTGGCACAAAATAAGAACTTTGAATCCAGGGAGTCGGCACAGAAAATCGAACGGGCAAAGATCATCATGATTGAAAATATCAATAAGAGTCTTGATATAAAAGGTATCGCAACAAATCTGGGTATCAGCTATTCATTGTTCAGGAAAGTATTCAAGGAATATACGGGATATGCTCCTGCACAGTATTTTCAGGAGTTAAAGCTCCGGACGGCCAAAGAACTGCTGGCTGAGACCAACAACTCCATCAAGGAGATTGCTTACGAACTGAATTTCAGCTCCTATGAGTATTTTTTATCCTTTTTCAAGAAAAGAGTAGGTTCAACACCTATGGAGTACAGGAATATAGGAAAAGTGATGTAAAGTCATCCTGACGGGATTACTCCCTCTGCCTGTATATCGAGTTGTTTATTAACTGTCTATAGAAGTACGGCTTGCTTGTTACAGTGCCACTTTTGTCCATCGAGAATAATTCATTAAAAAAAGGTAATTCCCGAAAAATGCATATTAAAGAATCATTGTTTCTAACGACAATAGGTCTGTTCATCTGCTTCATGGTTGCATCACAGGAGCGATTTGCACCTTCGGTGTTATCGGTCAATCTGTTGTCAAAAACGGATGCAGCGTTTCTAAACGGTTACCGGGTGTCAACACCGCTGAGCGAGGCGATCACTCAAAAAGAGAATTTCCAATTTACCGAAATAAGCACCCATAAACCTTTCTTGGGATGGGTTATTTCGTCAGACACGAAACAGCAAAAGCAAACGGCCTACCGGATACGGGTCGCATCGGATAAAAAAATCCTGTTAAACGACTCAGCAGACCTCTGGGACTCGGGAAAAGTCTATAGCAGCCATTCCTCTGATGTTCTCTACAAAGGTATTCCATTGGAACCGGGCAAAGTCTATTTCTGGAAAGTAAAAATCTGGGATAATGATAACCGGGAATCGGCTTTCTCCGATATATCTTCGTTTAAGATGTCTGACCAATTAACGGATTATGCCACTGACCGATACCCCATTCAAAAGCTGGATGAACATCCTGTTGCAATTAATCAAACAGCGGCACACAATTATATGGCTGATTTCGGCAAAGCTTCATTCGGCAGGTTACGAATCAATCTCTATTCCGATACCGGAACCGATACCGTGACCATTCACCTGGGAGAGGCACTTAAAGAGGGTCATGTGGACATTGCACCTGGAGGATCTGTTCGTTATTCCTCCTATAAATTAAAACTGGATAAGGGGTGGATTACCTATCTTGTCGCCATACGTCCCGACAAAAGAAACATTGGTCCTCAGGCTGTATTGATGCCGGAGTATATCGGTGAAGTGATGCCCTTTCGCTATTGCGAAATTGAGAATTACTCGTTCCCATTAGCAGAAAAAGATTTGATCAGAGAGACTGCTTTTTACCCCTTCACTGATTCCAACTCTTATTTCCTGAGTTCAGATACCGTGTTGAACAGCATATGGGATTTAAGCAAATATTCCATCAAAGCCACTTCTTTCCTGGGTGTATATGTGGATGGGGATCGGGAACGGATACCGTATGAGGGGGATGTTCTCATCAATCAGTTAGCACATTACTGCGTGGCCGGTGAATATAGTATGGCCCGATATACCCATGAATATCTTATACACAACCCAACCTGGCCCACGGAATGGATCCTGCAGTCTGTTCTCATTGCCTGGGAAGACTATATGTACACGGGGAATACACACTCACTGGAACATTTTTATGAAGATTTAAAAGCCAAAACACTGACAGCCCTTTCTGATGAAAAGGGCCTGATCAGCACCCGTACGGGTAAGGTGACAACGGATCTGCTTCAGAGCATTCATCTGAACGGTCAGTTGCGTGATATTGTCGACTGGCCTCACACGGGTATCCTGGGTCTGGAGAAGGAAGAAGGAGGTGAAACAGACGGGTTTGTATTTACCGATGTGAACACGGTCGTCAATGCTTACCATTACAGGGCACTTACGCTCATGGCCCGTATAGCGGAAACGCTGGGCAAAGAAGCGGATCAACAGCATTTCGCCAAAAAGGCAGCCAGACTGAAGAAATCATTCAACCAAGTCCTCTTCGATCATAAGCGGGGTGTTTATACTGATGGTGTCGGAACGGAACATGCCTCACTCCACGCCAACATGTTTCCATTGGCCTTCGGACTGGTGGAGAAGAAATATGAAAAATCGGTACTGGCGTTTATCCGTTCACGGAAAATGGCCTGCAGTGTCTATGGTGCCCAATTTCTGGTCGATGCCGTTTACGACTGTAATGAGGCAACATACGGTCTGGAATTACTCTCGTCCACATCGGAGAGAAGCTGGTACAATATGATACGCTCCGGTTCGACCATTACGACCGAAGCCTGGGATAATAAATACAAACCCAATCAGGACTGGAACCATGCCTGGGGAGCAGCACCGGCCAACCTGATACCGCGCAAGCTGATGGGGATTGAACCGCTTGAACCGGGATTTCGCAAGATAACCATTAAACCACAACCGGCAACCCTGGAATTTGCCGAGATAAAGCACCCTACTATTCTTGGTGATGTCTTTGTCAAATTTAAAAACAAACCGGATAGATCGTTCCTGCTCGAAGTGACCATTCCTGCAAACAGCAGTGCGGATATCTATCTTCCTTTCTTCTCGAAGAAACAGCAGATAATACAGGACAATCAACCGGTTTCCTATCAGAGAAAAGGAGACTTTTCCGTGATAGAGAACGTAGGTTCCGGTACGTGGGTGTTTACGGTGGAACGGTAAAAACAAGTCAATCATCATCTTTATCAACCTGATTATTTAAACTCATTTTTTATGAAAAATATTTTTATCTACTTCTTCTCATTGGCGTTGTGCTTTTCTGTGAGTCTGCATGCACAAAAAAATATACTACAGGATCATTTTAAAAACAATCTTCAGAAAGATGAGATAACACGAAGTTATGTTACACCGGTTAAAATAGTATGGCAATCAGATCATCAGGACAACCAGATAAAAAATTCAGAGGTACTCCTTACCAAGTTCGACGGGCAGCTATCTACCAGTGGTGAAGGGATGTGTAGGCTTAAATCGGATGATCAGAAAGAGGCTTCCATTCTGCTCGACTTCGGCAATGAGCTGTACGGGGGAATTGAAATAGCGGCAGCCATACGGGGCGATAAGAACCCGGTGAGAATACGAGTTCGTCTGGGAGAATCGGTCTCTGAAGCCATGAGTAGTACGGGTGACAACAGTGTGCCGGGCATGAACTCCGCCACCAACGACCACTCTCTGCGAGACTTTACACTGGATCTGCCATGGTTGGGAACCATCGAGATTGGCAATTCGGGATTCCGCTTTGTAAGAATAGATCTGCTGGATAAAGGAGTGGATCTGCCTATCAGATCGGTACGTGCAATATCAAGGTATCGCGATATCCCCTATCTGGGTTCTTTCAGATCGAGCGATGACCGACTCAATAAGATATGGGAGACAGGTTCATATACCGTACATCTGAATATGCAGGGTTATCTGTGGGACGGTATCAAACGGGACAGGCTGGTATGGGTGGGTGACATGCATCCTGAAGTAATGACGATCAACAGTGTCTTTGGAGATAATGAGGTGGTTAAAAAAAGTCTCGATTTTGCCAGAGATACCACCCCCCTGCCCGGATGGATGAATGGCATCTCTTCCTACTCCCTCTGGTGGATCATGATCCACAGGGACCACTATCTGCATCAGGGTGACCTGAACTATTTAAAAGAACAACAAAGTTATCTGAAAAAACTCATTCCTCAGATTACCGCCAGGATAACGGAGGACAAAGAGAATCTGGATGGAGGTCGTTTTCTGGACTGGCCCACATCGGAAAACCCGGATGTGATTCATTCGGGACTGCACGCCTTAACGTTGATGACGATGGAGGCAGGAGAAGATATCGCCATATGGCTGAAAGATACTGAATTGCAGAAGTTATGTGCAGAAACAGTGAAATCATTAAAGAAGTACACTCCCGCCGACCATGGAAATAAACAGGCTGCCGCTCTTCTTGCTTTGGCCGATTTAATGTCACCAGCCAAAGCATCCTCCGTCATTCTCAAAGAAGGTGCCAATGATTTCGCCACCTTTTACGGTTACTATATGTTGGAGGCTTTGGCCAAAGCGGGTAAATACCAGGAGGGCATGAATATCATTTCAGATTACTGGGGAGCTATGCTCGACTTGGGAGCCACTACTTTCTGGGAGAATTTCACCTACTCGGAAAGAACGAAAGCGGCCAGAATTGACCAGCTGACACCCGCCAACATGTTCGACATCCATGCAGATGGTGGTGATCATTGCTATATCGGTCTGCGTGGAAGCCTCTGTCATGGATGGGCCTCAGGACCGACATCATGGTTAACTGCCCATGTTCTGGGAATCAAGGTGATGGAGCCGGGATCAAAAGTGATACAAATACGTCCCAACCTGGAAAGTCTGACATTTGCAGAGGGCACCTTTCCCACCCCCTACGGCATTGTGAAAGTGAAGCATGTGAAACAAGCAGACGGGAAAGTAAAAAGTGAAATTGATGCTCCGAAAGAGGTGAAAATAGTTAAATAGATACACCCTGATTTTATTTCATTTGCATTTCCGTAAGTTCTTCAAACCATGGGATCAGAAATAACATACAAATCTAATAGAGTTGTATACCAATACCGATTTAAATGTAGTGGGATTATATGGCCGGTATTATGGGTTTAAATGCGGAATTTTCATCGTCTTGTATAGACAACTGGTATAACAATAAGCATATATGTACATCGCTCCCTATAAAAAATTAGAACAATATAAGAATGCTACACAAAACACATACTTACCTGATATTCTGTATTTTGTTTCTTTTAAGAGGTCAGTTAATAACAGCCCAGACCGATAGCGACCAGTGGACTGCCACCGATGCCCTGGAAAGGAAGGTAAGTGAATACCCCGAAACAGGTGACAGGA
>CAYUQE010000107.1:0-6498 GCA_964446805.1 uncultured Proteiniphilum sp. | reverse complement strand
AGAGAGCGGGAGATGATCCGCCGTATCGTGACAATCTACGCGGTAGGTGTCATAGGCTTCACCATCCCTTTCACCCACAACCTCTTTAGGATGCTGACACCGCTGGTGCTGCTAATCTCCCTGGCACTGCTCTACTGGTACGATCGTGATCGCAGCAGGGGAAGTCAAGGCAAGAGAGGTCTTTTTTATGCCTTTGTCTTTGTAGCCAGCTTCCTTGTGGAGATGTGGGGTGTGAACAGCGGCGTGGTGTTCGGTAGTTATCTTTACGGTAGCGGTCTGGGAGTGAAGATCGCCGGCACACCACCGTTGATCGGTCTTAACTGGGTGCTGATGATCTATCTCACCTCGGCCATCTTCACCCCCCTGCACCGCAATGGATGGAACGGTATTCTTTTTCCTTCGCTGTTGATGGTGGGCTACGACCTGATCCTGGAGCAGGTAGCCCCGAAGATGGAGATGTGGTCGTGGGCGGACAATCACATCCCCCTGCAGAACTATCTTGTATGGGGTCTGCTGGCGCTACTCTTCCACACCATCAGGTACCTTCTCCGCATCGGCGACAAGAACAGGATGGCGCTGCCTCTTTTCCTGGTACAACTCCTCTTTTTCCTGCTGATATACCTGCTAAACTGATATCAACTGATCATCACGATCTCAACATACAAATAATAACCATGCTACGGTCGAAACACCACTTTTTCATCTACCCCTTTTTCCAGCACTACACCCGCTGGTTGCTGAAACGGCACTTCCGGGCAGTGACAATAGTGGGCTCCTTTGCCGATGAGGGCAAGGCAGTGTTGCTAATAGGGAACCACATAGGATGGTGGGACGGTTTCTGGGCGATGTACCTCAAGCTGGTGCTGTTGAAACGGAAGTTTTACTTTATGATGCAGGAAGATCAGCTGCTTCGTTTCCGTTTTTTCAACCATACCGGTGCCTTCTCTATCAACAAGAGGAGCCGTGAGATCATCGAGTCGCTACAGTACGCCTCACAGCTGCTGGATGATCCGGGTAATATGCTGCTGATCTACCCGCAGGGAAGCCTGCAGTCGCTCTACTGCACTCACTTCCACTTTGAGAAGGGACTGGAGCGCATCCTCCACGGCAGGAAGGGACATGTGCAACTGCTGATGTCGGTCAATATGATCGATTACCTTGCCCATCCAAAGCCATCGCTCTCAATCTACCTCCGCGAGTACAGGGGGGAATTCAATAGAGAGTCGATGGAGGAAGCCTATAATGATTTCTATACCGATTGTCTCACCCTCCAAAAAGCACGCACCGAATGATGGCGTACATCGTCCTGATCATCCTGGCCTTTGCACTGCTGCAGCTGCTGGTCGCCCTTGTCAACCGTCTCCTGCGGGAGCGGCTGCCGGCGAGGAGCACCTCACCCTGCCTCAAGACGGTCTCGGTGCTGATACCTGTACGCGATGAGGAGAACAATATCGGTCACCTGCTGGGCGATCTCACCTCCCTCACCGACCGGATCCTGGAGATCATCCTCTACGACGATCACTCCACCGACAACAGCACGACCATCATCTCCACTTTTGCCCGAAACGATGCACGTATACGGCTTATACACTCCCGGGGACTGCCCGAAGGCTGGAGCGGCAAGAACAATGGCTGCCACCAGCTTGCGCTGGAGGCGAAAGGTGATTACCTCCTCTTCCTTGATGCCGACGTGAGGGTCAGAGAGGGCCTTGTGGACCGTTGCCTGCAATATATGCTCCGTCTCAATACCGACCTGATGAGCATCTTCCCCACGCAGGAGATGCAGACGCTGGGTGAAAAGATCACCGTACCCAATATGCTGATCATCCTCCTCTCGCTCTTGCCGCTGCCACTGGTGCGACGCTCCCGTTTCTCCTCACTGGCTGCCGCCAACGGTCAGCTCATGCTGTTCGATCGGAAGAGCTACTCTGAGTTATTGCCCCATGAACGGTTCAGAAAAAGCCGCGCCGAGGATATCGAGACCGCACGCTACTTCAAGCGGCGACACAGAAAAGTGGCCTGCCTCACCGGCATCGATGAGGTGCGCTGCCGCATGTACGACAGCCTGCCCGCTGCAGTGGAGGGGTTCGCCAAGAACGTGAACTACTTCTTCGGTAATTCGGCACTGCTGGCACTCATCTACTGGCTCGTCACCACGCTTGGCTTTATCGTCTTCCCCATTGCCGGAAGGACCGATCTGCTCTGGGTATGGATGGGCGCCACCCTGCTCACCCACATCCTGGCATCGTCCACCGCGAGAATGGATATACTGCAAAACCTGCTCCTGCTGCTGCCGCAACAGCTCATGCTGGGGCGTTTTATCATCCGGTCAATCACCAACAACAGGAAAAACCGCTTCCGATGGAAAGGACGCACGATATAAGTTAGAAAGTTGGTAAGTTAGTTAGTAAGTTAATTAGTTGGTAAGTTGGTAGGTACCTGACTTAACCTTGTAGATTACAACGGTTCACTAAATATATATAGAATGATCAGACAATTGCTGTTTCTTTTACTGTTCACATTCAGTGTTGCCGCCCTGGCAGAGGGAGAGAGGGAGGTGATCTACAATGCCTATCTCAGCAACGATATGCCATCGTGGAAGAGAGTCATCGAGACGATGAACGCCGAAGTGGGCAAGTCGCCCGACAGAGAGCTCGAGCTCCTCAACTATGAGTATGGCTATATAGGCTGGTGCATCGGCAACAAGCGGAAGAGCGAGGCCCGCATCTATTTGGAACGTGGACTGAAACGGATTGCATTGCTCATGGAGAAGAAGCACCAGGTGAGCCAGCTGCATGCCTATCAGTCCGCATTCTACGGCTTTCAGATCGGCCTGGCCAACCTCAAGGCCCCGAAACTGGGCCCCCGCAGTATCAATGCCGCCAAGAAATCGATCGCAATAGACAGTGACAACGCTTTGGGCTACATACAGCTGGGCAACATCGACTACTTCATGCCCCCTCTCTTTGGTGGTTCAAAGGAGAGGGCCCTAGGTCACTACCTCCACGCTGAACGGCTGTTGGCTCCACGGAGCGCGGGCGACTGGAACAACCTGGCCCTGCTGGTGCAGATCGCCACGGCCTACGAGGAGACCGGCAATATCGCCAAGGCTGACACCTATTACCGCAAGGTACTCTCCATCGCTCCCCAGTTCAGCTGGGTGAAGAACGAACGCTATCCTGCATTCATCAAAAAACACAACAACCAATGAAAAAAAAAGTGACCATCGTCGGCACCGGCCTGGGTGCTCTCTCCAGTGGACTATTACTGTTAAAGAATGACTATGAGGTACAATTCCTCGAGAAGAACTTCCAGCCGGGGGGACGTCTCAATCAGATCAAAAAGGATGGGTTTACCTTCGATATGGGACCCAGCTTCTTCAGCATGTCCTATGTCTTTACCGATTTCATGAAGAAGTGTGAGGTGGAGATGCCCTTCCGCTTCGTAGCGCTCGATCCTCTCTACACTGTCCATTTCAGCGGTGGAGGCAGTACCTTTCATCTATATAAAGATATTAAAAAGCTGGCCGAGCAATTCCGTGATATCGAGCCCGAATTCGAAGCCAAGATGGAGAGGTACCTCGCTAAATCGGGCGCCCTCTTCCATGACACCTTCGATATCGTGATCCGTAATAATTTCGATAACTACCTCGATTACTTCACCACCCTGATGAAAGTCAACCCGGTACATATCCCGGTGCTGATGAAGATGTTCTGGCAACATGTGAAGGAGTATTTCGACTCGCATGAAGCAAGGCAGATTGTCTCGCTGGTGGCCTTCTTCCTCGGACGCACACCATTCGACACCATGGCCATCTACAGCCTGCTCTCCTACACCGAGTTCAGGCACGACGGCTACCATAACGTGGAGGGCGGCATGTACAATATCGTCAAGGGAATGGTAAGTGAACTGGAGAAAAGAGGTGCCACCTTCCGTTACGGTACCGAGATCACCGAAGTGGAGGCCGATGGTGATCGCCTTACCATGGTGATCGACAAGGAGGGCAACAACTACATCTCCGACATCTTCCTGATCAATGCCGATGCAGCTCTCTTTCGCGGGAGGGTGCTCAAACGAAAGAAGTTTGCTGAAAAGAAGCTGCTAAAGATGGAGTGGACCATGGGCTACCTCACTTTCTACGTGGGGGTGGACTGTAAACTGCCAGATCTCAATCAACATAATTACTATATCGGCAGCAACTTCGAGGAGTATGCCCACAATGTGCTCAAGAACCCCGATATACTTCAGAAACCCTACTATTACGTGAATGTCGTCTCGAAGCACAATCCTGACTGTGCACCTGAGGGCTGCGAGAGCCTCTTCTTCGTCTGTCCCGTGCCAAGCCTGCAGTATAAGAGTGACTGGAGCGACCGTGATGAGATCGTCGACAGCATCCTTGCCGACTTCTCCAACCATATCGGTGTTGATCTCATGCCTCATATCGTCACAAAAACCATCCATACACCGCTGGAGTGGGAGAAGAACTTCAACCTCTACATGGGCAGCGGGCTGGGGCTGTCACATAGGATGAATCAGATAGGCGGCATGCGTCCGAAGAACTTCGACGAGCAGTACGGCAACCTTTATTATGTGGGTGCCTCCACCACCCCCGGCGCGGGACTGCCCATGGCGGTGATCAGCGCCGAGATGGTCTGCGAGCGGATATTGAAAGCGTAAATAAAACATTCTTTCGCTTTGATATGTAATAAATTGCCGTTATATTTGCCCCTATGAACCGCAAGATAATCCATGTGGATATGGATGCCTTCTATGCCTCCATCGAACAGCGCGACAACCCCGACTATCGCGGTAAGCCCGTCGCTGTGGGCTATGGCGAGAAGAGAGGCGTGGTGGCGGCCGCCAGCTATGAAGCACGCAAGTACGGTATCCACTCTGCCATGCCCTCGGTCACGGCGCTGCGCAAGTGTCCCCATCTCATCTTCGTGATGCCGCGGTTCGATCATTACCGTGCCGTCTCCAACCAGATCATGCAGATCTTCCTCGAATACACCGACATGGTAGAGCCGCTCTCTCTCGATGAGGCTTTTCTCGATGTCACTGTCAACCATAAGGGCAACCGCTCAGCCACCCTGATAGCCAAAGAGATCAGGCACAAGATACGCAACCGTACGGGCCTCACCGCCTCCGCCGGCGTCTCCTACAATAAGTTTCTCGCCAAGATAGCGTCCGATTACAGGAAACCCAACGGGCAGTTCGTCATTGAGCCAGCGCAGGCGGAAACTTTTGTGGAGAAGTTGCCGGTGAGCAAGTTCTTCGGGGTGGGGAAGGTGACCGCCCTAAAGATGGCGGAGCTGGGTATTCACACCGGCTATGATCTGAAGCAGTGGTCCGAGATCGACCTGGTGCGTGAGTTCGGCAAGGCGGGTATCGCCTATTATCATTTTGCACGGGCTATCGATGAGCGGGAGGTGGAGTCGGAGAGAGTGCGCAAGTCGCTCGGTGCCGAGGAGACCTATGCCGATGATCTGGAGGAGATGGTCGACATCCTTGCCGCACTCGATCAGTTGGCCCGTGAGGTACATCGCCGTGGCGAGAAAAAGAAGTTCCTGGCCAGGACGCTCACGCTGAAGATCAAGTACGCCGACTTCACGGTGATCACCCGCAGTCGCACCGTGGGCCATTATATACGCAGCTATGAGGAGCTGTTCGATCTGGGCAAGGAGCTGTTGCTGCAGGCCGATGATCTTCTGGAGAGAAAGATCCGTCTGATGGGTCTCACCCTCCGTAATGCCGATGCGGAGCAGGGCCTCCTGCCGGCCGAAGGGATCCAGTTGTCGTTGGATTTCGGCGAGGAGTTGTGAAAATGAAGGCGAGGTAGCGATGCATTCCAGCATAGATATAGAATCATCCACAGCGCCTCAAGGTGGAAGATGATCCGGTGCTCTGATTACAAGATAAAGTTCTCCGGCTTCTTCGCCACTATCCCCTCGTAATGCGCCTTGATCGCCACGATATCCTTGCGATAGTCATTGGTGGGATAGAACAGGTCGAGCACCCTGGCCTCCTTCTTGCCATAATCGAGGCCGATAAGCAGGATCGGCACTTTCGCTTTCACGGCGATAAAGTAAAACCCTTTCTTCCACTCCTTCACCGGCTTGCGTGTGCCCTCGGGTGTGATGCCCAGGTGCATCCACTCCCTGGTCTGAAATTCTTTGGCCAGCGTGTCGGTGAGCGATCCGCTACGACCTCTCTTCACCGGTATGCCTCCCATACTCCCAAAAAAGAGGTTAAAGGGAAAGAAGAACCACTCCTGCTTGATCAGGAAGTTGGCCTGACGCCCCAGCGATGAGTAGGCCAGCTTGCCCATCACGAAATCCCAGTTGCTGGTATGCGGTGCCACTGCCAGTACACACTTGGGTACCAACGGATATTCGTTGACCACCTTCCATCCGAAGATTTTATTTAATATGAATTTACTTAGATTGGCCATTGTTTATGTTTTACGTTAATACGTTATTAGGTTACTACGTTATTAGG
>CAYUQE010000106.1:0-6686 GCA_964446805.1 uncultured Proteiniphilum sp. | reverse complement strand
ATTTTTTATTTATTCCACCAATTCGGATAAAACACTTATAGATAGTTGATTACCAATATCACCAAAAAGAGGTTCATTCTGTTTACAATTGAAATTTTTACCGTCAAAACAGGTACACTTTTATAAAAATGAGGCTTCATTATCAGAGAAAGTGAAACAGAGGTTTCATCCCTTCTTTTGCAACTTTCCACAAACGAGCAGGTTCATCATTTAAGTTTCGTTTTTCACGCATAAATGCCTATTTTTGTAGTAGTAATCTGCATGTTTTAAAGAAGCAGCTGTCAATCATTATTTTCATGGCAAAAAACAAACTGGCTAAATTTGCCGACATGGCAACCTACGACAATGTGTTCCAATACAGCTTTGCAACGTTGACCAAAGAGGGATTTCCATTGAAGGGCAAATGGGACACATTTTTCGGTAACGATCATCCCATCGTGCTGGAGTTGGGTTGCGGCAAAGGAGAGTACACGGTGGAACTGGCCCGCAAATTTCCGGGTAAGAATTTTATCGGTATCGACATCAAGGGGGCCCGAATGTGGAGAGGGGCTACTCAAGCGGTGGAGGAGCATCTCACCAACGCTGCTTTTCTGCGCACGCACATCGAGCTGATCGATCATTTTTTCGCGTTGGAGGAGGTATCGGAGATATGGATCACCTTTCCCGACCCGCAGATGAAGAAGGTGAACAAGCGACTCACCTCCACACGGTTTATGAAAGCCTACAGCCGGATACTGAAGAGCGAAGGAGTCATTCATCTGAAGACAGACAGTAATTTCCTTTACACCTATACCAGGGCAATGATTGAAGAGAACGGGCTCCCGGTACTATTTGAGAGTGACGACCTTTACAACTCCAACCTAGAGGATGAAATACTCGAAATTCAGACTTTCTATGAACAACAGTGGCGTAGTCGCGGTTTATCTATCAAGTATGTCCGTTTTGTCTGCCCTAAAGCGATAGCATGGCGTGAACCCGATATCGAGATCGCGAAGGATGAATACCGCAGTTTCGGCCGTAGCGCAAGAATAGAGGTAGGAAATGGTAAAAGGGATTGAGGCTCCGAGATTGAAAGATAAGAACGAACAACAAAGTGAAAGCTGAGTGCTGAAAGCTGATCACGATGATCTAAAAGAACAAAATGGCAATATATCCACAGTTAATTTTGGATGCACTGAAAAATGTGCGTTACCCGGGAACGGGACAGGACATTGTATCTGCCGGTATGGTAGAAGATGATATCCGCATTGAAGGAATGAAAGTGAGTTTTACGCTGATCACCGAGAAAGCAAACGACCCGTTTATCAAATCGGTTGTGAAGATGGCAGAACAGGCCGTTCTCAACTATGCCGACAAAGAGATCGAGATCAAGGGGAACATATCGGTCAAATCGAAGCAGGCACCACGACCCGCACTGCCCGAACTGTTACCGGGGGTGAAGAATATCATTGCCGTGGCTTCGGGAAAGGGAGGTGTAGGAAAAAGCACCGTCTGCACCAATCTGGCTGTAGCACTGGCACAAAAAGGATACAGGGTGGGATTGCTTGATGCCGACATCTTTGGTCCCTCCGTACCCAAGATGTTTGGGGTGGAGGATGCATCACCCCTACTGGAAAAAAAAGAGGGACGTGATATGATCATCCCCATCGAGAACTACGGCGTAAAGATGCTCTCCATCGGCTTTTTCGTAAAGAAGGAGGATGCGGTGGTATGGCGTGGAGCCATGGCAGGCAATGCGCTCAAGCAGCTGATAGGTGACGCCGACTGGGGTGAGCTGGATTACTTCCTTATCGACTTCCCGCCGGGTACAAGTGATATACACCTCACCCTGGTACAGACACTCCCCATCACGGGTGCGGTGATTGTGAGCACACCGCAGGATGTGGCGCTGGCAGATGCCCGCAAGGGTATTCACATGTTCACGGGTGACAAGGTGAACGTACCCATCCTGGGACTGGTGGAGAACATGGCCTGGTTCACACCGGCCGAGCTCCCTGAGAACCGCTATTACATCTTCGGCAAAGAGGGATGCAAGAGGCTGGCGAGCGAGAATGGGTACGCCCTGCTGGGAGAGATACCGATCGTACAGCGCATACGTGAAGGAGGTGATGAGGGGCAGCCTGTGGCACTGAATGAACAGAGCATCACCGGTATGGCCTTCTCACTCCTTGCCGACAACCTGGTGACAGCAGTGGATAAACGCAACCGTGAACTGCCAAAGACAGGGGTAGTGGAGGTCACACGCAAATAACATTTAAAAGTTAAAAGTTAAAAACTGAGTACTGAGTGCTAAAAGTTATAAGCTGACCGCTCATTTATAAACCAGATGACAAGTAAAAGAAAACAAAACAGCACGGGATTATTGATAGCTGTGATCGCATTGATCCTACTTGCAGCCTATCTAACCAACCCCGGGAAGGAGCTCCACAAAGAGCAGCTGAAGATTAAGCTTACCGAGGTCATTGGCGAGGCAATGCAAGAACGACAGGATAACCTGATCGTCTATGGTGCCTGGGAGATGGCAGGTGGTATGATGATTGAGGCATTTACCGAGAATCATATGTCGGTGGACAACTATTTCCTCTTTTCGCTTACTCGCTTGCACTGGGATGGCAGATCCTATATCATAGGCATCGGCGGTTTCGGGCAGGTCTACATTACCAAACGATTAGACAAGGAACTGGCAGAGAAGATCATTGATACCATAGAGGACAGGGTGACCGACGCCCTGCCCGACTTCCTGAAATAAATGGATGAAACATTAACAGCCGTATAGCATGAACAAACACCCGCTCAGCTCGTTTCAATACTGCCCCAAATGTGGGAGTGACAGCTTTCTTGAAAACAATGAGAAATCGAAGAAGTGTGCCGCTTGCGGTTTTATATACTATTATAACGCATCGGCAGCAGTCGTGGCCGTGATTGTGAATGAGAAGGGCGAGATGCTGATTGCACGCAGGGCGAAGGAGCCGTCAAAAGGAACACTCGATCTGCCCGGTGGCTTTGTGGATATGTATGAGTCTGCTGAAGAGGCACTAAGAAGGGAGATCATGGAGGAGACCAGTCTCACGGTGGTGAAGGAGCAATTTCTATTCTCCATTCCCAACGTGTATCGGTACGCCGATTTCGATGTACAGACCGTTGACCTCTTCTTCAAATGTGAAGTCAACGATTACAGCGGTTTAAAAGCAGCTGATGATGTCATGCAATTGGAATTCATCGCTCTGGACAGTCTCAATCCTGCAGCGTTCGGATTGACCTCCATTCGCATGGGAGTGGAGAGATTGATGCAATCACTCCTATAAATGAGATCGATAAAACATCACAAGAAGTATAGATCCAACAATTGAACAACGATATAGATCCAACAAATAGAACAACGATGAGAAAAATAATTGTAGTATTCACCCTTGCCCTTGTAACACAGATTGCAACGGCACAAAGAACGGCCTATCACACGCAGCCGGAGAAACTGTTCAATCAGGGGAAAGAGATGTTCCTCGATGGGAACTATACAGGTGCAACGGATCTGTTATCACGGTTCACCATGGTGAGCAATGATGCTTTTCTGAAGGAAGAGGCCGCATATATGACCGCCGTATCCTCCTTCAGAAGCGGCAGCGAAAACGGTGGTGATCTAGTGAAAGCGTTTCTCGACCAGTATCCTGAGACTGTCCACCGTCACCAGGCGCGTTTCCTTATCGGTTCCGCTCATTACGATAAAAAAGAGTGGGAGGCAGCAAGGATATGGTTCAACCAGGCCGACTTGGATTACCTCACGATGCAGGAGCAGGAGGATTACAGCTTTCGTACCGGTTACACCCATCTGCAACTGGGAAACAAGGGAGAGGCTACCCGCTATTTCGGACTGCTCTCCCAAAACAGCACGAAATACAGGGATGCAGCCGATTTCTACCTCGGTTACATTGCCTATGCGAACAGCGATTACGTTGGGGCACTGCAACGTTTTCAACGGCTGAAAGATCACCCCGAATACAGTGAAGAGGTGGCATTCTACACGGCACAGGCAGCCTTCTTCGATGGCAGGCTCGAGGAAGCGGTACGCCTCTCCGAATCGTTCATCAACAGATACCCTCAAAGCGAACACCGCACAGAATTAAACCGTGTACTGGGGAACAGTCATTACCGCCTGGGACAGGCACCGAGGGCTATACCCTACTATGAGTATTATATTAGCCACATTGGCAGGCCGCTGCGTGGTGATGCCTATTTCCTGGGACTCTCCTATTTCGAGACGGGAAAGTATGACCAAGCAGTGACCCTGTTTCAGCAGGCTGTGGGTGTGGCCGATGCGCTGTCACAAAACGCACAGCTGCAGCTGGGGCAGACCTACCTGAAGCTACAACGGAAGCAACTGGCACAGATGGCTTTTGAAGCTGCCACACGCGATAATTTTGACCCGCAGGTGCGGGAGACCGCCATGTTCAACTACGCCTTACTGGCGCATGAGACCAACTTCTCCGTCTTCAGTGAGTCGATAACCCTGTTCGAGAACTTCATGCGTGAGTACCCCCGTTCACAATATAGCGACCAGGTGAACGATATCCTTGCCGAGACCTTCCTGACCACGAAAGATTACAATGCCGCACTCAATGCCATCAACCGTATCAATAACCCGGGACGGCGCATCCTGGAAGCAAAACAGATGGTGCTCTTTCAGCTGGGAGCACAGGAGTTCATCAATGGCAACATGAATCAGGCTGTTCAACATTTCAACAACAGCATAGGCACAGGCAACTATGATGTCAAAGCACGTAACAATGCCTACTACTGGAGAGGTGAATCCTACTACCGGATGGGCAACTACATCAACGCGACAAGCGATTTCCGGCAGTTCACCCAGAGTGCATCGGCTGCTGATGAGAATTATGCCCTTGGCTGGTACAATCTCGGCTATTCCCTCTTTAAACAGCAGCAATACGGGCAGGCGGTGACTGCTTTTGAGCAGTACGTAACCAGCGAGACCAGCCGCAACAAGGCGGAGTATGCCGATGCGCTGAATCGTATCGGTGACAGCTATTACTTCAACCGCAATTTCAGTGATGCTGAACGCTATTACGCCCGGGCGGCCGATGCCAACCCCGCTGCGGCCGATTATGCGGCCTACCAGCGCGCGTTCGTGATGGGATTGCAACGCAATTATCAGGGTAAGATCACTGCCCTCGACAACCTGATGCGTCAATATCCCAACTCTCAGTATATCGACGATGCCCTCTACGAGAAGAGCAGGTCACTCACCATGCTCAACCGCGAGAGTGAAGCCATCGCCGTGCTACAGCGGCTGGTGACCGACTTTCCCGGGAGCCCCCTCGCCGGCCAGGGAGGGGTGCAGCTGGGTCAGTTGTATTACAACACTGGCAACTATCAGCAGAGTATCACTGCCTACAAGAAGGTGATCAGCGATTTACCCGGATCGGACGATGCCCGTAATGCCCTGGTCTCGATGGAGACAGTCTATCGCGACATGAACGATATCCAGTCGTACGTGGATTACGCCAACGCTCTCCCCGGCGGGATGCGTATTACACCATCACGACAGGATTCGCTCACCTACCTGGCGGCAGAGAGTGTCTATATGCGGGGTAACCGTGCCGACGCGGCATCATCCATGAGCAGGTACCTCCAATCATTCCCCAACGGTGCATACAACAGCGATGCCCACTATTACCTGGGGGTGATCGCCAATGAGAAAGGAGATAAGCAGGAGACACTCTCGCGTTTTCGCAGAGTGATCGATGCCGGCAACTTGAAATACCTCGACAACGCGCTGATATATACCTCACAGGCTGAATTCGCAAACGGCAATTACCGGCAGGCGCTGGCAGACTACACCCGTCTGGCAAGCGCAGCCGGCAATGCTACCAACAAGCAGTTGGGACAGCTGGGCGTGGTACGCACACAATCACAGCTGGGCAGCTATCACGAGGCGGCACGTGCCGCCACGGAGCTCCTCGCCAACAGTGGCCTCTCACCGGAGACGGTGATCGAAGCGCGTTATCTGAGGGGTAAGGCATACCAGCAGGTAAACGAGACTGAGAACGCGATGGCCGACTTCCAGATTGTGGGCGGCGACACCCGCAGCATATACGGTGCAGAGGCGCAATACATCATTGCGGAGACCTACTATCGCTGGAAATCATACGACCGTGCCGAAGCGCAGGTGAAAGAGTTCATGAAGAAAGGCACACCCCATCAATACTGGATGGCACGGGCACTCATCGTCCTGTCGGACACCTATCATGCCAATGGTGATGCATTTCAGGCACGTCAGTATCTGGAAAGTCTGCGATCCAACTACAAGGGTAAGGAGGCCGATATCCAGCAAATGATCAATGAACGGCTCAACAGATAAGTGAAAAGTGAAAAATTAAAAGTGAAAAATTAAGAATAATCTCAATCAACTACAATGAGAAAAATATATATGACTATCGCCACAATGGCTTTTACAGCGGCTGTTTTCGCCCAGCAACCGGATTCACTGCTGAGAAGGCAGCTGGAACTGGAACGCGATTTCAACCCCACCCTGCTCGATGCCGACAAGATCAACTCACTTCCGGCACTGCGGGAGCCGGTGGTACAAAAGGCCAACACCAACTATTCCACCTGGGCGGGGCGCATAACCCCACCGCTGGAGATAGCTTTGCCTCGCCCCGCCGACATCATGA
>CAYUQE010000105.1:0-6714 GCA_964446805.1 uncultured Proteiniphilum sp. | reverse complement strand
GATACAATGAAACTGCCCGAAACCGAAGGATAGAGATAGGAACGGGTGGTTTCCGAGAGAGTGGAGCTCCAGTCGTTACGGAAAGTGGCTTCTGCATACAGCAGACTTTTCCAGGAAAATCCCACTCTTCCGTACAAGCTGTTTACCTGTTGCTTGAAGATGACCGAGCGGACGGCTGCCGGATTCACCGATGCCTTCAGGGAGTAGAAAGCCGGGATGGTGAGTCCGCCCTGAGTACGTGCTTCCATCCCATCGTCCTGACGGTAGTAGATGGTACCACCCAGCAGGCTTTCCATGCGGAAATCGCCGAATGATTTGTCTGCAGACAGCAGGAAATCATTATTCAGGCTGTATCCCCTTCCCAATCCGATATTGTAGGAGCCTCTCTGCGATTCACCCCATACCTGCGTGCCACCATTCAGTACGGTCGAGCTGCCGGCACCCTGGAAGGATCCTTTGGAGACGGTGATATCCTGCCTGTCGCTGTAGATGTCGAAACCGCTGCGTGCCGTGGCTTTCAGCCAGTCGGTGAAGTTATAGTCGATGGAGACCGACCCGTTAAAGATATCCCTGTCCTGACTGTGTGTTCTCTCATAACTGTCGAAGTAGGGGTTGTTGTTGGTGGAGGTATAGCTGCTGTTCTGCACTTCGTTGGGAATGACCCAGTAATCCCGGTATTGCCTGATATCCCAGTCGGGTGCTGACCAGATTAACATGGAGTACATGGGATCATAGCCCGTATATCCCCTGAAACCGGTGTTGGGGGTGGTCTGCTTATTGTAGGTCATGGAAGCGGACAACAGTAGTTTGTCGAATTTCATGTCACCACCCAGCCCAAAGGTCAGTTTATCATATTTGGAATTGGGATATTGTCCCTTATTGTTCACCCAGGTAACAGAGGTGCGGAAACTACCGAACTCGCCCTGCTGCGCAATATTCACGTTGTTGTTGAGGATATAACCCGTCTCCAGGAAATTTTGAAAATTATCCTTCCCGATGGGGAGATAGGGCATCGGCTGCATCGATTTGGAAACAGGATCCCATTGGATGATCTCCCTGCCATCCAGGGGTACACCCCAGGATCCATCACCCGAGCGCACATACTCCAGGTTGCCCTCTGCATTCTTTCGTACCACCCGGCCAAAGCTCGATTGCATCTCCGGTATGGCCAGGTAACCTGCGGCAAACATTGTTCCCGAGTTGACCGAGACAGAGAGACCCTTGGCCGATAATCCCTTTTTGGTGGTCACCATGATTGCACCGCTGGCCCCCCTGTACCCGTAGAGGGCAGATGCGGTGGCACCCTTCAGCACGCTGAGGCTTGCCACATCATCCGAAGGGATATCGCGCAATGTCATATTGGCATAAGGCACACCATCAATCACCAGCAGCGGTTCTTCACCACGGATCTGAATCGCGGGTGCCTCGGTAAATTCCGTACTGTTCCGTACCAGCAGACCGGCCACCTTCCCTGAAAGAGAGGTGCCAACATCCACTCCCTTCACTGTCTGCAGTCCGTCACCTTCAACCGATTGAACGGAATAGCCCAGTGCTTTCTCCTCTCTTTTGATGCCCAGCGCCGTGACGACCACTTCGCTCAGCATCTCCGTGTTTTCCTCCATCACCACCTCGAAAGTATTTCTTCCGGCAGTATTGAGGATCACATCCGCATAGCCCAGATAGGATATTTTCAGGGTCGCGTTCCGGTTTACACTCAGGGAGAAATTTCCGTTATAATCGGTGATGGTGCCGTTGCCCGGTGTTCCTTCTTCAATGATGTTTGCCCCGATAATAGGGATTCCATTGACATCCAGCACCTGGCCTTTGACCGTCACCTTGTTTTGCTGTGCCTGGGTTGCCAATAGATTGGCATCTTCCTTTTCCGTTAATGCGATAATGTTGTTCTCACTGATCCGGTAAGCAATATTCACCCCTGAAAGGAGTTGTTGCATGGTGGCATCGATCGTGGCGTTGGTGAGCCGGAGGGTGCTGTTTTTTTCTAATCCCGGGAGTGATTCATTGTAAAAAAACTTGTAGTTGCTCACTCTCTCGATTTCTTTCAATGCTTCACGCAAAGGCTTGTTCCGGATATTCACCGTTATCTGCGCAAAAGCCTGTGTGGTTACAAATAGCAAAAGCAATAGCACAATAAGCTTTGCCTTTGAACACCTCTTTAAGAATTGTTTTTGCCTCATACCTATAAATTTTAAGGGTTGATTTATTTCCTGGAATAAAAAACCGGATTTTCATCCTTTTTTTCTTCCCATGTGTTTATTCACTCTGTTAATAAGTATACAAGAGAGGCGGTATAAACCACTATTCCGTTAATAAAGATTAACTATTCTGTCTTTGTAAATAAATCTGCCGGATAAGGAGCATGTGTGCCTAGGTGTTGATATTAATCCCCGTAATAGAGTTCGATGACCGTCCCGTTCATCTCGTAATGCATGGAGGATGTCAGTGAGAGGATATCGAGTGCATTGCGTATGCTGCTGTTACCCAGTGTCCCGGTAAAACGGAGGGGACGCAGTTTATCTGATGCGAACCGGATTTCGACATTGAATACGCGGGAGAGCGTTTTGGCTATCTCATCAAACGAACTATTATCGAAATAGAGGTTACCGGCTTTCCACTGTATATAATCGGAGGCAAATACTTTATCGGTTGAAAGTGACTGGTTAGCCTTGTCGACAATTGCCCGTTCATTTTCGGTGAGTATCTCTTCCTGTCCCCGTGTATTTACTTTTATTTTACCCTCCACGAGCACGACTGAGGGGTAATTCTCATCGCTGTATGCACTCACGTTAAAAGCGGTACCGAGTGCCTGGATTTCCATTTCACGGGTATGTACGATAAAAGGGTGTTGCGGGTCTTTGGCTACCTCAAAATAGGCTTCACCTTCCAGCGATACCTTTCGTTGGTGACGATTAAAATCGTTGCCGTAGGTAAGCGACGAACCGGAATTGATCCACACACGGCTGCCGTCGGCCAGGGTGACGATGGCCTTCTCGCCATTGGGAGCGGTGATGGTTACACGATTGTTCCCCGGCAGTTGATCGGAGGTGATGAGATAGACCAATAGCGCTGACAGCAGTGGGAGCACAATCATGGCAGCCCACTGCATGGCCCTGCGCAGGGATGCTGTTCTCAAGGAACGTTTTCTTCCCTGCGCAATGGTTGAACGAATCTGAGCGTGCATCCGCTGCGCCGTTTGCTCATCTATTTCCGGGTGCGACTGATCAAGCATGCTCTCCCAAAAATGATCCAAATCCTTATCCCTGCGAAGCATATTGAGCAGGAGTTGTTTCTCTTCCTCCGAAGCTTCGTTGTGCAGATACTTCTCAAACAGTATGATGTAGTTCTTATTTTCCATTATTCTCTTTTCGGGATCGTATAAATGATACAATTAAAGGGTCAAATTCCCTTAAGGAGTCACCATATATTATGTTAAATTAACAGGGTGAGGCACAATAGAAACAATTTATCGTAATTTTTCTCCAGTTGCCGGCGCATAAACCGGGTGGCCAGTGAGAGTTGGGTCTCCACCGTGCTGACCGAGATATGCATGATTTCAGCTATTTGTTTGGTGGACAGGTCTTCTTTTCGGCTTAGGATGAAGATTCTCTTCCTTGAAGGAGGTAACTGGTCGATAAGCTCATCAATAAAATCTTCCAGCCACTTACGTTCCAGTTCTTTTTCGGTTGCCGTATCGAAAGGCGACTGTTCCCGCAGGATATACTCCTGGTATACAAATTCAATCGTCTGCCGTTGGTACCTGTTCAGCAACATGTTTTTCGCAATGACGGAGAGATAGGAGAGCACAGACTTTTCCGGATGAATCTGTTCGCGCACTTCCCACAGTTTCACGAAGACTGATTGTACAATCTCCTCCGCCGTGTAACGGTCGCCGTGCGACAGGGTCATGATGAAGTTAAAGAGCTTTCCCGCATAACGCTTGTAGATTGTTTCGAAAGCCTTCTCAGAACCGTTTCTCAGTGCGATCAATTCTTTTTCCTCGTCAGACATACTTGCAAAACAGGAATGGTTTACTATCAGCAATCATCGAATCCTCACATCGTCACATCGTCACATCAGCTAATTCCCGAATCAGCTCATCCTCACATCAACTAATCAACCTCATATCCCCAGGTTTTCCCTTTCTCTCTGGCCGGGACTCCCCTGGTCATCCATACCGGTGCAGGATCACCTTTGAGGTAGTGGTCGAAGAACTGCTGCAGGCGGATGGAGAGGTCTTTGCTGTTGCGTCGCTGTGTCAGGTTGTGTTCCTCATTGTTGTACTGCAGCATCCATGCCGGCTTGCCCAGGCGGCGCAGCATCATGAAGTACTCGATGCCCTGGTACCAGGGTACTGCACCGTCCTTGTCGTTGTGCATCAGCAATAGCGGTGTCTCTACCTTGTCGGCAAAGAAGAGCGGTGAGTTGTCGATATAGAGCTGCAGTGAGTCGAGCATGGCCACACCGATTCGCGACTGCGTCTGCTCATATTGGAACTGGCGGCTGCGGCCCGAGCTCCAGCGGATGCCCCCGTAGGCGCTGGTCATATTCGATACCGGTGCCCCTGCGCCGGCAGCCCTGAACATATTGGTCTTCGTCACCAGGTAGGCCACCTGATAGCCACCCCAGCTCTGTCCCTGTATCGCCATCCGTTCGTTGTCCACCCATCGGTTTTTTGCAAGAGCTTCCGCGCCGGAGACAACGGCGTTGTAGGCATCCATTCCCGGTTGTCCCACGCCGTAGCGGATATCGGGAGTGAAGACCAGATAACCGCGACTCACGAAGAAGGGGATGTTGATGACGGAGCGGCTGGGTGCAGGCGTGAACCAGCGGTAGAGGTCGTCGGAGTGCTGCTCGTAGAAGTAGATCATTACCGGGTAACGCTTTGTCGGGTCGAAATCCTCCGGCTTGTAGAGAATCCCCTGCAATGTATCCCCGGCGTAGGAGGTCCATGAGAAGAGCTCCGCTGTTCCCCAGTTGTACTCCTCCTTTTGCGGGTTGATACCGGTTAGCTTCTCTGATGATTTCCACAGGTTGCCGGTCATATGGAGATCGGGAGGAGTGTGAAAGTTGCTTTTCTCAAACAGGTATAAATCCCGTTCCTTCGCCTTGATCAGGGAAGAGAAGGTGAACCCCTCCATCACCCTTCTCTTCAGTGGGTCTCTCCCCTTTTGTGCCAGGGTGTAATAACCCCTTTCCTTGCTTTTGTTGTCAAAGACAGAGAGCAGCAGCTGCTCATCCATTTCAATGAATCGTTTCTCGCGGTCGGTGTTGATGTAACGGAAGGTGAGGGAGTCCCTGCGCCCTACACCACGGGTAATATTCACCGCCTCTGCCTCTCCGCTTGGGTCAATCTTCCAGATATCAAACGCATCATAGAGCAGCAGCCAGGCATCTTCCTCTCCCCATGCAGCCATCCCGTATGGAGCGGGGGATGACGGTACATCGTTCTTCTCGTTCCAGAAGTTCACCGGTATTTCACCGGTGAGGTTGCGGGTGCTCTGTTCACGATTGTCATAGGCAAACCATTGCTGCTGCATGCCGTCCCACCAGATGGTGTAATTGCCTGCAGGTGAGAGTTGCGGCCGTCCAGCTACCGGGCTGCCCACCTTCTGCAGGCGCTGCTCCTCCAGGTCCATCACCCAGACATCATATTTTGAGGAGATATCCCACTGGCTTTCTAATAGGTAGGGGAGATCGGACCAGAGCAATGCGAAGCGTCCGTTCCCCTCGTCGGCGATGGTGGCATGGGGCATCTCTTCCGTGGCGACAGGCAGAAAACGGCCTGAAAGAGACGGGGAGATGATACCTCTGTAGGTGCGTCGTTTTTCGCGATTGAGTTCTGCCAGCTGTTGTGGCTGTACCTGGGGATCCCGCCAGTGCCAGATGTCGAGAGAGGCCATCTCGAAGTCGACCAGTGTGGTATCTTTCGGCTCCTGTCTGGGTGCGGCACCGATCAGGATCCTGCTGCCATCCTTGCTGAAGGAGGGAGATGCATGCTCGTTGAAAATCCATCCCACCGGCAGACCGGTGGCACTGCCGTCGGCTATTACGCTAGCCGAATCGGCTCCTGTCGGATAGTACCGAACATCAAATCGTTTCTGTTCCACCTTCGAGGTGTCGGCGGTAGAGAGATAGACGAGCTGTGTTCCGGGCTCGTCGAAGGCGGGTGATTTGTATTCTCTTTTTTCACCGGAAATCCTTTTTTGTGCCTGCTTGTCCAGATCGAAAAAGTGTACTCCCGGAATATCGGTGCTATCCTTCTTCTCCGGTTGAATTACAACAGCAAACGCATTCCCGTACTTACTGAAAAGGTGCTCTTTTGCGTTGCGGATGGTGTCTTCCCGTTGTGATAGAAGATTGCGCAATATCAACAACTCTTCGGGTTTCTCCTTTTTTTTCTCCTTCTTTGCAGTGTCTGCCGGCAGGGTGATGCTGTAGGCCATATGAGTGAACGATTCATTCGCCGTTTTAAAGGACTTCACACCGGCGATCTTTTCCATGGCAAAGGTGGGGTGATGGATGATAAGCAAGGTATCCTTCGGCAGATCATCCCCTTTCTTCTTGTCGATACGTGCCTGACGTCGCTCCATGAAAGGAGCTTTGATCACTCCCACAATCCACTTTCCGTCGGAGGAGAGGCTGAAGCGTTTGACCCGTTCCACCGTGAGTGATCGGTTGCTGGTCAGATCCCTGATC
>CAYUQE010000104.1:1437-6769 GCA_964446805.1 uncultured Proteiniphilum sp. | reverse complement strand
GAGAGTTCATAAAGAATGGAGAGTAATTTAATCACGGCATGAAACCCTGATTTCTCAGCCGAGAGGGTATCCAACAGGGGATATACCTTCATGATGGTCTCCATGGGGAAATTGATCCCTTTCTGTGCTTTCAGCAGCATCTGACGGATGGAGCTGAACTGGTTCTTATGGATCAGATTTCCAAAGAAGAGCTCTTTCGAGAACTGTACCGTGATCTCTCTGATGTTCTTCGAGGTGCAGTCATGCTGCTCCCACACATGTTCCAGCTCCTCACCGGCAATCAATGTAAGATCGAACTTACCGATCACCTCCACCGAATCACCCACGATGCGTCTTACACCTTCGGCATTTTCAATATAGTTGATCTCAAACTCACTGTGTGAATGGAGCGGGTAGGTAAATTCCGACTTTCGTCGATCGGCAATATAAAAACAGTCCTTTTCAGATAAAGGAGTGATTTCATGAATGATATGACTGCTGGTTGTGCTCATGCAGGATTTATTGGGGTTAAATCCCCTGCTATCAGGAAGTGGTCCCACTTGGGCTTGAACCAAGGACTCCCTGATTATGAGTCAGGTGCTCTAACCAACTGAGCTATGGGACCTTTGTTTTTGATCTGTTTCGATCAAAAGCGGGTGCAATATTACTACTTTTTTCGCAAAATACCAAGAATGTGCTATATAATTGGGGCCTGACGATTGAAAATTATTCTCTATCTTTGGCTCATTCATTATATTAAATCATTATTCACCCTGAAACAAGCGGTGCTTGTTTCTATCAATTCATTAATGCATATGTCAGAATTAACATTTCAAGTGAGCGCGCACAGTGAGAATCCTACGAAGACCGTCATAAAAGCGAGAGGGTTTGAATTGATCGTAGATGAGCCGAAAGAGCTGGGAGGCACCAATGCCGGATTGAATCCGGTGGAGTATGTACTGGCGGCGTTCTCGGGCTGTCTCAATGTAGTAGCACACCTGGTAGCCAAGGAGATGAACTTTGAACTCAGAGGTGTAAAGATCAATTTATCGGGGGTACTTGACCCGGCCAAATTCACCGGTGCCGAGACCAGCGAGAGAGCCGGTTACAAACGGATCGATGTGGAGATTCTGCCCGATACGGATGCCGACAGTGCCACATTGGAGAAATGGCTTCAGACGATCGAGCAGCGCTGTCCGGTGAGTGACAACCTCTCCAATGCCACACCAGTGCATATCACCATCAAGCAATAAAAACAAAAGGTAGCGAGAAGCTACCTTTTTTGTGCGTTAGTTTTGTTCCGGCTCACTCCAGTCGCCGTGATCCTTGATCAGCCTGATGAGATGCTCCACCGCCTCCGCCTGGGGGATATTCTTCTCCACCAGTTCTTTCTTCCTGTAGAGCGATATTTTCCCATGCTCGGCACCCACATAACCATAATCGGCATCGGCCATCTCGCCGGGACCATTCACGATACATCCCATCACCCCGATCTTGAGGTGCTTGAGATGGGAGAAGTGCTTCTTCACCAGGGCGACGGTTGTCTGCAGGTCGAACAATGTTCTGCCGCAGCCGGGGCAGGAGATGAACTCGGTCTTGCTGGTACGTACACGTGCAGCCTGGAGAATGCCGAAAGCGTATGCGTCGAGCTCCCGTATCTCAATCTTGCCCTGATTACTCAGCATGATGCCGTTGCCGAAACCGTCGAGCAGCACCGTCCCGAAATCGACACCACCCTTGAGCTGGATGTTCTCTGCTTCATCCTCCCTGTAGCTTCGCTGTAATACCACGGGTATCCGGCAACCGGCATTGAGCAGTGCATGAAAGAACGCACGCTGCTCGCCCACGCCATTCAGATGATCGGTAGTGAGCATAATGACCACCTTCCCAGCCATCTTTAAAAGCGCAAGTACCTCATCAGTCAGTTCGGGATAGGAGAGCCGCAAAAATTTCACCTGCGCACCACAATACTCCATATCGGCAATATCATGTGTGGTGAAGAGCGGAAAATGATCTATCCTCTCCTCCCAGTGAGCAAAATCGACAATCGACCGCATTCCTTTGGGAAAGTTTGCCGGCACATGACTGCCCAGATAGATATAATCGGGGATGAAATGGGGGTTGATAGACATATCATCGATGCCGCTCCTGTCGGAGATCACCACCGGCAGATAGTCGCCGCCAATATTCCAGACAGCATCCGTCTCACGTCTGTCGGTGGAGAAGGGTGAAAATGCAGGGTATGATTTCCCATTGATCGGTGTATGCCCATTACGTTGTACCACATAATCGACCAGCTTTCTGGCCACCGGCACCTCTGCCTCCGGATCTTCGCTCAGTGATACGCGGATGGTATCACCCAGACCGTCACTTAACAAGGCGCCTATACCTACTGCCGACTTCATGCGTCCATCCTCCCCGTTCCCGGCTTCCGTCACCCCCAGATGGAGGGGGAAATGAATATCCTCCTGGTCCATCCTCTCCACCAGCAGGCGTACGGTTTTGGTCATCAGCAGTGTGTTGGATGCCTTCATCGAAATCACGATATCGTTGAACCCTTCATCCATGGCGATACGCAGGTACTCCATGCAGGACTCCACCATCCCCTCGGGTGTATCACCATAGCGGGTCATGATGCGATCGGAGAGCGACCCGTGATTCACGCCTATACGAACAGCGGTGTTGTGCTCCTTGCAGATTTTAAGGAATGGCACCACCTGTGAGCGGATCTTCTCCAGTTCCAGTACGTATGCTTCATCGGTATATTCAATCTCGGCAAAAGTCTTCTGCTTATCCACGAAATTACCCGGGTTGATACGTACTTTCTCCGCCACTGTGGCTGCCACATGGGCTGCACGCGGATTGAAATGAATGTCTGCCGACAGGGGAGTGGTATACCCTTTTTCTCTTAACTGCCGGTGAATGACACCCAGATTTTCCGCCTCACGCACACCCTGGGTGGTGAGCCGTATCAGGTCGGCACCGACAGCGATAATGCGCTCGCATTGTGCCACACTGGCCTCGGTATCGCGTGTATTGGTGTTGGTCATTGTCTGCACAACCACCGGATGACTGCCTCCCATGGTAATGTCACCTACATGTACATCTACTGTAGGGCGGCGATTGTAATTGAAAAAATCCATGCTCTTCTGATTTATTTCTTCAAAGGTAATACTTCTATCCAATATCCGTCGGGGTCGATGATAAAATAGAGTCCCATCTCCGTGTTCTCGTAGCAGACACATCCCATCTCCTTATGGAAAGCCCTTGTCTCATCATAGTCACCTTCCACGCGCATACAGAGATGCTGCTCATTGTCTCCCATATTGTAGGGTCTGTCCCAATCTCGCAACCAGGTGAGCTCGAGGGAAAAACCGGTTATTCCGTCACCCATGAAGACGAGAATGAACGATCCGTTGGATGCTTCCTTGCGGCGTACTTCTTTCAGGCCCAATGCTTTTTCATAGAAGGCGATACTCTTTGTGAGATCAAACACGTTGATATTGTAGTGGTCGAATCTTGCTTTTATTTCCATATATCTAATTTTTTAATTGCTGCAGATTGATAGTGGCTGAACCAAGCTGTTTTTTCGCCCTCCAGCATCCGTTCATTCTTACTCCTTACTTCTAATCGCTTGTTTATAATGTATATGACTGCCCCCGGCGCGATAACGAAAGATAGTGTGTTCCATACCGTGCTGCGATTTTCTCAAACTCGTTGGCCTTCTCATACTGATCGCCAAAATGCATCGCTAAAAAATAGGTGGCGGGTATACGCGAAATAAACTGCTCCGCCCCTTTCATGTAGTCAGCTCCCAATCTTGGATCGACGGGAAACATCACGACATGCATCCGTTCTGATATCTCGGCCAGCAGCTCCAGCTCACAGAGGAAGTTATTTTCATACGTGAGTGCTTCAGCTTTGTCCACCTCTTCATTCCAGTGCCAGTTGTTCAGATCACCAGCGTGGAAGTAAGAGTGATCATTGTGGGTGAGTAAAAAAGAACCTCCACTGTCTGTCGATCCAAACGCCTTGATCATCAGGCGTGGGTCATTGTACTGCTCTTCCTTCCGGAGATGATAAGCATCGCTTTTTTTCGTTTTTCCGCTCAACAGCAGTTCATCGGAGAATAGATAGATGATGTTGTTTTTCCGTTCTTTCCAGGTAAGAATTTCCGGATTGAAGTGATCGGAGTGTGAGTGTGTACAGAGCACGTAGAGATCCTCTTCTTTTCCGAGCAGATAATCATTCACCCAGGCTGATCCGTCAGCCCGCATCGTATCCTTATAATAATCGATGATGACTGAAAAACCGTCGAATTCAATCAGGTAGCAGCTGTGATATATATATGTGATCGTCATAATTTAATAATCCTATGCTTAATAACAACCAACCGGCAAAATGTTTCATTCATAATTTGATAAAAAGCGTAAAAACCATATATTTGCGCAGCTAACGGATTGAAAAAACGAAAGGAACCGTTTTTTGCAAGAGATGAAAAGTCGAGTAAGATGGGGATTATAGCCTCACACTCATTTACAGGGTCTCGGAATTACAATTATTTTTTGTTCTTTGCATCACCGTTTAATTATACACAAAAAATCAAAAATCATGAAAAAGTATGTAGCAGAAATGATGGGCACCATGGTACTGGTATTGATGGGTTGCGGAGCAGCCGTGTTTGCAGGAGCGGGACAGCCCTTTGATTCGGTTGGGACGCTGGGGGTAGCCTTTGCATTTGGCCTCTCCGTGGTAGCAATGGCCTATGCCATCGGCAGCATATCGGGGTGTCACATCAACCCGGCCATCACGCTGGGTGTGTTTCTTACCGGCAGGATGAGCGGCAAAGAGGCGGGAATGTATATGATCTTTCAGGTCATTGGTGCGATTATCGGCTCCTCCATTCTCTGGTTTCTCGCAAAAGATTCCGGCTCCACCACCACCCTCACCGGTGCCAACGGCTTTGCCGACGGTCAGATGGCGACAGCTTTCGTTGCCGAGACGGTGTTCACCTTTATTTTTGTGCTGGTAGTGCTGGGTGTGACCGCCAAAAACGGACTGAATCAATTCGCGGGCTTGACCATCGGCTTAGCCCTGGTACTTGTTCACATCGTTTGTATACCAATCACCGGCACATCGGTGAATCCGGCCCGCAGTATCGGCCCGGCACTATTCGAAGGCGGAGCTGCCTTGTCCCAGCTCTGGTTGTTCATTGTCGCCCCTTTGCTGGGTGCTGCCATTGCTGCCCTTACCTGGAAAGGAATCACTGTTGAAAACGATCATGTAGTGGCATAATGACCCTAACATCGCAACCGATGCGATGGTCAGGAAAAGTAGAAAAGCGGAACTGAAA
>CAYUQE010000104.1:0-1337 GCA_964446805.1 uncultured Proteiniphilum sp. | reverse complement strand
CCCTAACATCGCAACCGATGCGATGGTCAGGAAAAGTAGAAAAGCGGAACTGAAAGTCCGCTTTTTTGTTTCCCCGTTTGGTTTTTTCTGAGAAATAACGGATATAAGAGAACTTATTTTCAGATAGAGTGTTTATTTGTTGCACAGATTTTGTAGATTTGCGCAGTTTTTCATTGGAATGAATCCAGCGATAGCCGCGAGATATTGTTTCAGGAAACGATCAAAAATGACATAATTATGACTCACAATTTATTAAAAGGAAAAAGAGGGATTATTTTCGGTGCGCTGAACGACATGTCCATCGCCTGGAAGGTGGCTGAAAAAGCGGTCGAAGAGGGTGCAATCATCACACTATCGAACACTCCCGTAGCAGTGCGCATGGGTGACACATCCAAACTGGGGGAGAAGTTGAACGCAGAGATCCTCCCGGCCGATGCTACCAACGTGGATGATCTGGAGATGGTTTTTTCCAAATCAATGGAGATACTTGGCGGGAAAATCGATTTCGTGCTCCACTCCATCGGCATGTCGCCCAATGTGCGCAAGAAAAGAACCTACGACGATCTCGATTATGATATGCTGAATAAAACGCTCGACATATCCGCCGTCTCCTTTCACAAGATGTTGCAGGTAGCACGCAAGCTCGATGCCATTGAGAGGGGTGGCTCCATGCTGGCGCTCACCTATGTGGCAGCGCAGCGTGTTTTCTACGGTTACAACGACATGGCCGATGCAAAGGCATTGCTGGAATCGATCACACGCAGTTTCGGGTACATCTACGGACGCGACAAAGGCGTGCGTGTGAACACCATCTCGCAGTCTCCCACCATGACCACTGCCGGTAGCGGGGTGAAAGGGATGGAGGATCTGATGGACTTCTCGGAAAGGATGTCACCCATAGGTAATGCCGATGCCGATGACTGTGCCGACTATTGTATCGTACTATTCTCCGACATGACACGTAAAGTAACGATGCAGAATCTTTACAACGATGGCGGCTTCTCGAGCATGGGCATGAGCCTCCGTGCCATGAAGCAGTACAGTAACGGACTGGATGAGAACCGTGACGAAAATGGAAACGTGATTTACGGATAATCTTTCGACAAGCAACAAGAAAAGGGCTTCTATCGAAAGATAGAAGCTTTTTTTTTATACATTTGCATAGCTATGCTGATAAGAATTTACAATGAAAACCCCAATGAACGGGAGATAGAGAAAGTGGTCTCCGTACTCCGCGATGGTGGTATCGTGATTTATCCCACCGATACCCTGTATGGTATTGGTTGTGATGCACTCAACGTGCGGGCAGTGGAGAAGATTTGTGAACTGAAGGGGAT
>CAYUQE010000103.1:0-6901 GCA_964446805.1 uncultured Proteiniphilum sp. | reverse complement strand
TCCGAGAGGTTTCCTGTTCCCACCACCAGGCCGCCGCTCTTGTTGGCGTAATCCATCAATATCTGCGTCCGCTCACGTGCCTGGCTGTTCTCGTAGGTGATGTCGTGATTGCTGATAGCATGCCCAATATCTTCGAAATGCTGTTTAACTGCATCCACGATGGAGATCTCCTTCACGGTCACACCGGATGCTTTCATCAGTGCGATGGCGTTGCCGTAGGTTCTGCTGGTGGTGCCGAAACCAGGCATGGTGATGCCAATAATATGCTCACGCGCCAGACCGAGGAGATCGAATGTCCTGATGGCGACCAGCAGTGCCAGTGTGGAGTCGAGACCGCCCGAGACGCCAATGGTCACACTCTTTACACCCGTATGTAGGATCCTTTTGGCCAGTCCATGGGTTTGGATATTGAATATCTCCGACAGGCTCTCTTCGGTGTTTTCTATAGTGGGTATAAAAGGGTGTGGTGAAAAAGTGCGGTACATCTTGTCCGGAGATACCGCTGAGATCCCGCAATCGATCTCCGTGATATTGTCGTTGGCTACGGTGATGTAATTGGTGTTCATCAGCCGGTCGTGCCGTAGTGCCTCGATATCGATATCGGCAATAATCAGTTCACTCTCCAGTGAAAAGCGTTTCGATTCCGCCAGCATCACACCGTTCTCGGCAATAAAACAGGCGCCGGAGAAGACCAGGTCGGTGGTCGATTCGCCACATCCCGCCGCGGCGTAGATATAAGCTGCGTTGCAGCGTCCCGACTGTTGCAGCACCAGTGATTTGCGGTATCGGTTTTTACCCACCAGCTCGTTGCTGGCCGAGAGGTTGAAGAGCAGGTCGGCTCCCTGCATGGCCCGTTTGGAAGAGGGAGGGGAGGGCATCCAGAGATCCTCGCATATCTCGATGCCGAAATTAGCGAAGGGGGTGCGAAAGATCATCCCTTCTGCATTGATGGATACCTCTTCGCCATTGATATCCACGGAGTAATCACTCAGCTCGGCAGCCGGGGCAAACCACCGCTTCTCATAGAACTCCCTGTCGTTGGGGATATTTGTTTTGGGCACAAAACCCAGGATACCTTCCGAGGAGATGACTGCCGCCACATTGAAAAGGCTGCTTTTGATACGTAGTGGCAGTCCCACGATGACGATGAGGGATGTTTTTTCTTTCATGAAAAGAACCAACTCCATCAGCGAGGCCACCGCCTTTCGCTGCAATGTTTCCTGGAAGAAGAGATCGCCACAACTGTAGGCCGTGATACTGAGTTCTGGAAAACAGAGCAGCTGGACCTCTTCCTGGGTGGCACGCACTATCACCGATTTTATTTCGGCCGTATTGAAGTCGCAGTCGGCAACTCTCAACTGAGGTGACGCGGCAGCCACGCGTACAAAACCGTAATTATTGATATGCATATGCCTCGGGTTTACAGGTGTTCTGACACAAAGATAACGTCAACAAAATGATTTTACCCCATCATCGTGCAACAAATTCACCTATTATCCATTGAGAAATTAAAAAACGGGGTGAACGAATGAAAACTCATTTATATCTTTTTAGGAGAATCAGATAACGGTTGTTTCAGCCAGGTGCACTATCTTGGGTAATTCCGCGAGTAGTGTTCTCATGGAATCGAAAACCGCACTGGCTCCCGCATCGAGCAATATTGAGTCGGGTAATGGTCCCGTATTGACAGCGATGGTGAAGATGCCAGCGGCCACGGCCGCCTGTATGCCTAACGGAGCATTCTCAATTACTAGTGCCTGGTGGGGCTGAAGGTCTCCACCCTTTTTGAGTCCCTGCAGGAATGGCTCAGGGTCGGGTTTGCCGTTCACCACGTCAAATGCCGTGACCATTGTTTCCGGAGTGAAGATCCCGTGAAAATCGATGTCCAGCCTATCCAGCAGTGAGGGCTGACCTGATCCTGTCACCAGCACAGGTATCAGTTCTTTTCCCTTCACGAACGCAAGCACCTCCTTTGCCCCTGGTATGGTGGCACCGCTGTTGTACTCCCGAAACAGTTCCGTTTTGCGGGCATAGATCTCTTTCATCTCTTTTTCAGTGGCTTCACGACCAAATTCTCTCTCGGTGATGAGGTTGATGGTCGCATGCCCCAGTCGTCCTTCATGAAGGTAAAACTCAGCAGGATTGGTGGAGGTGTAACCAAACTCCTTCATCGTCTTCTGCCATGAATCAGCATGTGCTGGCATGGAGTCATACAGCACCCCGTCCATATCGAAGAGGATGGCTTTCAGGTTGAAAGTGCTATGTTGGTTGTTTTGCAGATAAGTTTTTAGTATATCAATCATGATAGCATAAAAAACCGCGAGACCGCTTATGGGCAGCCCGGCGGTTTTCAACTTTATTTGTGTATTATAGTCTTGCTTTGATCACTTTTGTGGCTTCCTCGTAGCCCGGCTTCTCCAGCAGGGCGAACATGTTCTTCTTGTACGCTTCCACGCCGGGCTGATCAAATGGATTGATACCCAGCAGGTAGCCGCTGATGCCACATGCTTTCTCGAAGAAATAGATGAGCTGGCCCACAAATTGCTCGTTCAGGGCGGGTAGTTCGATCAACAGGTTGGGTACCCCTCCATCCACATGGGCGATACGGGTGCCCAGTTCAGCCATCTTGTTCACTTCATCCACGCGTTTCCCTTCGAGGAAGTTAAGACCATCAAGGTCTCTCTCGTCGTGTGGTATCTCCACTTTTTTATTTGGCGCTTTAATCGAGATCACCGTCTCGAAGATGGTGCGTTCACCCTCCTGGATCCACTGTCCCATGGAGTGCAGGTCGGTAGTGAAATCGACTGCTGCCGGGAAGATGCCCACGTGCTCCTTCCCTTCGCTTTCGCCGAAGAGTTGCTTCCACCATTCGGCCATGAAATGAAGCTTGGGGTGATAGTTCACCAGGATCTCCGTCTTCTTGCCCTTTTTATAGAGCTCATTGCGAATCACCGCATAGATGGCCGGCAGATTGTAATCGAACGAGACAGCAGGTGCTGTGGCTTTCTCGATCTCAAGGGCCCCCCCCACCAGTTTACGGAGGTCTATTCCCGCCACGGCTATCGGCAGGAGACCCACAGGTGTGAGCACCGAGTAGCGTCCTCCCACATTGTCGGGGATGACAAATGTTTTATATCCTTCCGTGGTGGCTAAAGAGCGAAGGGCTCCCTTGGAGGCGTCGGTGATGGCAACGATCCTTTTTCGTGCCTCCTCTTTTCCCACTTTGTTCTCCAGCTGATCCTTCAGCAGGCGGAAAGCAAGGGCCGGCTCGGTGGTTGTGCCGGATTTGGAGATGTTGATGATCCCGTACTGTTTATCTTCCAGCAGGCGTATCAGCTCCTGCAGATAATCTTCGCTGATGTTGTTGCCTGCATAGAGGATCACCGGGTTTTTGCGTTCTTTGGGATCCTGGAGCCAATCGAAAGAGTTGGTGAGGGCATCGATCACAGCCCGGGCACCCAGGTAGCTGCCTCCTATTCCGATCACGACCACTGCTTCACAACGTGAACGCAATACGGTAGCCGCATCTTCGATCTCTCTTATCACCTCCTCGGTGATGGAAGAGGGGAGCGTGACCCAGCCCAGGAAATCGCTCCCTGCCCCTGTGCCGTCGTGTAATGCGTGATTGCAGGCTGTTGCCTGCGCTGATTGCTTCAGAATCGCTTCTTCTGAAAGAAAATCGGAGACATGTTTGATGTTAAGTTGAATCGTATCCATTGTCGTGTTATTTAGTCATTTATACATTTGTGATTCATACAGCAGCGCTTTTTCTTCTTAATGGGACTGAAGTAGTATGAAATGATTGCGACCTCTTGAGCGAGATTGCGTCAGTGACACAATTCCCGACAGGCAGACTGGTCAGAAAAAATCGATCAGCTTTTTGATGGCTGCCTGTGGCTGAAGCTTCTCGTAGAGAATCTGGTAGACCGTGCCGGCGATGGGCATATCAATCTTGAACTGATTATTCATTTCGTAAATACATTTGGCACCGTAGTACCCTTCGGCAATCATCTCCATCTCCAGCTGTGCCGACTTTACCGAGTAGCCTTTGCCGATCATCGCACCCAGTGTCCTGTTGCGACTGAACTGCGAATAGCCGGTGACGAGCATGTCTCCCAGGTAATGCTGTTCAGCTATGTTACGCTCAATGGGTATCACGCCATCGAGAAAGCGGGACATCTCCCGGGCACAGTTGCTCATCAGCACCGCCTGGAAATTGTCGCCATAGAGCAGCCCCTGGCATATGCCGGCCGCGATGGCGTAGATGTTTTTCAACACCGCTGCCAGCTCTATGCCTACCACATCCTTGGAGATGCGTGTTTTCAGTATCCTGGAGCTGATGGCCTCAGCGAGCAGTTTCGCTTTTGACTCATCTTTGCTGGCTACCGTCAGGAACGAGAGCCGTTCAAGCGCCACCTCTTCGGCATGACACGGTCCCGAGAGCACCCCTATATCCTCCAGCGGAATCTTGAAGTTTGATGCCAGAAACGCACTCATCACCATGTTATCGTTCGGGATGATGCCCTTGAGGGCGGAAACCATGAATTTTCCGCGTAAAGTACTGTTCCACATGCGGCGGAAATATTGTTTCACGTAAGGTGAAGGGATGGCAACGATGATCGTGTCAGAATCTTTGATCGCTTTCTCAATGTTGGAGTAGAAGGTGATCTGTGACAGATTGAACTTCACATTGGTAAGGTAGTTGGGGTTATGCCCCAGCTTATAAAAGCCCTCTATCTGATCATCACGGCGAATATACCAGTTCATCTGCTTCTGGTTCATCAGCACCATCTTTGCAAGTGCTGTGCCCCACGTGCCCCCTCCGAGGATACATATTTTACCGATTGAATCCATTATGTCAGTTATTACAGATGGTGAGGTTCTTAAATCTCATATGCATGTTCAATCCAGGTTTGAACCTCCTCGGGGGTGGGATTGCTCAATCCCATCTTCAACTTTTTGTTCAGTCCGCAGAGCTCCTGATGCAGCTTGTTGGTGTTCATGCCCGTAAGGCTCTTCACCTGCAGATAGCCCGCTTTCTGCAGCAGCTCGACCCACTCTTCGGGTACACCTATTTCGGTATAGCGGGCTGCGACGTCTCTCGTCACGATCTTCTCGGGCCGCATCATGGGGAAGAGGAGCACCTCCTGGATGGTTGTCTGCCCAGTGAGCATCATCGTGAGACGGTCCATGCCGATACCCATGCCCGAGGTGGGAGGCATACCGTACTCCAGGGCACGCAGGAAATCCTGGTCGATGAACATCGCCTCGTCATCCCCTTTCTCGGAGAGACGCAGTTGCTCTTCAAACCGGCCGCGCTGATCAATGGGGTCGTTGAGCTCCGTATAGGCATTGGCAAGTTCCTTGCCATTGACCATCAGCTCGAACCGCTCCGTCAGCTCCGGGTTGTCGCGATGACGTTTACACAGTGGTGACATCTCGATCGGGTAATCGATGATGAAGGTGGGTTGAATATATTTACCCTCCGCCTTTTCTCCGAAGAGCTCATCGATGAGTTTTCCTTTACCCATCGTCTCATCCTGCTCCACACCCAGCTCCCTGCATACATCACGCAGCTGGTTCTCATCCATGCCACTGATATCGATGCCGGTGTGCTCTCTGATGGCATCGATCATGGTGACACGCCGGTAGGGTGCCTTGAAATCGAGTTCAATCTCTCCCACTTTCACCCTGGTTGTCCCGAGCACCTTCAGGATCACATACTCAAGCATCTGTTCGGTGAACTCCATCATCCACCTGTAGTCCTTGTAAGCCACATAAATCTCCATCACCGTGAACTCGGGATTGTGTGTACGGTCCATCCCCTCATTCCTGAAGTTGCGCGAAAACTCGTAGACACCTTCAAAACCGGCTACAATCAATCTTTTCAAATACAACTCGTTGGCAATACGCAAGTAGAGCTCAATATCGAGCGCATTCATATGTGTGGTGAAGGGGCGTGCGGCGGCACCACCCGGTATGTTTTGCAATACGGGTGTATCTACTTCAAGGTAATCATGCTGGTTGAAGAACTCACGCATGGCATCGAAGATGCGGGTTCGCTTCACGAAAATATCCCTTACATCTTCATTTACAAGCAGGTCCACATAGCGTTGGCGATAGCGTAGTTCGGGATCGGTAAACTTGTCGTAGGCCACGCCGTCTTTCATCTTCACTACCGGAAGTGGTTTCAGCGACTTCGACAGTATGGTGACTGTTTCGGCATGCACCGAGATCTCACCTGTCTGGGTACGAAAGACAAATCCCGTAATGCCCACGAAATCGCCTATATCGGTCAGCTTCTTGAAGATGGTGTTGTAGAGATCCTTGTTTTCACCGGGGCAAATATCATCACGGGTGATGTAGACCTGAATTCTTCCTTTGGAATCCATCAGTTCAATGAACGATGCTTTCCCCATGATACGGCGGCTCATGATGCGCCCTGCAATGGATACGGGGCGGCGCTCGTCATCGTCTTTGAATTCGTTCTTAATGTCTGCGGACCAGGCATTCACGTTGTACAACGCCGCAGGATAGGGCTCTACACCCATTTTTCTCAGTTCATCGAGGCTTTGTCGACGTATGATCTCCTGTTCACTCAGTTCTAAATTGTTCATGCGATATTTCTACTGTTTACGTCAAGGTGTATGGAACTCACGGAAAACATTTTACGTAAAAAACATTCAAATGCTCGTTTCATACGATTAATCTTTTTTTGCAGCATATGGAATCTGCACAGATACAGGAAGTGCAACTCAATGCAGACAACAATCCTTTTACATCTTATTAAAATCTGCTTTTCGTTGCAGAATGCAGAATTTCCTACAAAAGTACAAAATATTTCACTAACATTCATCTATTCTTCAGGTTTCATCTCTCTCAGTGCGAAGGAATACAGGAT
>CAYUQE010000102.1:0-6913 GCA_964446805.1 uncultured Proteiniphilum sp. | reverse complement strand
GCTTGACAAACAGTCCCAACTTTACCGGGACGGTATGGCTCAACATGCTGGGAACCGGGGAGAGTCGGTTGCATGCCAGCGTAGGAAATGTCACCTTCGCTCCGGGAGCAAGAACACACTGGCATTCTCACCCGGGTGGCCAGCTCCTTTTTGTCACAGAAGGAAAAGGTGTTTATAAAGCCAAAGGTCAACCAGCCCGATTCTTGCAGAAAGGCGATTATGTCGAAATACCTGCTGATGTTGTACATTGGCATGGAGCCATACCCGATAGTGAGTTCTCTCACATTGCCGTGAGCCTGAATACCGATTTGGGAGGAGCGGTATGGTCAGGTCCCGTTACAGAGAATGCATATGATCTGAAATAGGCAATGTTTCGGATGCGGTTCCCTGTATGCAGTTATACAGTTGGAAATGATCTGTTCTCTTTATTTTGATCATATTTCCGGTTAACATCATTCGAATATGCAAAAAATCAGTTATTTTTACGTTGTTATCTCACATGGCGGGATTTGAATGAAACATTGGATTAAATTTACATAAAAAATAAAGTATGAGATTATTTTCAGCATTACTTGGAAACGCAGGAGCGGTTAGCCAGGAAGAATTGGAGAAAAAGTACGGTCAGCTGCTGACTGAATCAGAAGAAATAGAAGTGGGCTTCAAGCTCATTCGTGACACGTTTATCTTCACGAATAAACGGCTCATTATGGTAGATGTACAGGGTGTGACAGGGAAAAAAAGAGAATACAAATCAATCAACTATAAGAGCATTTCCCGGTTCAGCATTGAGACTGCCGGTACATTTGATTTGGAAGCTGAATTGAAAATCTGGATTTCCAGCGAAACGGAACCAAGCATCAGGAAACAGTTTAATAAGTCGGTGAATGTCTATGATGTCCAGAAAGTACTGGCTCATCATGTGCTTGGATAATATTTTCCCGACTGAATGAATTTCTACGGACGATCTTCAACAGGATATCGTTAAACGATTCATACAAAATGCCATACATTGATTACTACAAGATTTTGGGCGTCGGCAGGAATGCATCGGCGGATGAGATCAAAAAGGCTTATCGCAAGCTGGCACGCAAGATGCATCCCGACCTGAATCCGAACGACAAAGAGGCGCACAGGAAGTTTCAGGAACTGAATGAAGCCAATGAGGTACTCAGCGACCCTGAGAAACGTGTCAAATACGACAAGTACGGTGAAAACTGGAGACATGGGGAGGAGCAGGAGAAGGCGCAACAGCAATATCAGCAGCAAAGAAGTCAGCAACAATGGAGTAATCAGGGTGGACAGACATTCTATACCGAAGGGGATTTTTCGGATGACGATTTCTCTGACTTTTTCCACTCCATGTTCGGCAGCGGATTTAGCCGGAGATCAGGCGGGGCAGGCACCCGCAACAGATTCAAGGGTGGCGATTATGAGGCCGGGTTGCGCCTGACGCTCCGTCAGGCCAGGCAAACGCATCAGCAGACACTGGCGATAAACGGCAAAAATGTGCGCATCACCATTCCTGCAGGGGTATCCGACGGACAGAAGATCAAACTGGCAGGCTACGGCCAGCCGGGGGTGAACGGCGGGCCCGGCGGGGATCTCTATATTACGTTCACGATAGAGGATGATCCTGCCTTCAAACGGCTCAACGATGACTTGTATACCGAAGTGCCGATCGACCTCTACACGGCTGTACTGGGTGGAGAAACAATGATTGACACGCTCGACGGGCAGGTGAAAATGAGCATCAAACCCGGCACGCAGCCCAATGCGAAGTTGCGGCTGAAGGGCAAGGGATTTCCGGTGTATAAAAAAGAGGGTCGCTTCGGGGATCTGTATGTGACGCTGAAGGTACAGCTGCCCGATCATCTCTCTGATCAGGAGAAAGCGTTATTCACCGAATTGGAAAAACTAAGGAAACAATGAGCGGGAACAGATTACTATACAGCGAATGTCTGAGAATCTACGAGGTGGAGGAATCATTCATTGAATCGCTGCAGGAAGTGGGATTGATACAGGTGATTGACCAGGACGAAGACCGGTTTGTCGCGTACGACGATCTCTCCGACCTGGAACAGTTTATCCGGTGGTATTATGAGATGGACATCAATGTGGGTGGCATAGACGCACTCCACCATATGCTGCAAAGAGTGCGGTCATTGCAATCGGAGATCACACAGCTGCGTCATGAATTACAGTTTTACAAATCACTTTGACAGATAGGAGAACCACCACACGAATGTTGACATCACTGATAACAGCTGCAAAATTCTCGAAAAGTGTTGTCCTTTCGTCTGGCTACTGAAGATCTTCCCCACTCTATCCGCTGGTTTTTGACGATTCTCTAACAAGTTTGAAGATCTCGTTGAGTTCATTCTTTGTAAGATTGCGCCACTTCCCCACGGGGATATCGAGGTGAATGTTCATGATGCGATAACGTTCCAACTGCACCACATCATAGCCCAGATATTCGCACATACGTCTGATTTGTCTGTTCAGGCCCTGGGTAAGAATGATCCGAAAAGTAAACTTATCAACCTGTTCCACCACACATTTCCTTGTGACGATACCAAGTATAGGAACCCCGTTACCCATTTTGGCAATGAATGATTTGGTGATAGGCTGCTTTACCGTTACAATGTATTCTTTTTCATGGTTATTGCCGGCACGCAATATTTTGTTGACGATATCTCCATCACTTGTTAACAGGATAAGTCCCTGACTCTCTTTGTCGAGCCTGCCGATAGGGAAGATACGTTCGGGATGATTGATATAATCAATGATGTTGTTTCTCTCTCTGCGGGTGTCGGTAGTACAAACAATGCCTCGTGGCTTGTTAAATGAAATGTAAACATGTTCATGTGCGGCTTCTTTTCCGGAGATCAGCTTACCGTTTAAACGAATCACGTCGGCAGGTGATACCTTGCTTCCCATCTCAGCCACCACTCCATTGATGGTCACCCTTCTTTGTTCGATGAGCTTGTCGGCTTCCCTGCGCGAACAATAGCCTATTTCACTAAAATATTTATTTATTCGAACTGAATTTTTATCTTCCATGCATTCAACAACTTAAAAACTATTTACAAAATGGCTCCACCTGCAACACCCGATGCAAACATGAATGATTGGTTTCACATCTCCGTTCAATACTTAATATTCTTGAACAGGACTCTGTTCTCGCGGGCTTCGTTCAGCCGAACAAGAATCTTCTCCCTGCTGTAGCCGGAGAAGTCAGTCTCCTCGTTATCAGTAAGCAGGTTGAGGAGGGCTCGCAGCTCGTCATCGGTGAACTGACTCATGATCTCATCGAAAGGTTCCTTGGAACCAATCTCGAAATGGATGAATGCCAGTCTCGATTTGGCTGTGGGGAAGTCGGGAGCAATCTCCATCAGCTCTTCAAGGTATCCTGCTGCCTGCTCAAATTTCTCCTGTGCTACACTTATGTTGGCCAGCCGGTCCAGTATTTCCTCATTACCCTCCGATATGAGTGCTGCTTTCATGTAGGAGATCTCAGCCTGGATGAAATCATCATCGATGAAAGCCAGCTCACCCTCGAGCATATAGTAATCGAGGGTATCCTTTTCCGCGTCGGAAATGAGCAGAAAGAGCGCTCTTGCTTGTGCATACTCCTCCTTGTAGAGATGCACAAAAGCTCGTTTTGCCATGATACCCTCACTACCAAACAACACCTCTTTCTTATCGATCAGCTTCATCATCTCATCATACTGCTCCATTGCTTCGTACGCCTCCAACAATGAATCATATACTGTTTCATCGTCGGGCGATTTCTGCAGACACTTTTCGAATATGGAGATCGCCTCGGAGGTATTATCGTTCAGATAGAGAGAGAGCGCCTTCATCTTCAGCACCGGCAGATCATCTTCTCTGATGGTTAGCGCAAAATCGAACGCATCGATCGCCTTGTCATATTGCTCATTCATGGAATAGAGCTTGCCGATGTTGACCCATCCATCGTAGGAATAGGGATCAATATCGAGCAGCAGATTATTGAACTCAATGGCTTTCTCCATATCACCCTTCATCTCATAGGCATAGGCCAGATCGACGATGGCATCAGTATTAGACTCGTCGATTTTCATGCTCTCCTCGAGAAACGAGATAGCACGATCGAATTTATCCACATCGTTGAGCAGATACCCCACCTCGGTGATGAAATAGTAAAGATCATCCATCTGCAGCTCCCGCTCCAGTGTCTGATTGATCAGGCTGTCGGCGTCGTCATACCTGTCCAGATGAAGGTACACTTCAATCGTTAGCAGCGGCAGCTCCACACCCCCGTCATCCGATACCAGCTTGATATAATCGAGTGCCTCCTCATACGCTTCCGAGAAAACGAGCGTCTTTACTTTTAGCAGCATCAGCTCACCACTGCCGGGATGCATCTTCAACCCCTCCGTGACAAGTTGCTCTGCTTCCTCGTTATCACCTTCGGCGTTATAATATTCAGCCAGCAGGGCAAACTCATCGGCATCGAAGTACATCGTCTTTCCCAGTGCACGCATCTGTTCATACTTCTCTACCAATGAGGTGATGTCTATTTCGTTATCGTCCATATCTCCATGCATGATAAAAGGGCATTATGACCATTTTGGCGCAGCTGTTCAAAAAATGTCAGCCTGACTATTCTAAGCGTTATTCTGCTTCTTCCATGAATCCTTGAGGGCAACCGTACGGTTGAAAACGAGTGCACCCCCACCGGAGTCGGTATCTACGTTAAAATAGCCCAGACGCTGGAACTGGAAGCTGTCGAGAGGTTTAGCCTCTCTCAGATACTCTTCCACCTTACATCCCTTCTTCACGACAAGTGAACCGGGATTAATCAGTTCTCTGAAGTCACTCTCTTTTTCACCTGCCGGATCTTCCACCATGAAGAGGCGGTCGTAGAGTCTCACCTCGGCATCCACGCTGTGGGGCAGCGAGACCCAGTGAATGGTTCCCTTCACCTTTCGGTTCGACTCGGGCATACCGCTTTTCGTCTGTGGATCATATTCGGCATATACCTCTGTCACGTTGCCATCCTCATCCTTCTTACAGCCTGTACATTTCACGATATAGGCGTTCTTGAGGCGCACCTCGCTGCCGGGTGTGAGACGGAAGTATTTTTTGGGAGCCTCCTCCATAAAATCATCGCGTTCAATCCAGAGCTCACGGGAAAATTTCACACTGCGTGAACCCATCCTCTCATCTTCAGGATTGTTGATCGCCTCCATCTCTTCCTCCTGATGCTCCGGATAGTTTGTAAGCAGCAGCTTCACCGGGTCAAGCACTCCCGAGACACGCATCACACGCATGTTGAGATCCTCCCGCACGGCATGCTCGAGGAGCGATACATCATTGATGCCGTCATATTTTGTATATCCGATCTTGTCGATAAAGCTGCGTATCCCTTCGGGAGTATAACCCCTGCGGCGCATGCCGGTGAGTGTGGGCATGCGCGGGTCGTCCCAGCCCGAGACGAGCTCCTCCTGCACCAGTTGCAGCAGCTTGCGCTTGCTCATCACCGTGTAGGTGAGGCCGAGACGGTTGAACTCGTACTGATGAGGGCGGTAATCGCTGTCGGCTAGCTGGTCGATAAACCAGTCGTAGAGGGGACGGTGTACCACGAACTCGAGCGTGCAGAGCGAGTGGGTCACACCCTCAAAGTAGTCCGACTGTCCATGGGCAAAGTCGTACATGGGATAGGCTTTCCAAGTTGTTCCGGTTCTGTGGTGCGGGATATGAATCACACGATAGATGATCGGGTCGCGGAAATGCATGTTGGAGGATGCCATGTCAATCTTGGCACGCAGCACCATCATTCCCTCAGGTATCTCGCCACTGTTCATCTTTTCAAACAGTGTCAATGACTCCTCAATGGGCCGGTTGCGGTAGGGACTGTCTGTCCCTGGCTGTGTAGGAGTTCCTTTTTGCCGGGCGATCTCCTCGGACGACTGCTCATCGACGTATGCTTTACCCTCTTTGATCAGCTGCACGGCAAAGTCCCACAGTTGCTGGAAATAGTCGGAAGCGTAATAGACGTTCTCCCAATGAAAACCGAGCCATTGAATATCTTCCATGATAGAATCGACATACTCCACATCCTCTTTCACAGGGTTGGTATCGTCGAAACGGAGGTTACAGATGCCCCCATACTTCTGGGCGATGCCGAAATCAATACAGATCGCTTTGGCATGACCGATATGAAGGTAACCATTTGGTTCCGGCGGAAAACGGGTCTGTATGCGCCCGTCGTTCTTCCCCTCTTCCAGGTCTTTCTCTACGATGACTTCAATAAAATTGAGGCTTTTCTTGTTCTCCTCAATGGTTAGATTTTCTTGCTCTGACATATATGAATCAATTTGGAATTATCATTTTAGTAGAATGAATTAGATGGAAACCCTGGCATAAGGCACCACATCTGGACTGCAAAATTGCTTGTCCAGGTATTTATGATAACCGGTGATGGCTACCATGGCCGCATTGTCGGTGGTGTATGCAAATTTGGGAATATGTATTTTCCAACCATATCTGCGGCTGTAATCTTCGAATGCATTTCTTAGCGCGGAGTTGGCAGAGACACCGCCGGCGACTGCCACCTCCTTTATTCTCAGATCTTTTGTTGCATGAAAGAGCTTGTTCATCAGGATATCGACGATGGTCTTCTGCAACGAGGCACAGAGATCGTTCCTGTTTTTCTCCATGAAATCGGGATCCATTTTCAGCTCATCACGAAGAAAATAGAGAAACGATGTCTTGAGTCCGCTGAAGCTGTAGTCGTACCCGTCGATACGCGGTTTACTAAAGGTGAACCGTTCCTGATCGCCCAGCTTGGCCAGGCGGTCGACAACCGGCCCTCCCGGATAGCCCAGACCCATCACCTTGGCACACTTGTCGAAAGCCTCACCGGCAG
>CAYUQE010000101.1:0-7213 GCA_964446805.1 uncultured Proteiniphilum sp. | reverse complement strand
GGCAAGCCTGCGCGAACAGATGGAGGAGAAAAATAATCACTATTTCCTCGTAACAGCGGACGATCAAAACGTGGGGTATATGTCCATCGAGCACAATTGTGAAAACAAGGGGAAGACAAAGATCCACAAACTATACATCCTTCCCGGTGAGCAGAAAAAGGGGATTGGACGGTTGTTGATGGATGTGGCACGGACCAGGGCACTGGAGACGGGCGACAGTGCCATCTACCTGAATGTGAACAAGTACAACCGGAATGCGATCGCATTTTACCAACGTACCGGCTTCTTTTTGGCAAAAGAGGAGGTGATTGATATCGGCAATGGTTTTATCATGGATGATTTTGTGTTCGAGAAAACAATCTGACAACCCTATGGGCTACATACGAAAAAGAATCCTTTCCTTTAGATATGCCTTTCAGGGTATAGAGACGCTGTTCCGGGAGACGCCTAACATAAGGCTGCAGCTGGCTGCTGCCATCGCGGCGGTGATCATGGGTTTTTTACTTCATATCTCCCGCGGGGAATGGCTGGCTATCATCATCGTGACAGGTGGTGTCTTTGCCATGGAAGCGATGAACAGTGCACTAGAGCATCTATCTGATTTCACCTGCAAGCATGAGATTCATCCTGCCATCAAAAAAGTGAAAGATATCTCCGCTGCGGCAGTGTTGCTGGCAGCAGTGGCCGCACTGGCGGTGGGGCTTGTCATCTTTCTACCTAAAATCATTTTACTCCTCTCCTGATGGATCTGCACACTTACCAACCCCGTGAACCGGGGGAGCAGAGCCCTTCCCACACGATGCGGGTACTACTGCTGCGGATTGACAGAGTAAAGAAGGAGTTGATCTGCGCCGCGGAAAGCACGTCTGGTGTAGAGCTGATGGTCCGCTACGACCTGCCGCAGCTCGGCGACAGCCGGACTGCCACGGAGGTGCCATTCCGGGAGGGAGCACAACTGAACCTGATCGACTGTGAGATCGACAAAGAAGGGTACTTCATCCCACGGCTGATCGTGCTCGAGCCGGACTACCTGATCGACGCATCCGCCATCGCGGAGTGCTTTCAGGATTATGCTATCACCCCTCTTCACTACTTCCGCAACAAGTTCGAGGCGAGGGAGAACCGCTCCTACCTGCTGCTGGGTAACCTGGCCAACTTCTTCCTCGATGAGCTGGTGTTCGCAGAAAAACCGGATGAGGTCTCTTTCGGTGATGTCTTCCTGCGTTCATTCAGACAGTCACCCTTCGAGTACACCAGCTGTGAGGATATCCGCAGCGACGATGATTTCCGCCTGTTTATGCAGAAGGCGCAGCGTCAGTTCGACCATATCCGCCGTGTGATCAGCGACGATTTTCCCGGACGGGCAATAGATGTGCATGAATGCACACTGGAGCCCTCTTTCTTCAGCGAGCGGTTCGGGTTTCAGGGACGGCTCGACCTGCTGCACCTGCCTGCCGGGGAGGCAGAGGCGAAGATCGTGGAGCTGAAATCGGGCAGGCTCCCCTATCCCGCATACGACAGTGGCAGGATCGCCCTCAACCATGAGGTGCAGACGGCTGTCTACAGGCTGATGGTGGAGAGCGTCTTCGGGAAGGATGCCCGCCACGTGGAGGCAGCCATCCTCTACTCGGCAGGAGAGAATCCGGGGGAGAACCTCCGCTTTGCACCGGTCTACAGGGAGCTGGAGAAGATGATCATCCATGTTCGCAACCTGATCGTGGCGAATGAACAGAAGATCATACAGGGTGACAACGAAACAGTGGAGGAACTGTTCGATTCGCTATTTGACAGTGTGCTGACAGAAAGAAGATTACCCAATTTTTATAAAGCAAAGATTGAAGATATCCGCACCGTGCTATTGCAATGCAGTGAGCTGGAGAAAGCCTGGTTCTTCCGCTATATCCGCTTTATCGCCAGGGAGCTTTACCTCCAGAAGATCGGTGATGTGGAGTATGAATCACCCAACGGACTGGCATCACTCTGGAACAGCGATTTCACTGAACGCGCCGCGGCACTCGACTTGCTATATAATCTCACCATCAGTGAGATCGACGACAGCGGGAACGATATGACCATCTTCTTTTCGCGCAACAGGGAGGATAACGACATTGTCAACTTCCGGGAGGGGGAGATATGCATCGTCTACCCGCGAATGGATGAGAGCGATACGGTGCTGAGCCGGCAGATACTGAAGGGGAGCATCGTGCGCATCACCAGGGAGATGGTGGAGGTGCGCTTCCGCTACAAGCAGAGGAACCGCCGCTTTTTCAGCGAGAACAGGCTCTGGGCAATTGAGCATGACAGCCTCGACAGCTCCTACAACAACATGTACAGAAGCATCTACGCTTTCCTCAACGCATCGAAACAGAAGAGAGAGTTGCTTCTCGGGTTAAGCGCACCGGGGAATGGGAAAACAACCGTCGGGAGTGAAAACGAAACAACGCACCAGCCAACAGCCGGGACTTCCACTAAAAAGGAAACTGTTGAATTAAGTCCAGTCAACCAACAGGATTATCCCGAAGATGTCATTCAAAAAGCGATGCAGGCAGAGGATTACTTCCTGATCGTGGGGCCGCCGGGGACGGGAAAGACCTCCATCTTTGCCCGTCGCCTGATTGAGGAGTACCACAAACGGCCCGACAACAACATCCTGGTGCTGGCTTATACCAACCGTGCGGTGGATGAGCTCTGCGAGGCGATCAACGCCGCTTTCGGATGCGATGAGGGGGCGTGCGACAGTTACATCCGTGTGGGCACGGAGCTCTCCTGTGAGGAGCCATACCGCCACCGCCTGCTGCAGCAGATCTCCGAAAAGGCGAAAAACAGGGAGTCGCTGCGACAGGAGATCAGGCAGTGCCGCATCTATGTCTCCACGCTGGCATCGATCCAGGGAAGAATGGAGCTCTTCGCGCTGAAGCATTTCCACCTGGCCATCATCGACGAGGCATCGCAGATCCTGGAGCCTCAGATCATCGGCCTGCTGCCTCATTTTGAGAAGTTCATCATGATCGGCGATCACAATCAGCTCGCGACCATCGTCCTGCAGAAACCATTCCTCTCCCGGATAGAGGAGCCGCTGCTGCGTGAGGCGGCCATCACCGACTGCCGCGACTCACTCTTCGAGCGGCTGCTGCGTCGCTGCAGCGCGCAGGGATGGCACCATGCCTACGTGCAGCTCACCCTTCAGGGACGGATGCACGATGACATCGCCGCCTTCCCCGGCAGGTATTTCTATTCGGGTGGACTGCTTCCCGCAAAGGAATGGCAATCGGAGGCATGGTCGTTGAACCATTCGTCAGAAGACTTCTTCCATCGCCACGTGGCCGCTGAACGTACCCTGTTCTTTTCCACCGAGAAGATCTGCGGCCCCACCCTCTCCGACAAGATCAACGGGACGGAGGCCGACACCATCGTCCGGCTGATACAATCCATCCGGACCCTCTACACAGCGAACGGGAAGGCGTTCGACAGCAGCACCATCGGCATCATCGCTCCCTATCGCAACCAGATTGCGCTGATCAGGCACAGGCTGGTTGAGGCCGGCATCGACGGCATGGAGAAATTGATGATTGATACGGTAGAGCGGTTCCAGGGCAGCCAGCGCGATGTGATCATCCTCTCGTTCTGCATCAACAAACCTTATCAGATGAACTTCCTCTGTAACCTCAACCACGACGGGACGGTGGACCGAAAGCTGAACGTGGCACTCACACGTGCACGACAGCAGTTATTCCTCGTGGGGAACGCCGCTATCCTGCGCCGACACCCTGTTTATGCCACGCTCCTCTACCATTATCAGAAAAAGATGGTTGTTTTGGAACAAAATGAGATAATTTATTAAATATTTTTTTTGTTCTCACAAAAATATAGTACTTTTGCACCTCACCACTGTCTTATGGTGTAATGGTAGCACAACAGATTCTGGGCCTGTTTGTCCAGGTTCGAGTCCTGGTAAGACAACAAAAAAAATACCTACTAATCAATAACGTGCAATAACACAAAGGGAATGTCGAACCGATTAATCATTGGTCCGACATTTTTTTTGTCTCTTTTTTTGTCTCTCTCCTCACACACTCCCACCCGATCATGGCGCTCTTTCTGGTGCTGCCCCACCTGTAACCGCCGATCTGTCCTGTGGACTGTATCACCCTGTGGCAGGGAATAAGATAAGCTACGGGATTACTGCCGATGGCCGTACCCACAGCCCTGGAAGCGCCGGGATTACCCGCCTGCGCTGCAATCTGTCCATAGGTGGAGAGACTGCCCATGGGTATTGTAAGGAGTGCCTCCCACACCTTCATCTGAAAAGGTGTACCCTTCAGATGGAGTTTTATTTCCGGCAACCTGCTACGGTCGTTCTGAAAAATGGACAATGCATTCTGTTGCATCCGATCCTGTTGTTGCGTAAAGAGCGCATTGGGGAATCTCAGCCTCAGGTTGTTCAGTGCCTCTTCATCATCCTTATCGAAAGCCATATAGCAGATGCCTTTGTCCGTGGAGGCAACGATCAGCCTCCCGAAAGGTGTTTCGGCAAAACTATACCTGACAGTCAGGTTGCTACCTCCGTTTTTATACTCGGCGGGTGTCATCCCCTCCATGCTGATGAAGAGGTCATGCAGCCTCCCCGTACCCGAAAGACCGATGTCAAACGCCGTATCAAAAAGTGTGGCTTTCTGCTCAGTCAATAGTTGTTTGGCATGCTCCAGACTGATAAACTGCAGGAACTTCTTGGGCGTTGTTCCTGCCCACTCGCTGAACAAGCGTTGAAAATGAAAAGGACTCAGATGTACATGTGAAGCCACCTCCTCAAGTGTGGGCTGTTCTTTAAAGTGATCGTTGATATATCCGATCGCATCAGCGATACGTTGGTAGTTCAATGCCTGCTGCTCATTCATGATTCCTGAATTTTATACTGCAAAGGTAGGTTCATTAATGGTTCATCCAACCCGAATCTTGCTGAAAAGGGGCTTGCGATCGTTAACGGGCTAACGCTGTCGGGGAGAGCCGGATCTATCTCATCCCGAACAGGAACGGCAGGATGAAGATTACAAAAATAGTCCATGCCGCATAGATTGGCAAATATTTCGCGATGGTGAGCTCAACCGTTTTTATCTCTTTTCCTCTCCATATCACTTTGTAGAGATCGATCATGATCAGGAGGAGGTGGATGAAGATCAGGAGATTGGATCCCAACACGGCTACCCTGTTAGGGGAGAAACCAAACTCACCCAGCCGGTAGACGATGGCGGACAATGCAATCAGGTTGACGATCAGCGTGACCGCGGAGAGGATAAAAAGGGTCCACTCGTTGAACCGTTGTCTTTTGTTGACCGATGTGCCGGTCACCGAGAAGACAATGATCGCCATCACCCCCAGGAGCATCAGGTTGAACACGAGCAGGAACTCCCGGTCGTCGTAGGGATCTTTGCCGGTCACGATGATGCTTGTCAGGTAGACGACCAGCGTGATCAGTACCAGGGGACTGAAGATGCCCGCGATGATCGGTGCTATTTTGTTGGTGACCGCAGGGAAGGTCATGATGATGAACGTGGCGACGATGGGTGCGGAGACCAGTCCCACGATCGCGACATTCTCCATATAGAACTGTTCAATACGCATGTCGATAGCTGAGAAGAGGCCGATGGTTATCGCGGTGAGCATCCCTCCCGCTATCAGAATGATCGCCGTCAGTATGGCCAGGTCACCGTTGTACCTGATATAATCAATCCTTTTCAACTGTTTCCTGACATCGAAGTCCAGATAGATAAGTCCATAGAGACACCACATCAACAGCGGCAGATGGATATAAGCCAGCACCACCGAGTCGCTCTCCTCTCCCCCGGGTAACAGATTGATATAAAGAGCGGACAACGCGAAGATTGGCAGCGTTACCAGAAGCTGCTTCACCCTAATCTTCTCCTTCATAAGAAAAGCGTAAGCCGACAGCCCCATGAAGAGGATGATGCCTCCATTTTTCATGTAGTAGTCATACTGATCGGCATCAAAACCAAACAGTAGCGGCAGCTTGATCAGAACGCCGGCCAGCAGGCAGGCAAGGAGCAGGAAGAGCAGGTCGCTCTTCATGATTTTACGGTTCGGTTCACCCTGATGATCATATTCCAGTCGCGCTCTCCAGAAGTCAGCCGTGTGATGGCTTTCGATCGTGGGATAGATCGCAAAGAATGCTTTCTCAAAACGCTTCCTGTCCGTCCGGTAGAGCTGCTCAAGCTGCCCCGGCTGATCCAGATTCTCTCTGATTGCTGTTTCCATACTGTTTATAAAATAATGATGAATAATTGAGTGTTCAAAGATCTCTCTTTCACATTATTGTAGAAGATTCTCTATTGCGCTGATATGTTTTCTGAATGCTTTTTTCCCTCTGGCTGTCGCCGCGTAATTGGTGTTGGGCTTACGGTCCAGGAAAGATTTGCTGAAGGTGATGTACTCGCTTTTCTCCAGCGATTTGAGATGACTCGCCAGGTTACCGTCGGTGACACCCAGCAGCTCCTTCAACGCGTTAAAGTCCAGCTGATCATTCACCATCAGTGCCGACATAATACCCAATCGTACTCTGTTCTCGAATGCTTTGTCAAAATCTTTCAGCAACTCTTTCACCACTTAACCTTTCCGTTGAATCATCAATCCGTAAATCATCTGCACCACACCGAAGCCCAGCATCCATAGGTACATACTCTGGCCGATAAAGAAGAAGGCAGCCAGGCCCAGAAGGATCTCTGTGATTCCCAGGTAGCGGATATGGCTCAACGTGTAATGGCTGCCGTTGACCAGCGCCAGACCGTAGAAGATCAGCGTCAGCGAGGGTACAAAACCCACATAGCCCCTGAACAACAGCATCAGGCAGAGTACGCCTCCGGTGGTTAATGGTATAAGCAGGTTGATCAGCAGCCGTTTCGCCTGGTTATCCCATACCTGCTGATGCTCCCTCCTGCTCTTCCTGCCGGTGAACCAGATGGCACTGACAACCGACAGCAACAGCGTACCAAGGGCGACAAGCAGTAAATCTCTCATTCCCTCACTGCCGATCGACACACGCTCATAAACCAGCAAGTCGTGGTGCCTGAAGATCAGCTGATGTGCCAGAAACGCGCCTGCCAATGCGATGAAGCCGGTGGATACACCGGAAAGGCCACTCAGGGAGATGAACCGGGAGGAACGGCTCATGATCCTCCTGATCTCACTCAGATCGTCTAAA
>CAYUQE010000100.1:0-7414 GCA_964446805.1 uncultured Proteiniphilum sp. | reverse complement strand
AGGCAGACCTTTCAGCGCATCCACGCAGTTTAAGATGATCATTCATACGAACGGGCCAGGTGGCAGTCAAGACGCCCACAAAATGAATTGAGAGCATGATAACAAGCAACTTTTTCATCAAGGAAATTATTTTTTCATTGTAATCTTCAACGCAAGCCCTCCGCCGGGTGCCAAATTGACGGCAAGCTTCCGGTTGGCAGGTATATCGATTATTTCTTTCCTGTAATCTTTGGCCACACGGTGGGCGTTTATACCATCCTTAAAGAGCTCTGCCGTATATCTGCCTTCTCCCAGGAACGACAGGTCCAGCTCCATGCTTCTTGCATCCCAGTTGGTCATGGAACCCACGTACCACACATCCCCCTTGCGGCGAGCAAGGGTCACGTATTTGGCAATCTCGCCATTCATTGCCACCGTCTCGTCCCAGGTGGTGGGTATCTCGGCGATAAACGCCGTACACTCCGGCTCGGAAAGATAGTTGGAGGGGGAGTCGCAAAGCATGTTCAGCGGTGATTCAAAGATCACGTACTGCGCCAACTGGTGGCAACGCGTTCCCTGACTCATGGCCTCTGAATTGACCGGGCGATAATTATTTTTTGTCGCATTTCGCATGGCTCCCTGCGTATAGTCGAGGGGACCGGCCACCATTCTGATAAAGGGGATGGTGACATCGTAGGTCACCTGATCCACATTGGCGGGAGACCATTTCATCTGCTCCAGCCCGTGTACCCCCTCAAAATTGATGACGTTGGGATAGGTTTTGTGCAAACCGGTAGGTTTATACGACCCGTGATAATCGATCAACAGCTGATAGTTGGCCGCAATCTCCGCCGTCCTTCGATGAAAATCGACCATCGGCTGATCGTCCCTGTCCATGAAATCAACCTTGAAACCCTTTATGCCCATATCGGCATAGTGCTTGCAGATGCCCTCTATGTCGCGGTTCAGTGCCCAGTAGCCCGCCCAGAGGATCAATCCCACATTTTTACTGCTGGCATATTCCGTCAACATGGGAAGGTCAATTTCAGGGATCACCTTCATCAGATCAGCTTCTCTGTTTACGGCCCATCCCTCGTCCAGAATCACATATTCAATGCCGTGATCCGATGCAAAGTCGATATAATACTTGTAAGTCTCGTTGTTGATGCCGGTCTTAAAGTCCACGCCATACAGGTTCCAGTCGTTCCACCAGTCCCATGCCACCTTCCCCGGCTTGATCCAGGAGACATCCGAAAGGCGGTTGGGTGATGCCAGCTTGTAAACCATGTCGTTGTTGGCCAGCTCGTAATCCTTTTCTGAAACAATGATCACCCGCCACGGAAACGCTGTTTGCCCCTCGCATTTGGCAATAAACGATTCGCTCGACTGCACTTCGCCCTGCAGGTTGTTGTGCCCCCCCTGCTTAATCTCTTTGGGGTAGGGCGCAATCACCCCGGTCAGGCTGTTTGCATTGTTTTGATTCGAAAGGTAGAGGCCCGGATAATTCAGCAGATCAGCCTCGGTGATGCAGATCTTTTTTCCAGAGGGACCCTCGACCACCAGCGGCAAAAATGCCAGTCTCCCGGTCTCCCAATCCGTTAAATTGATGTGCTGATAGGTATTTTCAAATGAGTTGTAGAACTGCTTTGTGAAAGTATCTTTTGCCCCGTTCTGGTTGTTCACGTAAGGAACATACACCTTCGGACTTCCCGGGAAATTATACTGCACTTGTTCCGATGTAACGACAAAAGGATTCTTCATGTCGGTCACAAACCGATACGCCACCCCCTCGTTGTAGGCCCGGAAAACCAATCGATAGTTTCCTTTAAACCGAATATCAAGTTCATTGTACTGGTCGGCAACTACATTTTTCTTGTAGTTGACTGTTTGTATCTCGCTGTTGACGGACTTCGACTTTGCCCCCGATATCCTGGCATCCACACCAAGCAGCGTGCCATCGGCCAGTTGCATCGACAGCGGAGAGCTCACCAGCAGTTGATCCCCTTCGTGAGAAACGGCATATTCAATCTGTTTTCCCACCGTAACCTCAGTGTTTAGTCTCCCATCGGGGGAAACCAGTGAATAACGCTTTTGTGCGACCGCACCTCCATGAAAAAGTGCCACAACCAACAGCGATACAATAAAGTGTTTCATACGATTAAAATATTTATGATACAAAGATTATTAAACAGAGGTACGATGAAATTTTCAGAACCATCCCACTGAATGGCCGGAATAAACTCGGAAATCTCCACCTCTATTCCCAGAACCTTCATTTCCTGCGTTTATTTCACCCCAAAGGTATACCATTATTTCAATTCAAAAGTATACCATTTTAATTTAATTTCCAAGTCTGTTTTCCTGTTTGGGGCGGTACCGCACCTATCAGGGAAACGGACGTTCTTAACCTGACGCTTTTCTCCAACATTCAAGATGAAAATGCAACTTTTATGATTATTCACTAAATTGACTCTCTTTTTCCAGGCTGGCAGTCCGTCGATTTTGTTAATTATCAATAATTTTCCACATTCAATGCGCATGGAGCGATCAATTTGTGTGGAGATGTTTACATTTGCATTTCTGTTTTATCGGGATCGAATCGTATGAAAAAAGGTACTGCCATACTCCTCGCTGCAATCATGCTGCTGACCGTCATACGGCCGGTATTGTCGCTGCATCTTTGTATGGATACCCTTGCTTCGGTAGGCCTCTTTGTTGAGGCTGACGCCTGCTGCGGTGAACCGATGAAGGCCAGCGGATCTGCCACCCCCGAAGAGGATAAAACCCGACAGGGTTCCTCGGCCGATATCAGTGCTTATCATGAGGATTGCTGCGAATTCCGGACCATAGAGATCTCCACCGACGCGTTCAGTCGTGATGCGGAGCAACACTTATCCTACAACTTAACTCAATTAAACGGTGCCACATGGGCGGTGATCCACTCACTGCTGCACCCGGCCATACCCGATAATGCCCTTGCCGTCACACGGCTGTTTCCACCTGAAGGGCTTAGCAGGATCACTACCGACCTGCTCACGTTCATCTGCATCTTACGTATTTGATGTTGTAGGGTTGTGAGAGCAACCAACCCATCTTAACCTCTCCTCACAATCATCGTTGTGGGGATGACTACTCTCCGGCTATATTCAACATCAAATCATTCGCTCATGTTAAACAGAATCATTCACTATTTCTTGAATAACAGGATGATAACTATAATGTTACTCATCGTCATCATTATATGGGGCATATCCACGGCTCCGTTTAACTGGCATGGCCTGATGCCGCGTGATCCCGTACCGGTGGACGCTATCCCCGATTTGGGCGACAACCAGCAGATCGTTGCCACTGAATGGATGGGCCGCTCACCCAAAGATATACAGGAGCAGATCACCTATCCGCTGACTACATCGCTGCTGGGTATTCCCGGTGTGAAAACCATCCGCAGCACTTCCATGTTCGGCATGTCGTTTATCTACATCATCTTTGATGAAAAGACCGAATTCTACTGGAGCCGCTCCCGTATCCTGGAAAAACTGAACTCCCTCCCTCCCGGCACGCTACCCGCCGACGTACAACCCTCTCTCGGCCCCGACGCTACTGCCCTGGGACAGATCTTTTGGTACACCCTCGAAGGACGGAACCCCGAAACGGGTGAGCCTGCGGGTGGATGGGATCCCGACGAGCTGCGGTCATTACAGGATTTTCAGGTCAGGTACACCCTCTCCTCGGCCGAGGGTGTGGCTGAAGTAGCCTCTGTAGGTGGCTTTGTGAAGGAGTACCAGGTGGAAGTGAATCCTGACGCACTGCGGGCCTACCGTATCACCATCATGGATGTGATGAATGCCGTGCAGAAGAGCAACCTCGATATAGGTGCCGAGACGGTCGAGATCAACAAGGTGGAGTACCTCGTACGCGGGTTAGGATACATAAAGCAGGTGGCCGATCTGGAAGAGGCGGTGGTGACTGTTCGCGATGGTGTGCCGCTCAAAATCAAAGATGTGGCTTTTGTCACCCTTGGCCCTGCCACACGACGCGGAGGCCTCGACAAGGAGGGGGTGGAAGCGGTGGGGGGAGTGGTGGTAGCCCGTTATGGTTCCAACCCGCTCCATGTGATCAACAACGTGAAGGCAAAGATTGCAGAGATGGAGGCGGGCCTGCCGCAAAAGAGACTGGCCGACGGTACCATAAGCAAGGTGACCGTGGTGCCCTTCTATGATCGCTCCGGACTGATACAGGAGACCATTGGCACCCTCCAGGAGGACCTCTCGCATGAGATACTGATCAGTGTCATCGTGATCATCGTCATCCTGTTCAGCCTCAAAGCATCCCTCATCGTCTCGGGCTTATTGCCCTTGACAGTGTTGCTTACTTTCATTGTCATGCGCCTCCTGCAGATCGATGCCAACATTGTGGCCCTCTCCGGCATTGCCATTGCCGTGGGCGTGATGGTGGACATCGGCGTGGTATTCGTGGAGAACATCATCCAACATATGGAGAAGCCTCAAAACAAAGGGATCACGAAAGGACAAGCTTTTGTTGAACTGATCTACAGGGGTGTCAGTGAGGTGTCGGTACCCACCATCGTGGCCATGCTTACCACTATTGTCAGCTTCATTCCCGTCTTCTTTCTGGAGGCACAGGAAGGTAAACTCTTCAAACCGCTCGCCTATACAAAGACCATCACCCTAGTGAGCGCCCTCGTGCTAGGGATGACCGTGGTACCCACACTGGCCTACTATCTCTTTTCCATCACTGTTTCATCAAAGAAAGTGAAAAGGATCGGCAACATCCTGCTTATTGTGGGCGGCATCGTCTGGTTCGCCTTCTCGGGCACATTCCTGGTGCTCTTCATCCCTCTGCTCGGGTTCAGCAATCTGCTTGCCCGCAGGTGGAAAAACCCCAAGACATCCACTTATATCAGTGCCGCCATCGCCGTGCTGGCTGCCCTCTACCTGCTCACATCCGAGTGGATGCCCGTAGGCCCTCACAGCGGCTTTCTCGTGAACTTCATTGTCGTGATCGTCAGTATTGCGCTGATACTCGCATTTTTTGAGACGCTGATATCCAATTATGAGTGGCTGATCCGCTGGTGTCTGGACAATCGCTGGAAGTTTATGACCATCCCCGCACTCACCCTGCTTCTTGGTGTCACCATCTGGATAGGGTTCGATAAATTGTTTGGTTTTGTGCCCAGAGGCATGGAGGCCGTAGGCTGGAAGTCGTTCCCGCAGACCGATGCATGGCAGGCTGCCAGCCGCACTTTCCCCGGCATCGGAGAAGAATTCATGCCCAGCCTGAATGAAGGTTCTTTCCTGCTGATGCCTACCAGCATGCCTCACACCGGCATTGAACAGAACCTGCAGTACATTGAAACACTGGATAAACGCATCAGCAATATCCCCGAGGTAGCAACGACCGTAGGTAAATGGGGACGGGTCAACTCGGCGCTCGACCCGGCGCCGACACAGATGTTCGAGAATACGATCAATTATCGCACCGAGTATATTGTCGACCAGAATGGCCATCGCCAGCGCTTCAAGGTGAACCGCGATGGCGCCTTTGTCTTGATTGATCAATCCACCTATAACCCCAAAGACGGCTTCAGGCTGATACCGGGCGATAGTCTCCTGCCGGACAGGGGCGGTGAATATTTCAGGCAGTGGCGTCCGGAAATAAGGAATGAGGATGACATCTGGAAGGAGATTATCAACGTGTCCCATATCCCGGGGCTCACCTCGGCACCGAAACTGCAACCCATCGAAGCTAGGACGGTGATGTTGTCCACCGGCATGCGTGCTCCCATGGGTGTGAAGGTTACGGGACCGGACCTGGAGTCGATCGAGCAGGGAGGGAAGGCTCTCGAAGCAGCGTTGAAAGAGGTACCCTCGGTGCTTCCCTCCACCGTCTTTTATGACCGGGCCGTGGGTGCTCCCTACATCGAAATCAACCTCAACAGACAACATATGGCCCGCTACGGCATCACCGTGGCCGACCTGCAGGATGTGATCGGTGCGGCTGTGGGCGGCATGTCCCTGACCAGCACCGTGGAAGGACGTGAACGCTTCCCCGTAAGGTTGCGCTATCCCCGTGAGCTGCGGGAAAATCCCGACGAGCTGGCGCGAATCATTGTACCCACTGCTACCGGTGCACAGATACCGCTGGGTGACGTGGCCGATATTACCTATACCCGTGGAGCGCAGATGATCCAAAGCGAAAATACCTTCCTCATTGGATATGTGATCTTCGACAAGGTGGCCGGCAAGGCCGAGGTGGATGTGGTGCAGGAAGCGCAAAAGGTGCTTCGCGAGAAGAGTGCCGCTGGTGAGCTGCACCTGCCGAAAGGTGTTTCATATCAGTTCGCCGGCAATTACGAGCAGCAGGCACGGGCCGCTAAACGGCTCTCCTTCCTTATTCCGGTGTGTCTAATCCTGATCATCCTGATCCTTCATTTTCAGTTTAAATCGTTCACCGCGGCCTTCATTCATTTCTCCGGCGTGTTTGTGGCCTTCGCGGGCGGTTTCATATTGTTGTGGCTTTACGGCCAACCCTGGTTTTTGAATGTCAACATTGGTGATGTCAACCTGCGTGAGGTGTTTCAGATTCATCCCATTAACCTGAGCATCGCGGTGTGGGTGGGCTTTATTGCCCTTTTCGGCATCTCTACCAGTGATGGTGTGCTGATGGGGTCGTTCATTCACGATACATTTCTGGAGCGCAACCCACAGACAAAGGCAGAGATAAGGGAGGCGGTGGTTTTTGCCGGATTACGCCGTGTGCGGCCGGCTGCCATGACCACCTCGGTCACGCTCATCGCACTGTTGCCTATTCTCACCTCCACCGGGAGAGGCTCCGACATCATGGTGCCCATGTCGATCCCCACCTTCGGGGGCATGCTGATCCAGACGATGACCATCTTCATTGTCCCTGTATTGCAATGCATCTGGAGAGAGTGGGCCATCAGGAAATCGGAACATATTAAAAACTAAAAATTAAAAGATTATGCAACACAATATAAAACAGTTACTGATCGCTATCGTGGTCTCAGCTTTGAGCACGATATCCCTCTCGGCACAGGAGACCGATTCGCTGGACCGTTACCTGGAAACAGCGGCGAGGAATAACCCGGAGCTGAATGCCGTATTCCTGAACTATAAGGTATCACTGGAAAAGGTGCCACAGGCGGGCGCCTGGTCCGACCCCCAACTGGACATCGGCTTTTTCCTCAAGCCGATGGACATTGTGGGCGGGCGGCAGATAGCCGACTTCACTCTCATGCAGATGTTTCCCTGGTTTGGTACCAGGAAGGCCGCGCAGAGCGAAGCCACCCACATGGCCCGGATGGCGTATGCACGATTCACCGATGCCAGGGACAACCTCTACCTCGAGGTATATACCCAATGGTATCTCCTCATCACACTGGTTGAACAGCTAC
>CAYUQE010000099.1:0-7501 GCA_964446805.1 uncultured Proteiniphilum sp. | reverse complement strand
GTACATGAAAGTTGTAATGAGAGTGCTTTTAGCATTAGCCATTGTTCTTTTAGCCTATGTGAGTTGGAAAAGCATCCAGGGTACAGAGAGTTTCAACGCCGAGGTTGCAAAACGGGATAAGGCCGTTATTCAGCGTTTAGTTGACATCCGCACTGCACAGGTTGCCTTACGTGCTCAAACCGGCAGCTACACAGCCAGTTTTGACACATTGACCAATTTTGTGGGAAAAGGCAAGATCGCTACGCTCGTAAAATCAGGCGATCTCACCGAAGAGCAGCTGGAAGCAGGCATGACTGAACAAAAGGCGATGCAGATAATCCGTAGCGGCAACGAGGCAGCTATCAAGGCAGCCGGATTGTGGGATGCTGCAAAAAACGCACCTCAGCTGGTGAGGGACTCTATCTTCTCACCCACAGTAGCAGTATTGTATCCAAACCGTGCCAACTTCAGCATCGACTCATTGAGATATGTACCTTACGGACAAGGCGCTGAGTTCGAGATGGGAGTTGACTCACTGATCACGGCTTCAGGATATCCAATCCAGGTATTTGAAGCAAAAGCACCCTACTCTGTTTATTTGGGTGACCTCGACCAGAAACTGCTGAATCAGAAGATACAGGAAGTGCTTGACCGTCCCGGCGATAAATATCCCGGTATGCAGGTTGGCTCACTTGAAGTAGCCAATAATAATTCCGGAAACTGGGAATAACTGGTTTTAAACCATCAACATGTTTCTACCGGAAAATATTGATTTAGCTCATTCTGAAGAATATAACTTATCCATTCGGCTAACGCCGGATGGATTTTCTTTTTCCATACATTCAGCTGTGGATCCTTCCATATTTCATTATCAGGGTACCACAGTAGGGAATAAATTATCCTACATCGATCACATCAAAAAACTGATCTTTGATCATGGTTTCTTCAGCCAGCCATTCAACCATTGTTACGTAACGGTTGTCTCCCGTTGTTACACCCTTGTGCCTGCAAAATATTTTGCCAGGGGAGCAGTGAATGAGCTGTTCCGGTTTAATTTTCATCAGGAGAAAGGAAATGTGTTGAGTGATGCATCACCGGGGGGGACCTATCATGTGGTGTATAATCTGGATGAGGAGGTGCATTCGTTCCTGTCGCGCAATCTGTGGAGTCCCTCCTTTCACCACCATACCTCTTCATTGCTTCACCTCTTTGAAGGCTATCAGAGGAAAGAGGGTTGCAACAGCTGTTTTGTTGATTTCCATGACAGGAGTGTGACCATCATCTGTTTTTCAGAGAAGGGGCTTCTCTCGGTCAACACCTTCTCAGGGATGAACCCTCCCGACACCACCTACTACATCGCGAGTGTGTGGGAGAAACAGGAGTTCGACCAGACCACTGACAGGCTCTATCTCTCGGGAGATATCGACGCGAATAAGACAGTGATTGATATCCTGAAGAAACTGGTTCACCATGTGGAAGTAGTGTCATTCAATCCGGCTGTAGTGCTGACTGAAGATCAGCAAAGGAGACTTCCCACCGATATGCTTGCAGCACTATGCGTATAATAAGCGGAAAATACAGATCACGGAGGATTCAGGTACCGCCCAATCTAAAAGCGCGGCCGACAACTGACTTCGCGAGAGAGGGTCTATTCAATGTGCTCCACAACCGAGTCGACTGGGAGGAGATTGAAGCACTCGATCTATTTTCAGGTACAGGAAGCATCGCACTGGAAATGGTTTCACGGGGTTGTCCCCGCGTGGTATGCATTGAGATGAACAACCTGCACTGGCGTTTTATCTGCATGGCAAAAGAGACACTGGGAGCTGTGGAGCTCCTTCCCCTGAAGGGTGATGTTTTTAAATTTCTTAAGTTGTGCCATCAACAGTTCGACCTGATCTATGCAGATCCTCCTTACGATATGAAGGAGATTGAGACAATTCCCGGCATCATCTTCGAGAGGAAGTTGTTGAAACCAGGTGGTATCTTCATCCTGGAGCATTCAAAAAAGCATGATTTCTCTACTCTCCCGTGCTTTCAGGAAGAGCGGAAATATGGAAATGTCCATTTCTCTTTTTTTGAGGAGTGAACGAAAAAAAACCAACAATCCTTTCCATTGTCAAGAAAGAACCCTATTTTTGCAGCTCACTAATAATTAATAGATGCAAAGAAAAGAGTCATGCAGGATAAGTGGATATCGTTTCAGACGATTCGCCCGCAAGTCGTATAGCATCTTCAACAGCATGCACAAGGCAGTCACCATCGGTGTGCTGTCTGGTTGCACATTGATGAGCGCTCATACGGCCACGGCAACATCGGTAGAACGGCTGCTTACCCTTACATCCACCGACACCATCCCTTTGAAAGAGCTGGATGAGGTGGTGGTTACCGCCTCCAGGGTGGAACTACCGCTGAATTTGGCAGCAAAGCTGGTGACAGTCGTAACCAAACGGGATATTGAGCGGGCGCCCGTCCGCAGTATTGAAGAGCTTCTGAATTATGTGGCAGGTGCCGACATACTGCAACGCGGACCGCACGGCGTACAGGCGGACATCTCCCTTCGTGGCGGATCATTCGATCAGACAGCCATCCTTCTCAATGGTGTAAACCTCACCAGCCCTCACACAGGACACTACAGTTTCGACATCCCTGTCAACCTCTCCGATATCGATCGGATCGAGATCGTGCAGGGCCCCTCATCGCTGGTATATGGTGCAAGCGCTTTCTCGGGGGGAGTCAATATCATCACAAAAAAAGATAAGAGATCGAATGCTTTCGCGAAGCTGGAAGGGGGCATGCATGGGCTCTTCGGAGCGGATATGCGTGGTGCCTACAAAGCGGATGCCTCGCTACACACCCTCTCGGCAGGATACAAGCGGTCGGACGGATATATCCGTAACAGTGATTACAACCTACTGAATCTTCTCTGGCAAAGTCGTTTTGTTATCGACGGTTCATCGATCGATATTCAGGCCGGGGTGAACGATAAGGCATATGGTGCGAACACCTTCTACTCCGCCGCCTATCCCGATCAGTTCGACCACACGAGAGCACTCCTGCTGTCGGTAAGAGGTGAGACTAGCGGAAAGCTGAAACTGATTCCCCATATCTACTGGAGTCGCCATTATGATGAGTTCCAGCTTTTCCGCGAAGGCTCACCCACAGTGCCGGGGTGGTACACCAATCACAACTATCACCGGAGTGACCTGTGGGGGATGAACCTCAACATGCAGTATGCCTCACTCTGGGGGATTACCAGCTTTGGCGGTGAGTTCCGTAACGAAGGGATCGTGAGCAACGTGCTGGGCTTGCCGATGGAGGAGGCGATCGGGAAATACACTAAATCGGACAACCGTACCAACATCAGTTTGTTTGCCGAGCATAATTTTGTTCTCCACCGATACACCTTCTCCCTTGGAGGATTGCTCCATCACAACCCGTCGGTATCCACGAGAATGCATTTCTATCCTGCCCTGAACGCTTCGATGAGAGCCACTGAAGCACTCTCACTCTACGCATCGTGGAATAAAGCTACCCGCATGCCTACCTTTACCGACCTCTACTATACCACTGCCACCCATACCGGCAACATCAGCCTTGAAGCCGAGCAATCAGAGGCATTAGAGGTGGGGGCCAAATTCACCCATCCTGTGGTGAGGGGCACTATCGCTGCCTTCTACATGAAGGGCAGGAATATGATCGACTGGGTAAAATCATCCCCTGATGCATTGTGGGAATCGAGAAATCATACACATCTCAACAAGAGAGGATTCGAGGCAGGCATGGGGTTGAACCTGAGTGAGTGGTTAGGGGTGGCTCAACCATTAGAGTCTCTATCCATGGGGTATATGTACCTGCAACAGGACAAGGAAGAGAATGAGCTGATCTCGAACTATGCACTGAATCACCTCCGGCATAAGTTCACTGCCAGCCTGCATCACAAGGTAATGAAGCAGCTCACCCTGTCGTGGCATTTCCGCTGGCAGGAGAGAAACGGCACCTATATTCACTACGTTGATTTGAAGCCGGGGGAGAGAGTCAACTACACCCCCTTCTCACTGCTGGACGTGAAAGCAAGTTACATGTTGAACAACGTGAACATATTCATGCATGCCAACAACCTCTTCAACACCAACCATGTCGATTTCGGTAATATCCCACAGCCGGGATTCTGGCTGTCGGGAGGCATTAGCAATCAATTCTAAAGCTTAAAGAGGGTTCTCTCCGGAAGTCTGAATAAGTCTCCGGAGGGGACTTCTTTTGGCAGTAAGCTGAAAAAAACCTATATTTGCACTACCCACAGTGAATTTAATCATACCTAAAACTCGATTCAGATGTTTCACAAACTGGTAGCGATAGAACCGGTCAGTTTAATTCCCTCGGCAGAAAAAAAACTGAATGCGTTTGCCCACGAGGTGATTCTCTACCCTGATATTCCCAAAGATCACCATGAGATGGCAGCACGTATCGGCGATGCCGATGGGGTGTTACTGAGCTTCACCTCCCACCTTGGCAAGGAGACTCTGGAGCAATGCCCAAACGTAAGATACATCGGCATGTGCAACTCACTCTATTCACCCGAAAGTGCCAACGTTGATATTCATTACGCCCATAGCAGAGGCATCACTGTGACGGGCATACGCGATTACGGGGATGAAGGGGTTGTGGAATATGTGATCAGTGAGCTGGTGCGCTGCCTTCACGGGTTCGACCAGCCATCGTGGGATGGTATGGCACGTGAGATCACCGGCCTTAAAGCCGGCATCGTCGGGTTGGGCAAGTCGGGTGGTATGATCGCCGATGCACTCCGCTTTTTCGGAGCGGAGATATCCTATTTTGCGCGCAGCGAGAAGGCAGAAGCCAGGGCAAAGGGATATCGATTTCTCCAGTTGGAGGAGCTGCTGGAACAGAATGAAGTGATCTGTTGCTGTCTCAACCGAAATACCGTGTTACTGCATGCACCGCAACTGGAGAAGTTGGGGAATAAAAAGATACTTTTCAATACCGGCCTTTCGCCTGCATGGGATGAACAACCCTTTTCAAAATGGCTCGAAGGCAACAATCTCTGTTTTTGTGATACGGTGGGAGCGCTGGGGGGTGAACAGTTGCTCAACCATCCTAATGTACGCTGCATGGAGGTCTCCACCGGACGTACCCGTCAGGCTTTCGACCGGTTAAGTGAGAAGGTGTTACAGAACCTATCAGATTACACCTCAATTAAAACACAATAGGAGAAACAATGTTTTGCAAGGTGCTCACCACCGACCAACCTGCTATCTCAGCAGTGGCACTGAATACATCCACCACTGCATACACCTGCTCATTCTTTATTTCTACCCTTTGTCTGTCGCCCGTAAACTGCGGTGTCGACTCCATGGTCACCTGTAAGTGCTCAGGGCCCACAGTGGCCAGCGATGCCGCCACGGCCACATTCAACCCGGTGGGGTAGCGCTCTATTGCCTCGTGGGCGGTGCCGGAAAAAACGACCCTGTTAACCCTCTCCATATCGGGTGTGTATAGTGGTGATTGCCGCAAAGCAGCCACGCCCTTCTCATTGTAAAAGCTGGCGGTGGCATTGCCCATCAGGGTAGCGGTACGGAGCACATCGAAACCACCCGTGGCACCTGAAGCGATATACACACGTGAGCCATATCTTGTTGCCGTATCACTCACTTCATTGTAGAAAGCCTTATCTGCCAATGCCCCTATGGACAATGTTACAATCGATGTGCCGTTCCTTAAAGCAGGCAGTGCCAGCTCCTTCATCGCCATGGGTGAGGCAGCCTCCACCAGGTAGTCTGGTTTGAGCGCAAGCAGTTCCTCAAGGGAGTAGCATGCAATGCATCTTCTCCCCTTCTCCTCCATTTTAGCAGCAAGAAGGTCTGCTTTCGTGACTGTACGTGCATAGACTCCCACTAATTCATAGTCAGGCAACAATCCCTGTAACAGAGCATTGACTACAATATCAGCCAGATACCCACAGCCCACAATCACCAATTTTTTCATACGATAATTTCCTTTTGTCAAATCGTCTCAACAAGGTAAAGATATATCCTTTTTATTGAAGGACAAAATTAAGCACGGAGGATCTCTGTTTTGAATAATGCCTATCAGCATAATCATTGTTATGCAGTAGGAAACATTCTTTTTTTTATTCGAACTTTTTCGTTTATTTTGTATTGACAACCCAGGAGAGATTTTCAAAACCAGTGAAAACAGGCGATGAATCTTATTACTTTTCACCCTGGTCTCAATAAAAAAGCCAACCTTTTTCAACTTTTATAAAACAGATATGATGATCACAACTAAAAGAATAATAAAATTCACAGGGTTGATGATGTGGTTATTCGCCTCATTGGTAAACGCTCAGCAGACCGTAAATTACGATGAATCGAAAGTTTCTGCATATCTCCTACCTGAACTTTTAAAGTGTAAAAACGGCGTGATGGTAACAACAGCAGAACAGTGGGAGAAACAACGAAGACCTAAACTGTTGAATTTATTTGCTTCGCAAATTTACGGTCGCACTCCTGCAGAGAACATTGATGTCACTTATAAGGTATTAACTGAAGACACTGAAGCACTGGGTGGCAAAGCTACCGGCAAACAGGTAAGGTTTACATTTTCGAACGGAACAAAAAAAACAGAAGCCATCCTGTTACTTTATATACCGAATAAGCCAAAAAGTAAAGTTCCCGTGTTTATAGGATATAATTTTAAGGGAAACCACAGCACTATCACAGACTCAACAATTTTTTATTCTCCCGCACTCCACCTTTTGAAAGAACCGGATCACCCGGATTGGAAAAGAGGAAATCAATCGAGCCGGTGGAGCTACGAAAAGATCATCGACAGGGGATATGCTGTGGCAACAATGTGCTATCATGATATCTACCCCGATAATCCGGAATTAAAAGATCACAGTGTGATCTCCCTTTTTCGGGGATATGATTCAGGCAAAACGACTCCCGGAGAGTGGCAGGCTATCGGAGCCTGGGCCTGGGGGTCAAGCCGGATTGTTGATTTTCTAGAAACACAGCAACAGATAGATACAGACAAAATAGCACTCATGGGTCACTCACGTCTCGGAAAGGCTGCTCTTTGGGCAGCTGCTCAGGATCAACGTTTCCATATTGTCATCTCCAATAATTCCGGTTGTGGTGGTGCTGCACTTTTCAGAAGAAAATTCGGGGAGACCACAGAAATCATCAACAATGCTTTTCCTCATTGGTTCTGTGAGAATTTCCGTCAATATAACAACAAGGAAGAATTGTTGCCCGTAGATCAACATCAGCTCCTCGCCCTGATAGCACCACGTAAGGTGTACGTGGCCAGTGCGCAAGAAGATCTGTGGGCCGATCCCGAAGGAGAGTTTCTATCAGCCTACCATGCAGGTCCGGCATACAGGTTGTATGGCCTGGAAGCGATTGACACTGATAAGATGCCGGAACAACATAAACCTATTATGGGCGACATCGGTTATCATCTGAGAGGCGGGAAGCATGATGTGACGGATTACGAC
>CAYUQE010000098.1:0-7541 GCA_964446805.1 uncultured Proteiniphilum sp. | reverse complement strand
CAAATATACAATCCTTTCTAAATCAAAAAACTATCTTATTTGTTAAAGAATATCATATTTTCGTGCAATCGAGTGCATGGATCTCTCTCCCTTACAGCTGTTGCGTTGGTTCCGGTTAAAGAGCATGCCCCTTATCGGAAAGAAAAGAGTGTCAGGACAGCATCCTTAACGTGTTGAATTCTTCAATACCAGGTCTGTCTTTATCAGGCGACTGACCACACCCTTTTTCGTCTCTTTGCCTTCAATGCGGTTGATGAGCAACCGTGCTGCCACCTGACCCATCTCAAAGCCATGCTGATCGACGGTGGTGAGTGTAGGCTCGGTGACCTCGGTAATATAGCTGTTGGTGAAGCCACATACCGAGATATCATCGGGAATCTTAAACCCCGCCGTCTTGGCTATCTGTATGCAATAGGCTGCCACCTCGTCATTGATACAGAAGAATGCATCAGGTGCAGGCTCGTTCAGCAGCATTTCGGGTATCACCTCTCTGGCCAGTTCTATCGTATCACAGATCCTGCTCATCTCCTTCACGATGGGGAGCTTATGTTTACGCAATGCATCTTCATAACCCATACGACGGTTATTGGCGATAGGCATTGCAGCAGTGGAGCCCAGAAAAGCAATTCTCCTGCAACCAGTGTCGATGAGATACTCCACCGCATTGAAAGCTCCGAGATAATCATCCACCACCACCTTGTCGGTATTGATACCGGTACAGATACGATCAAAGAATACAAGATGTACATCATTGTCGATGATCTCCTGAAAATGTGCATACTTATCGGTACTTTTCGATTGAGAGGCGAGAATACCGCATACCCGTGCATCAAGAAGGGTCTCCACACTCCTCACCTCGCGATCGTAATCTTCATTGGAATGACAGAAAAGTAAATTATAACCCTCACGCTCTGCCTCGTGTTGAATACCGGAGAGGACGGTTGAGAAGAAATAATGCACGATCTCCGGCACAATCACACCGATGGTATTGTTCCTGTTCGTGCGCAGCTGCATGGCCAGCGTATTGGGTTTATATTTATGCTCTTCCGCATAGGCGCGCACAAGCTTCCGTGTTCCTGCGCTGATAGCCGGATGGTTTTTCATTGCGCGTGACACCGTTGATGGTGATAAGTTCAGCGCTTTTGCAATATCTTTTAAAGTGATTTGCCCCATTATTACTTATGTCCCTCCTATAAACATTCATCGAGGTGGATGTTTTCATGCAATGGCAGCAAACAATCCAAATTACTCTTTTGGTATGCAGTTAAATATATATTTATCAAAAATAGAAAAAAAAACACTACAAACATAAAAAAAGGGGATGTTATTACTATAAAGAGCCGACAATCCTTTTAATTTCTTTATTTTTGTCTTCAAAACCATGCTGTTATGTTAGAAAGCAACAAATGTACCTTACAGGTCCAGTCGGAAATCGGCACACTGGAAGCAGTACTGATACACTATCCGGGAGCAGAAGTAGAGAATATGACTCCCCGCCATGCGCAGAGAGCATTATACAGTGACATCCTCAACTTATCCATCGCCCGGAAGGAGTATGATCAGTTGAAAGGTGTGTTGCAACAAACCACACAGGTATATGAAGTATCCGATCTATTGACAGAACTGCTGCAGAGGGAGGAGCTGAAGGAGCAGCTCATCCGCAATATCTGCGTGAAGGAACAGGTACGCGGTTATATCGATCATCTTTTGGATCTGCCCGCAAAGGTGTTATCACAGATCCTGATTGAGGGCCTCCCCATTCAGATTAATACGCTCACCGACTATCTGAGGGAGGAGTATTATGCACTGAAACCACTCTATAACTTCTATTTCACACGAGACTCCTCCGCGATCATTGGGAACAAAGCCCTGGTGTGTAAGATGGCCAATGACGTTCGCATGCGTGAATCAATGATTATGGATGCCATCTATAAAAGCAATCTCTTTTTCAACGGCATTGTACTTAACACTTATGATCTGTCGCAGAACAACCCGGCGGTGAAGGTGGAAGGAGGCGATCTGTTGGTGTTAAGAGAGGACATTCTGCTTATTGGCAACGGAACAAGAACAACCACACAAGGGATTGACCTGCTGGTGCAGGAGTTTTGCAGAAACAGTACGGGTAAGAAACATGTGATTGTGCAACAGCTGCCCGAATCGCCCGAGTCGTTCATACACCTCGACATGGTCTTCACGCTTCTTGACAGTGACAAGGCGATGGTTTACAAACCGCTCATCATGGGCAGCTCACCCTACCAGACAGTACATATGCAGATTGAAAACGGGAAGGTGACCCGGATCTCATCTGCCAGTGGCATACTGACACTGCTGCGTAAACTGGGTCTCGACCTGGAGCCGGTGGTATGTGGCGGGAAGGCGGATGACTGGGATCAGGAGCGTGAGCAGTGGCACAGTGGTGCCAACTTCCTGGCTATTGCACCTGGGAAGGTACTCTCTTATGCCCGCAATATACACACGCTCGAGGAACTCAACAAACATGGCTTCGAGGTGGTTACCTCCTACGATATCATCAACAGAAAATATGATCTCAAATCGGCCGACAAGTGTGTGATCACGATTGAAGGGTCGGAGTTGCCGCGCGGAGGGGGCGGTCCGAGATGTATGACAATGCCGCTGAGAAGAGCGTCGGTAGCGTGGTAAAGCAGTGCTGTTCAGGTCCTGCACCGATAGATAACCGGGATGAATCTATAGGATCTGTTTAATCTCCTCCAGCGTCTGCACCGTAAAGGTTGGTTCAAAACCATCTGCCATCTCCCGTTTGGGGTTGAACCAGATCTGAGCGATACGGCTCTGATATGCCCCCACAATATCGGCTTCCCAACTGTCGCCAATCATGATTGTCTGGTCTCGTCGGGAGTTACTGTTTTTAAGTGCATAGGTAAACATGCCGGCATGTGGCTTGTTGATGCCTGCATCCTCCGACAGGATGATCTTGTCGAAATAGGGCCTGAGACCTGCATTTTCAATTTTCTTGTACTGTACCTCACGGAAGCCGTTGGAGAGAATATGCATCCGGTATCGTGGCTTGAGGTAATCAAGCAGCGCCATCGTACCTTCAATCAACCCTGTCTTGCGTGTTGTTCTCTCGAGAAAATCATCACTCAGCCGCTTCGCATAGGCCGGGTCATTGATCCCAAAGGACCTTACCGGTGCCAGGAAACGCTCCACGATCAGCTCCTCTTTCTTGATCTCACCCTGACGATACAATGCCCAAAGATGATGATTCACCGGCATATAGACATTGTAGTAATCCTCAAAGGAGGGATAGAATTGCTCATAGCCGTAATCGTGGTAGATCTCTTCCAGACACTCTCTGCCGTTGAGATGAATATCCCACAGTGTATCGTCGAGGTCGATAAACAGGTTCTTGTAAGCCATAGGTATAAATAATCACGGAGTGACCAGTGATCACCCCGCGATAGGAAAAATAATTATTTTTGTAGTTGCACCGTTTATAACACTTCAATAATCAGGTACTTTGTCAGGCTCCAGAAACGTTGTGTATCAGTAATATGAAAAACAATGTTCCCATCACTACCCTTCACAAGTTCATAGGTGCCTTCGGGATGTGTTGACCACAGCTTTGCCTTCGGTGCATACAGAGGGATATCAGTCACATCGCGCACATCAATCTGAAGGAAATAATCCTTGTTGAACGTATCCTGCATTACACGCGTCTGCTGCAGAAAGCCTCCTGAAAGGATCTTCTGATTTTTCAGTTCGCTCGCACTCCCGAAAACATAATAGGCGGTATTGAGCGTTCTGTCCTGCTGCTGTATGGTGGCCGACTGCTGCTCTGCTTCCGTTGCCAGCGCTGTAACATCTTTTGAGAGCTGGGCGATCTGCTCATCCTTCTGTGCCAGCTCTATCTGCAACTCTGCCAGACGGGAGGTGCTCTCCTTCATTTCATTGTTCAGTCTGCTGATCGTATTCTTTAAAGAGACGATCTCTTTGCTGCTGCCGCCCTGCTTCCTGTTCAGTTCAGCCAGCTGTTGCTTGTTGCGTAGAAGAATCTCGTTGATCATCCTGAAATTCTCAGTCACCCGATCTTTGGTATCCTGACTCATCTCACCACTCTGGGTCGATTGTGTGGAGATATATTTCTCTGCCTCGCGTATCTTCGCGAAGTTGGACTCCACCTCACTGATCACAGCCATCATCTCCATCGCTTCCGACTCTGCTCCGGCAGAACGCATGAGCAGGGAATCACGTTGCGCCTGAAGCTCTTTGAACTCCTTCGATTCCTTCACGTTTGTACATGAGACAACGAGTCCCATGACAAGTAGTATCATACTTACTTTCTTCATAACATTCTTTTTACCTTTTGATTAAACAATTAGTCTGTAAAATAGTTTGATTATTCTTTTCATTTTCCGGCCACAACGATTACAAATTCACCTCTGGGCTCTTTTTCTGTAAAATGAGACACCAGTTCAAGCAAGGTTCCTCTCACTGTTTCAGCAAACATCTTCGAGATCTCTCTCGACACCGAGGCCTGGCGTTCATCACCCAGTTTCTCAGCCAGCTGTGTCAATGTTTTTACCACGCGATAGGGAGATTCGTAAAGAACCATGGTCCTGCTCTCCTCGGCAAGCAGCCTCAGTCGTGTCTGCCGTCCTTTTTTGGGTGGGAGGAAACCTTCAAAACAAAAGCGATCATTGGGTAGTCCCGCTTCCACCAATGCCGGAACAAAAGCAGTTGCCCCGGGGAGACACTCTACCTCCACCCCGGCCTGAATGCATTCTCTCACCAGTAAAAAACCGGGGTCGGAGATTGCCGGCGTGCCTGCATCGGAAATCAATGCAATGGTCTCTCCTCCTTTAAGCCGCTCTGTCAGATGAGCTGCGTGATGGTGTTCATTAAATTTATGATGGGATTGCATGCGGGTATCAATCCCGTAATGCTTCAACAGGTATCCACTGGTACGTGTATCTTCCGCCAAAATAAGATCACACTCCTTCAACAGCCTGAGTGCCCTCAGTGTGATATCCTCTAAATTACCGACCGGCGTGGGTACGATATACAGTTTTCCCATTGCTGCTTCATTTGGTTACTCAAAGCCCTTTTTTATTACACGGAGAAAGTCCTTCACCACCGGATCATCAAAATTCCATTGCATTGAGTTCCGTAAATAGAGGTCCACGCTATCAAAGCTATCAAATGCGTTTAACTGGATCATCAGATTGTTCATCGCATGCCTGTCGTTATTGAACAGTTCTCTCTGGAATAGAAAACGATCGTTCAGGCTGATACCACGCTTCAGATCAAGTACTGCCGGGGGAGCCTGAATAGCGTCGTTCAATGTGGTTACATGCAGCTTCTCCTCTCTCTCAATTTCCGTCACAGGAGATGCCGTCTCTGTAGGAGATGCCGTCTTCGAATGAGGTACTGTCTCCATAAGAGGTGCAGCACGTTCCGTATTGCGCGGATTCGTGTAGGCAGGCAGGCTGATGCGGTCGGCAAACCTGTTTCCCTTGTGCAGTGAGGGATCTTCATCGATTGTGACTACCGGTTTTTTATCCGTAGATGCAGGATGCATGCCACTGTCATCTTTCAGCGTTGTTGGAACGGTCGCACTTTCATCTTGTTCAATGGTTGTCGTAGTTACTGAAGCACTCTCGGGCATTGGCTGACGTTTATTTGCTGAGTCCGAGAGGTACTTCACCAAATGTTCCATCTGATGCTTCATCTCTTCAATCTGCATCAATTGCATCTCATGGAGCAGTCGCTCAATCTGTTGCATATCATGAAACGATTCATTAAAAAACGAGAAGGGCAACGTGTTGCTGCTTTTGGCGGTAATCACTCTCTCCTCTAGCATTTTAATATCTCTCAAAAGCTGATCAATAAATGTATCTTTTTTATTCTGCATCCGATAATCAATTTTCAGTTGTTCCAGCGAGAACATATATAGAGTGACATCCTCATTTGCGGGAAGATACAAATGTAATCATATTTTGGAAAGCTCCACAAAATCGTCGGGTAAATTAACGAGATATAAGTTTTGAGTCGTTCTGGTGACCGACGTATAGAGCCATCGATAGAAGTTTTCACCCATATAGGATTGCTGAATATATCCCAGATCGAGATAGACATTCTTCCATTCACCACCCTGTGCCTTGTGGCATGTGACCGCATATCCGTATTTCACCTGAAGTGCGTTATAGTATGGATTAGTCTTCACTTTATTATATCTTATTCTCTTCTGCGTGATAGCTGCATAGTCTTCCATCACTTGCGTGAAGAGCAGGTCGTTTTGCTCCCTGGTGAGGCCGGGGACCTCCGTATGCAGCACATCGAGAATGATCTTGGCTTCAAACTCAATATCATAATCACGATGATACAACACCACATTACAAAAGCGAAAGCCGTACATATGCTCCTCCCCCTTCACCCGTTGCACTTCTACAAACTCACCGTTTGCAAGGAAATCAAGATGCTCGAAGTTATCTACCCAGAAATAGTTGTTTTTGGTGATCATCAGTATATCTCCGGTGGAAATCTCCTCTTCCCGATAGAGCACCCTGTTACGGATGCCATTGTTATAGGCATTCACTCTTTTGTTGGAACGTGAGATCACAATGGTCTCCTCCATTCCGTCATTGCGGTAGGAGTCACCGATCTCATCGATCAGCTCTGCACCTGTAATACGTCTTACATCGGTGAAGCCATTCACTTTCAACTTTGGATATGCAGCTGTTTCATTAAAGCGCAGAGCGTTTCTCAAGGTCGTTGCATTGTAGAGCACACCCGATTCCTCAGTCTGCCGCACAATCTCTGTCAGCAGTGCATCTGTTACCTGTAACGAATAGGATTGTAATATCTCCTTATCGAGTGCGGGACTGTTGTCCTGTTTCACCGGGGGCAGCTGAGCCGTGTCACCTATCAGCATCATCCTGCACCCTTCGCCCGAATAGACATACGCAATCAAATCATCCAGCAGTCTCCCCGTTCCGAAGAGCGAGAACTCGGCCGACTCATTATTGATCATCGATGCCTCATCCACAATAAAGAGCGTATGTTTGTGCATGTTCTCCGCCAAAGAGAAGCCTGGTGTACCCTCGGCGAACTTCTGCTGGCGGTAGATTTTCTTATGGATGGTGAATGATTGTTGTGCCGCATACCCTGAGAAGACTTTTGCCGCACGTCCTGTGGGAGCCAATAAAATGGTTTTCTGTCTGAACTCGGCCATGGTCCTCACCAGACTTCCAATAAGCGATGATTTCCCCGTCCCGGCATATCCAGTAAGTAGAAACAGCTGATCACTGATTCCTGAAAAAAGAAAACCGGTAATCTTTTCCAATGCCTCTGCCTGGTCATTCGTGAAACTATATGGGAAATTACCGCTGATTTTCTCAATAAAGAACCGATTTACCATTTTTTTTGGTTATTTTTCCAGTAAAAGTAGTACAATTATCATTCTTTTTCTAAATTTGTATTCTAAAATCAGAAAATCAAAATAATAGTAACTACTCAGGTACCCCCGGTCATAGACAGAGAGTCCTGACTATTCGTCAATA
>CAYUQE010000097.1:0-7552 GCA_964446805.1 uncultured Proteiniphilum sp. | reverse complement strand
CGTGGCATTGCTCTGCACAAAATGATTCGCCTGGTGACGGCCACCACCATCAATGGCGGCTACCTCAACTTCATGGGCAATGAATTTGGTCACCCTGAGTGGATCGATTTCCCACGGGAAGGAAACAACTGGTCCTACAAGTACGCCCGACGCCAGTGGAATCTTGCAGACGACACCAACCTGAAGTATCACTATCTGGGTGACTTCGACAAAGCCATGATCCGCCTAATTCGTTCGGTGCCCCACTTTGAGGTTACACCACTCATAAAGATATGGGACAAGGACGATGATAGCATACTGGCTTACATGCGCGAAGATTTGCTGTGTGTGTACAATTTTCACCCGCAGCAATCATACAATGATTACGGGATTCTGGTCCCGCAGGGCGAATATGAAGTGGTTCTCGATACCGACAGTCTTTTATATGGAGGCTTTGGACTCAACGACGACACCATCCATCATTTCACCCAGTACGATCCCCTCTATGCGTCGCACGACAAAGGCTGGCTGAAACTATATCTGCCCGCACGCACGGCGTTGGTTATGAAGAAAAAAACAATCATACAATAACAATTATGACAGATCATCATACATCAAATATCGACAATACATCAACTGATAACAGCAAGGCACTCTACCCCCTCAAGTTCGCTCCCATCCTCAAGCCAGTTATTTGGGGCGGCTCTGATATCTGCAAATTCAAACAGATAGAACCCGGGCAGGACGGTATCGGTGAGAGCTGGGAAATATCGGGAGTAAACAACAATGTATCCGTCATTGCCAACGGACCACTCTCTGGTATGTCGCTGAGCGAGCTGCTCGCACGCGACAAAGAGAAGCTGGTCGGTAAACAGGTATATCAAAAGTTCGGTGATACTTTCCCCTTGCTCATCAAGTTTATCGATGCACGCGACGATCTCTCCATCCAGGTACATCCTGATGACGAGCTCGGAAAGAAACGACACAACTCATTCGGTAAGACCGAGATGTGGTACGTCATCAAGGCAGCTCCCGGTGCATTTCTTTTCACTGGTTTCGAGAAAAGCATTACCCCTGAAACCTATGTTGAAACGGTAAAGAACAACACCTTCACCGATACACTGAAGAGATATGAAGTGAGCGAGGGTGATGTCTTTTTCCTGCCAGCAGGGAGGGTGCATGCCATTGGTGCAGGCTGTTTCATTGCTGAGATTCAGCAGACCTCCGACGTTACCTACCGCATTTATGACTATAACCGAAAAGATGTAAACGGTCACAGCAGGGAACTCCATACCGAACTGGCAAAAGATGCTATTGACTACAAAGTATACAGTTCATACAAAACAGATTACGAGAAAAATATAAACCATCCCGTCAAGTTGGTAAGCTGTCCCTATTTCACTACCCACCTGCTGGAAATGGAGCTCCCGATGACCCGCGACTATGCCGCACTTGATTCATTCGTGATCTACATCTGCCTGGCGGGAGAGTGCACCCTCAGCGATGATAAAGGCAACAGTGAATGGATCCGGCAGGGTGAATCGATATTGATACCGGCCGACACCGATTGGGTTACAATCACCCCGGGCGAAAACGCCCAATTACTGGAGACATTCGTTGGAGAATAAGTCAAGACGCTGCCCATAGAAATCAGACAAAAGAAAGTAAAGAGTTGAATGGAATGAACCATAAGCTGAACGCTTTGAGCTGATTGCTGAAAAAGACTGAATATGAGAGGCATTTTATTATTGAATATAGGTACACCAGCGAGCACACAGACGCATGATGTGAAAAGATTCATCGGTGACATGCTATCAGATCCGCATCTGACCGGTTATCCGGAGTGGCTCTCCCACTTTCTTGCCCGGAAAATCATCGCACCTCTCTCCGCATCCCGGTCGGCAGAGAAATACCGGTTGATCTGGCGCAGTGAGGAGCCACGCATATCGCCGTTGCTGTATCATATGCGCCGCCTGGCAAAAGCGCTGGAGATGACAAAAGGAATTCCCGTAGAGATTGCCATGCGCTATGGCAAGCCGGGTATCGAGAGTGCTTTCAAAGAGCTGGAGCGAAGATGTCCCCTGCTCCATGAGGTGATCATCTTCCCCATGTACCCCCACTATGCTCAATCAACCACGGCCACAATCAAGGAAGAGATCGGACGTATTTTTTACCGTCACCCCCACTCCTTCAGATTGAAATTTGTGGAACCCTACTTTCATCACCCCGCATTCATCCACGCCCTGGCAGAGCAGGCGAAACCCTATCTCAATGATATTGACCGACTGGTCTTCTCCTATCACAGCCTGCCCGTCAAGCAGGTGGAGTCGGCATGGAGGAAAGGTAAGGAGTTCGATTATGTCTATCAGTTGAAGGAAACCAATCGCCTCCTTTGTGCAAAACTGGCGATCGATCCGCATCACACCCTCATCCTCTACTCGTCACAACGGGGCAACAACTGGTTAAAACCTTTTCTGAAAACGGATATAGGTGATTTACCGGGACTGGGATGGAAAAAGGTGGCCGTGATCTCTCCCGGATTTCCGGTCGATAATATGGAGACGCTGTACGATATAGATATTGAAGCACGCAAACTCTTCATGGAAGCGGGCGGTGAAAAATTTACCTTCATCCCCTCATTGAATGACAATGAGATATGGGTGGAAGCGATCTGGAAGATCGTGGAAAAGGTATAGTTCATCGATAAAAAACAGATGTTTATCTATTTCATTTGTTGTAGAGAGAGGATAACCTTATTTTTGCCAATGATTGAATCTGCATTTCACACCATACAAATGAATAAGATTATCCTTATCTCGCTACTGTCATTTATTTTTTTCCCTTGCTTACATGCACAGACGCAACCACAGGGATCCATCTCGGGGAATATCTTTGACGCAACAACAAAACAACCCATTCCTGCCGCTACCATCCGCATCCTTCACCCACAGGACAGCACACTGATCACCGGCGTATCGTCAAAAGCCAACGGATCATTCATCGTTTCCCTGCAACCCGGCGCCTACCTTGCCCATATCTCTTTCATGGGATATGCCGATCTGTTCAGGAATGCCACTGTCACCCCGTCTCATCCGGTGGTGCTCCTCGACACCCTTATCATGCATGAGAGCCATATCATGCTCGATGAAGCCATCATCACAGGGCAGGCTCCCGAGATCGTCGTGAAAGGCGATACGCTTGAATACAACGCCGACACCTACAAGGTTACAGAAACGGCAGTGATTGAGGACATGCTCAAGAAAATGACCGGTGTGGAGATTGATAATGAGGGTGTGATTAAAGTGAACGGGAAAGTGATCAAAAAAATATTGGTCGACAACAAGGAATTCTTCAGCGATGATCCCAAAGTAGCATCCAAAAACCTGCCGGCGAAGATGATTGCCAGGTTGCAGATCTTTGACAAGCAATCAGAGACGGAGAAGATGACCGGTTTTGACGACGGGAATGAAGAGATGGTGATCAACCTCACTGTAAAACCAAACATGAAAAAGGGACTGTTTGGCAATGCTTTTGCAGGCTATGGCAGCAAGGAGCGATATGAAGCCAACGCGATGGTGAACCACATGAAGGACAGGGATCAGATGACCTTCATGGGTGGAGTCAACAACACCAACAATGCCGGTTTCTCCGATCTGGCCTCCGCCATGTTCCAGGGGATGGGTGGTGGTGCCGGCAGAGGAGGCAGAGGCGGTGGAGGCAGTGGCATCACCCAGTCGGCAAACAGCGGGTTCAATATCAGCAAAACACTCTCCGAGAAGCTCGAAATGGGCGGTAACATACGTTATGGCCGCAGTAGCACGGAGGCAGCCTCCAAGACCTATACACAGAACTTTTTAAGCAAGGGTGACAACTTTGAAGCTGAGCAGGATCGCTCCGTCAATCAGAGCGAGAATGTCAATATCGACCTGCGACTGGAATGGAAGCCCGACTCACTCACCTCTCTCGTCTTCACTCCCAATGCCTCCTTTCAAAGGAACGATAGAAAAGAGGAGGGTGAGTTCTCTACTACCCGCGATAATGGCGATACCATTAACGTGGGTAGTTCCAACTACGGGTCACATGGCAGCGGCAGCAGTATGGGGGGCAGCCTCCATCTCAACCGGCGTCTGGGTAAGCTGGGGCGGACCATCACGCTCAGTGTCAATGCAGGCAGAAATGTCTCGGAGAACATGGCTGAGAACCTCTCTGACACCTATTACAACGGTACCCGTCCCGATGATCTGATCGATCAGCGTATCACCAACAACAACAACAGCACCCACTGGAACAGCGCGCTCTCTTACGTGGAGCCCATAGGTAAACAGCACTTTCTTCAGTTCTCCTACAGCTACCGGCAAAACCGGTCTGAGAGTGACAAAGATACACGCACACAAGATGAAGAGGGCGAGTATACGCTCTTTGATAAAAAATACAGCAAGCTTCACGAAAACTACTCCACCAACCAGGATATAAGTATTCAGTTTCGTTCCAGAAAAGAAAAATACAACTATACGGTAGGCTTTAACATCTTCCCTACCGCATCCACAAGGAAGACCTATATCGGTGATTCACTGATCAATGATTTCAGGCAGAAGGTAACCAACTACTCCCCTACTACCCAGTTCAATTACCTCTGGACAAGACAGAAGAACCTGCGGTTCACCTACAACGGGAACACCCAGTTTCCATCTGTCAACCAACTATCGCCGGTGACCGACATCACGAACCCCTTGAATATCACTTACGGTAATCCCGACCTCAAACCATCATTCCTGCACCGTACCAATATCAGATATCAATCTTCCCAGCCCGAGAACAACCGTTTTTATATGTTGAGTGGTAATTTCAATTATACGATGAATGATATTGTCACCTCGCGTTTTACAGATCAGGAGACAGGCAGAAAAGAAAACACGTTCAGGAATGTGAACGGCAACTGGGACGCGGGCATACGTTTCACCACCACACAACCCATCATCAATAAAAGGTTCACCGTTACTACCACCACCAACAGCAATTACAGCAGGAATAACGGCTTTTCGAACAATGAGGAGAACAGCAGCAGGCAAATCAATCTCTCTGAAAATCTCGGCTTTAACTTCAACTCGGATCAAATTCTCTTTTCCATAAGAGGAAACATCGCTTACAACAAGGTAAGGAACAGTCTTGAAGGTCAACAGGACAGGGAATTCTTCAACTATGGCAGTTCGGCCGGCGCCACCATCTACCTACCCTTCGATTGTAACTTGCAGAGCGATATCCGTTACTCCACCAATTCGGGTTATGCCGATGGGTTCAAACAGAACGAGACTTTATGGAATGCTTCCCTTGAAAAACAGCTCTTCAAACAGAAAAACGGAATCATCCGCATAAAAGTATACGATCTATTGCAACAAAGGAGTAACATCCGGCGGAATGTGTCCTCCAATTTTATCCGTGATACCACGACCAATACGCTCACCAGCTACTTTATCGTTCATCTTGTCTATCGCTTCAATGTGTTTAAGGGCGGAGCAACAGGCAGCGATATGCGCAGCGGCGGTCGCGGCAACCGTAGCCCCGGCAGACAGGGAAGAGGTTGAAGCACCTTTGTGCGGTAGCAACAACTGGTGGAACAACCCCTTCACTGGAAGGCAAAGAGAGGAAAGAGAAGAGATCATTAATTGAACCAACAAAATAACGAGCGCTATGAACCTGTCAATCACAAAAATAGTATTTATCGTCACTGCATGCCTCGTAGCCGTAGTTGCTCCGGCACAGCACATGCCCGTCCGCATCGGCATCGTGGGTCTTACACACGATCATATCCACGGTCTGCTGGGTCGGGCAGAGAAAGGGGACATTCTGATCGTGGGTATTGCCGAGCCCGACAGTGCCTTAGCACGCAAGTACGCTCAACGATACGGCTTCGATATGCAACTGGTGCATTCCACTATCGGGGAGATGCTTCGTCATGGCCGTCCTGAGGCGGTGATGGCCTACAACGATATCTTCGGGCACCTCGAGGTGGTGCAAGCCTGTGCCCCGCAGGGCATTCATGTGATGGTGGAGAAACCGCTTGCCGTCAGCCGGGAGCATGCGGCCACCATGAGCGCCCTGGCAAAAAAACACCGCATCCATCTGCTCACCAATTACGAAACCACCTGGTACGGGAGCAATGCCACCGCATATGCTATTGCCCATAAGGAGAAGGCCATCGGGGCGATTCGCAAGATAGCGTTTCATACAGGCCATCAGGGGCCGGTGGAGATTGGCTGCAGCCCTCATTTTCTTTCGTGGCTTACCGATCCGGTGCGCAACGGTGCGGGTGCACTCTTCGATTTCGGCTGCTACGGAGCCAATATCTCTACCTGGCTGCTGCAGGGTGAGGCGCCTCAATCCGTCACAGCGGTCACGCACACCAACAAGCCGTCGGTTTACCCAAGGGTGGAGGATGAAGCCACGATCATTCTACAATACAGCAAGGCACAGGTGGTGATTGAGGCTTCATGGAACTGGCCCTACAGCCGGAAAGATATGCAGCTTTACGGTGAAGGGGGCTATGTGAATTGTAGAAACGCTACTGACATCACATTGCTCCGTAGTGGCGCTAGAACTCCGCAGGATTTATCGGCCGCGGCCCTGCCCGCAGGCAGTAACGACGCTTTCGCCTACCTTGCCGGCGTGGTACGCGGCATCATCAAGCCGCAGCCATACGACCTGTCGGCATTGCAGAACAACGTGATGGTGGTGACAATCCTGGAGAAGGCCAAATTGTCGGCTGAAACAGGAAGGACGATCGCATGGGAAGAGTAGAGCAAGGGTTTATATATAATACTCCATCAGGTCGATCAACCCTGCCTGCAGCGCGTATCGGGTGACCTCATTCACACTGTTCACCTTTAGTTTGCGATAGATATTACGCCGGTGTGCGTTGATGGTATGGAAACTGAGGTACTTCTCCGCTGCAATCTCTTTCGTAGTTTTTCCCAGCGCTATCTCACGAAGGATAATCTTCTCCGACGGAGTGAGGGGGTCTGCCATCCTGGCCGGTGGCACATCCGTCCGCATCACCGATTGGGCAAATTCACACCAGTAGCCCTTTCCGGCAGTGACACTTGTGAGTGCATCCTTGATCTGCGCCTGTGTACTATGTTTCAGGACGACACTTATTGCCGGATCCGCCAATAGAAGCTGCCGGAGGAAATACTCTTCCGGCTCCTCGCTGAAGAGGAGCCATGATGACTCCCCCGCACCACTTTTCATGTTGAGCAGATGGTTCATCGACAAGAAATCAAATAGACTGTAGTCCACCACTACCACCGACAGTGGATAAGCACGCAATGACTCGAGCAGTTGCAGATAGGAGGTGACCTCATATATCCCCGTCACTGCTCCCATCTCTTGCAGCAATGCCTTCAATCCTACACGGGTAATATCCTGATTGTCTGCAAGTATATAATTCTTTAACATCTTTTTCTTTATTTATCCGGCGACAAATATACTGATTTCTCTCCTCAAATCTTTAAAAAATAGCATGAATGTGCTATTTCACCGGCAGCAGTGATCCTCTATCTTTGTCAAAAATTAATAA
>CAYUQE010000096.1:0-7604 GCA_964446805.1 uncultured Proteiniphilum sp. | reverse complement strand
GTACAAAAGATACCAGGAGTTCTTTGACATCTTGTACATGACCGGGAGAATTTCATTCAGAAGAAAAACGGACTTGTCCGTCTCTTCGTTGCGTTTATGACGATAAGGCTTACCCGCTTTCATCGGATGAACTGAACTATTTTGATAAGACCTATGCACTTGATCGCAAACTTGTTTGCATTCAGTCTGGGCGAGGAATAGTAGATAAGCAGTGAATGGAATTCTATCGCACAAAAAGAATCTGCGGCAGCTAGCGCATAACGATGTCGGTGAGTTGTAGTCCCTTACGGGGTTGCTTCTCTCTCCTTGTTGATGTGGCGGCTCGCAAAAGCGACAGAGCTTTTCGGGAAAGTGATCAATCCGTATCAAACGTATGGAGCTGAGCCACCCTACCGAATTGAAAGGAGAATACTTCAGGGAATTTATTTCCTCTACTATCTCAAAAGAAAAGAACAGATGATTTTGGCGGACAAACCGAAAAACAGAGATCTGAATAAAGGTAAAACGGATTTTATATTTCTGTTTCAGGTGATAAAGACGGAGAGCAATGTAATCTACTCAGACACTCCCATCTCTTAGGAGAGAAGGATATACTGAAAAGAGAACATCAATGTGTAATGTCCATGTCAAATTAAGAATGTCCGATTTTCGAATTGGTTATTTATCATAGGCTCCTCTTTCTGTTAAAAGACCACTCTTCGGATGGGTCTGGATGACGAAGGAAATTTCTTTTGAACTCAGATAGCAGGTCATTATCCTGTTTCAAGAAAAGATTTTCTACTACATCAGTTTTCCGCTCGCGGAAGCTAAGTAATGGTATGATCGTCTTAGGTTGAATACTTGTACATAAAAGAGCGTTTTCCGGCAATGGCAAATGATGAGTTTACTTTGATTTTGCATTATTGCGTAACGGAAGCGTTCATGTATCGATTCTGCTTCAAAATCCGGAAAATTAGTATCAAACGGTTTAATGTTATCGAATTGAATGATCTAAAAGACTTCTCTGAATTGCTTTAAAGGCTTCAAACACCGTTAAAGACATTTTTTGAAGTATCCCTGTTTTGAAGTATTTACCCCGAGGAATATATCATGGACCCCAAAGTTCGTTGGTATTCCTTCTGTTTTTGAGACACTACTTCTATCGCTTTTTTTCGCACATGATGGATGTGTACCGTCTGTACTGGACGATGAGGACTCCTACCCACACAAGAAAGCCGGCTTTTCAGCCGGCTTTCTTGTTGTTATATGGTGCTTCCTTAGCTCATTGTCAGTATCATCCTATGATCTTCCGCCAGCCTGCGCATATTGAGGATGGCGTAACGCATCCGTCCCAGGGCAGTGTTGATACTGACACCCGTCACATCGGCAATCTCTTTGAAGCTCAGGTCTCCATAATAGCGCATCTCCACCACCTCTCGCTGCACATCGGGCAGGTAACCGATCAGCTTCTTCACATCACTGAGCACCTGTCTCTTCACCATTTCAACTTCCACGGTATCCTCACATAGCGATGGGTTATTGAACAGATCCACCTCACAGGCATCATTGGAAACACTATTTTCATTTTTCTTCTGACGAAAATAGTCAATCATCAGATTATGGGCAATACGCATGATCCATGATTTAAACCTGCCCGTCTCGGTGTATCTCCCCTGTTTGATGGTGGTGATTGCCTTGATGAAGGTATCTTGAAAGATGTCTTCTGCCAGCTCGCCATCACGTACCGTGTAGAAGATATAATTATACAGTTGTTGTTTGTGTCGGTGAAGGAGTGTGTCAAAGGCACTATTATTGCCGTCGGCATACGATACAACCAATTCCTCATCGGCCATCGTGCTGAGAGTGTCCATAGCTTTACTGCTTAAATTTTTATGTTAATTTAGTCGAGTAAAGTGGACTTATAGGCAATTGATCTGTAAGTTTGCTATTATTCAGTAACAAAGAAATGGAAAAAAAAGGAAACGACCAAACGGAAAAAGTTAAATAGAGACTGTTGAAGCATCCATGCACAAGATATACCGGTGAAACGCGATAACCTCCGGCTGCAAACAGGGACAGCGATAGCCACGATGCTGCGGGAAGATAAGTCTCATAAAAAAAGAGAACCCAATGAAATGAGCTCTCTTTCTTTACTGTTCCAGTTATCGTTTATTCGATGAAACCGGGCTTGTAATAGGCCAGATCCTCGATACGCGATTTGGTGATGAAGTTATGATTCTTCTCCACCTCAATCTGACCATAATGAATATAGACTTCCGCACTACGACGGAACAACTCCTGATTCTTATTCGTATCCTGCAGAAGCAGGTGTCCCGCAATCACATGACCGGCACTCTCCACCAGACGGCGTGCATGGAAATCGAGGTATTCCTCATCCTTGGTGGCTACCACCAACTCGACCTGTTTCTCGTACATCTGTGTCATTTTCGATAAGAGACGCTTCAGCGGTTCCAGCTCGGGAATGATTGCCATTGATTCATATTCTTTGATACGCTGCAGATAGGTACCGGTAGTTACGTGGCGGATGGCTGCAACCACCTGGAGCTGCGTTGTGCCCTCGTAGATGTTGGTGATGCGTGCATCCCGATAGAGGCGCTCACACTTGTAATCCTTCATATAGCCCGAACCACCATGTACCTGAATGGCATCGTAGGCATTCTGATTGGCATATTCACTGCTCATACCCTTTCCCAGAGGTGTGAACGCATCCGCAAGACGTGAATAGTACTTCATCTCATTTCTCTCCTCCGCTGTCAGCTTACGTTCTCGGGCAATATCCTCCAATGTCTTGTACATATCCACAAAACGACAGGTTTCGTATAACAGTGTACGCGAAGCGTCAGTTTTAGCACGCATGTTGGCCAGCATCTCATAGACAGGAGGAAACTCAATAATCGCTTTGCCAAACTGACGGCGCTCAAGCGCATATTGGTTAGCTTCACGCGTGGCTGCCTCCGAGAGGCCCACCGACTGTGCCATGATCCCCAGACGGGCGCCGTTCATCAGCGACATCACATACCTGATCAATCCCATCCGGCGTGAGCCTATCAGCTCAGCTTTGGCATTCTTGAAGACCAGCTCACAGGTAGGTGCTCCCTTGATACCCATCTTGTTCTCGATACGACGTACATTCACCCCGCCGCTTTTCTTGTCGTAAACAAACATGGAGAGACCACGGGCATCCTTTGTTCCTTCCTCGGAACGGGCAAGCACCAGGTGAATATCGGCATCACCGTTGGTGATGAAACGCTTCACGCCATTCAGGTACCACTCTCCCTCTTCCTCGTTGTAGGAGGCTTTCAGCATCACTGCCTGCAGATCAGATCCCGCATCAGGCTCGGTGAGGTCCATCGACATGGTCTCACCTTTCACAATGCGCGGCAGAAAGCGCTTCCGCTGCTCCTCTTCGGCAAACTCGTAGATGGTCTCACCACAGTCCTGCAGCATCCATATATTCTGGAAGCTGGCATCAGCACGACTGACAATATCTGCCGAGATCATATAGGGAACCATCGGGAAATTAAGTCCTCCATACTTGCGTGAAAGTCCCATGCCCATCAGTTCGGCCTTGTTGAGCGCATCGAGGTTCTCCTGTGTGGCGGCAGCATAGGTTACCCGTCCATCCTTTACGGTGGGGCCACTATGATCCACTGCCTCTGCGTTCGGCTCAATGATATCGCCACAGATCTCACCTACTACTTCCAGCACTTTATCGTAACTGTCCATCGCATCTTCGAAATCCATCGGTGCATAATCACAGGTATCTTTGTCAGCGTAATTTCTTTCTTTCAATTCCACAATCCGCTTCATCAAAGGATGATCAAGGTAATGTCTGAACTGCGGGGTATCTTTATAAAAGTTTGCCATTATATATCGTTCTGTTAGTTGATTATTCTGTTACGGGTATAGTCCGATTGAATTACTGCTACTTCTTATTCATCATCTCCTGTACACCCTTTCATTTTTAACTTTTAACTATTCACTCTTCACTATTTAGTATTACTCTTATAGTGTTTAATCATCTTCGGAATCACCCTTTCAATTTCACCGGTAATCACGTAATCGGCAATCGCATTGATAGGAGCATTCGGATCATTGTTGATGGAGATGATGATGGAGCTCTCCTGCATCCCGGCGATATGTTGTATCTGTCCCGAGATACCACAGGCGATATATACCTTTGGACGCACAGTCACACCGGTCTGGCCAATCTGACGTTCATGCTCGGCAAAACCGGCATCTACTGCCGCACGTGATGCACCCACTTCAGCACCCAGCACATCGGCCAGTTTGTAGAGCAAGTCGAAGTTCTCCTTCGATCCCACACCATAACCACCGGAGATGATGATGGGCGAATTCTTAATATTTACCTTCGATTTCTCAATATGACGGTCGATGATGGTCAACACGTAATCTTCCTCCTTCACAAAATCACTCACCTGATGGTTGATAACCTCTCCTTTATAGTAGGGGTCGACGATCTCCTTTTTCATCACTCCCTCGCGAACAGTGGCCATTTGAGGACGGTGATCAGGGTTTACGATCCATGCAACTATGTTTCCTCCAAAAGCGGGACGTATCTGATAGAGCAGGTTTTTATATATCTTCCCCGCTTTTTTCTCTTCGTGATCACCAATCTCAAGCGAGGTACAGTCGGCCGTCAGGCCACTTCCCAGTGCCGACGACACACGTGGTCCCAGATCGCGACCAATGATGGTGGCTCCCATCAGACAGATCTGTGGTTTCTCCTCACTGAATAGCTTTACCATGATGGAGGTGTGGGGCAGTGTGGTATAGGGTGACAATCGCTCATCTTGAAAGAGATGCAATGTATCCACCCCATAGGGGAGCACCTGTTGCGCAACCATTCCGAGGTTATCTCCCGCAGCGGTCGCTTCCAGTTTGCATCCAAGCTGATTCGCAAGTGAGCGTCCTTTGGTAAGTAGTTCCTGACTCACATCGGCTACTATACCCTCTTCTATTTCCAAGTATACAAATATATTGTTCATTCCTTTTATTCAATTGTGTTAACCTATCGTGTGATTTTCTATCAACTCCCTCATCAGCTCATCAATCTCGGCATCGTTATCGGTGAGACGTTTGCTCTCTTTCGCCTGAAAAACAACGTTCTCAATCTTTTTCACCTTCGTGGGTGATCCGGAAAGACCGCACTGCACCGGATCGGCATCCACATCGGCAACACTCCATTCTGTGAGGTTCAGATAAGGACGACTGCTGTAAATGTCGATATAATCGATATGTTCTACCTGGCGCTCGGTGATGGTTTTTGCATGTTTGAACTTTTGAAGCAGCTTCGCGTTTCGTGGCCTGCAGGGTGCAGCAGAGCCATTTACGGTAATCACCACGGGAAGGGGGCATTCCACAATCTCCACCCCGTGCTCCAGACGTCGTTTCACCCTCACCCTACCGTTCTCGATGCGCTCGATATCCTCGGCATAGGTGATTTGAGGTATTCCCAGCTTCTCAGCTATCTGTGGACCTACCTGCGCGGTATCACCATCAATAGCCTGACGTCCGGAGATGATGAGATCATAGATCCCGATCTTTTTTGCTGCCATCGACAACGCATAGGAGGTAGCCAGTGTGTCTGCACCGGCAAAAGCCCTGTCGGTCAGTAACACCCCATCGTCTGCACCACGGAAGAGTCCTTCACGCAATATATCGGCAGCCCTTCCGGGACCCATTGTAAGCATTGTTATCTTTGTTCCGGGATAGTGATCTTTGATCCGGAGTGCCTGTTCCAGGGCATTCAAATCTTCAGGATTGAAAATTGCGGGCAGTGCCGCTCTGTTCACAGTTCCGTCGGCCTTCATCGCATCTTTCCCCACATTTCGGGTATCAGGCACCTGCTTGGCCAACACAATAATGTTAAATTGCATAAAGTTTATTGTTTCTTATGTGTTAGGAAGAAAGCAACAAATATAGACAAAAATTCACAATGACAGTCACATCTTTTCTAGATTTCATAAAAAAACAGGCCTCATCATTAAACCAATTCCGATAAAATGACTCTCTATATTGAATCTACCTGTTAATTTTGTAGCAACATTTACACCGGAAAAATGAAAATAAGGTGCAAGAACACGAACAGTTAATTATCTTTGTCTATAATTAAGGGGAAGAGACCAAAAGGATCATACTTTCACACTTTGGTATGATCTACACTTGTTCGATAGATCAAATGAAAAATATATAAATCGTATGAAACGGATAACTCCATTTTTAATTGTTCTTCTCAGCGGGTTGCTCCTGAGCAGTTGTGCGGGTATACAATATTTAACCGTGGAAACACGTGAGCCGGCTCAGATAGCCTTACCATCAGATGTGCTTTCAGTGATTGTGGTAAACAATGTTGTGGTGCAACCCGATGATATTGGACATTCCACAAAATTATTAGGCCGTTCAGATGAAAACAAAGAAAAGGGTTCCTCTGATAGTATCGCCATGTACTATACAGAAGCGCTGGTGCAGTTTCTGGAGGAGGAGGATTATTTTCAACGGGTACTTTTACTTGACAATCCTTTGAGAGATGACAAGGATTTCTTCCGTGAGCAACCACTCACACCTGAAATGATGAACGAAATTAGAAGCAAGACAGGTGCCGATGCGATCATCTCTCTCGACAAGCTGATCATGGAGACAAAGAAACAGGAGTTTTACCGTCAACAGCGCTACACCTATAGTGCGTTGACCGGAAAAATACATTCCATCCTTCGTGTCTATCTTCCCACCATGGAAGGTAAAATACCTGCCGTATATTATTCCGACAGTATCCGATGGGAAGGATTCGATATCCCTGATAAAAAGGCATATGCGGATGCCATGCTTCCTTCTCGTGAGGAAGGGATGAAACTACTGGCGGTGAGGGCGGCGGAGAAGATGACCTATGTCTTTGCTCCGCACTGGGAGATGCAGGACAGATGGTACTACACCCTACCCGCATCATTGATGCGTGAAGGAGAGGCCTATGCTAAACGAGCCGAATGGAATTCAGCGATAGAGAAATGGAAAACGTTCTATGATAATCGTTCCCACAAAAATGATAAAGCGAAGGCTGCAGCCAATATTGCACTGGCATATGAAATGCTCGATGAGATGGACAAGGCACTTGAGTGGGCAATCATCGCCAATGATCACTTTGTTCAGTCAACAGCTCAAAATTCGCTGGAGAGAAGAAGATCATTGCTTTACAAGAATGAAATATTGAGACGTAATAATAAGGATAACCAACTTTCATTCGAAGACCTTTAAACTTGTTGAAAGATACGCTTCATAAAGGGGCGAATAGCTCCTTTATGGAAATTATTCGCTCCGATCGAAAAAAAACTTTCGAAGTTGTTCCTCTTTTTCAAAATTAATACTACCTTTGCGTAGAATCTTCAACAGTACATATACTCATACTACTGTTAATCATTTGTATTTTCAATTCAAACAAATTTATATCCGGTCGTTTTGCTAAATAAGTATGGATTCTTTGCATCCATCGCTCAGACGGAGTATCTTTCATTTTTTAGTATTTTATTCAAAAACCATAACGAATTTTAATAGATCTACATGGCTTATAACATTATTGAGCTTAACGA
>CAYUQE010000095.1:0-7756 GCA_964446805.1 uncultured Proteiniphilum sp. | reverse complement strand
AATATGAGCTGGTGATGGTCACCAACCAGGACGGCCTCGGCACCGCCTCCTTCCCCGAAGAGACATTCTGGCCGGCACACAACAAGATCATCAGCGCCTTCGCCAATGAGGGGGTGCACTTCAGCGAGATACTGATCGACCGCTCCTTCCCTCACGAACAGCTGCCCACGCGCAAGCCGGGCACGGCCATGCTCACCCACTACCTCAAAGGAGGGTACGACCTGGCCGGCTCCTACGTGATAGGTGACAGGATCACCGATGTGCAACTGGCTCATAACATGAATTGTAAATCCATCTTATTAAGTAAAGATTTATATCCGTCTGCCACCTTGTGTACCAGCTCATGGGGCGAGATCTACCGTTTCCTGAAAGCCGAGCCGCGTACCGGCAGGGTCCATCGCACCACTTCCGAGACCGATATCCTGGTGGAGGTGAACCTCGATGAAAGCAGGGACAGCCATATCTCCACGGGACTGGGATTCTTCGATCATATGCTCGAGCAGATCGCCCGCCATGGCAACATCCGCCTGACGATCGAGGTGAAGGGTGATCTGCATATCGATGAGCATCACACCGTCGAGGATACCGGCATCGCGCTGGGGGAAGCATTCCTGCAGGCACTGGGTCAGAAGAAGGGACTATCCCGCTACGGCTTTATGCTCCCCATGGACGACTGCCTGGCGCAGGCGGCCATCGACTTCGGCGGTCGTCCCTGGCTGGTGTGGGAGGCTTCCTTTCAACGTGAGCAGGTGGGCGATGTGCCCACCGAACTATTTATGCACTTCTTCAAGTCGTTCAGCGACAGCGCCAGGTGCAACCTCAACATCAAGGCCGAAGGAGAGAATGAGCACCACAAGATAGAGGCGATCTTCAAAGCCTTTGCCCGCGCCGTGAAAATGGCGGTGAAGCGGGGCGAGAGTGAAGGGATCCCCAGCACGAAAGGGGTTTTATAAAAGCGGTAAACGGGAAGCTTTAAGCGGTCAGTGGCAGAAAAAATCAAAGCGGTAAATCAACGATGATTGCAATTATCAAATACAACGCAGGTAATATCACCTCGGTGGAAAATGCGGTGAAACGTCTCGGTTACGCCTGCAAGGTGACGGACGACAAGGAGGAGATCCGGCAGGCAGAGAAGGTGATCTTCCCCGGCGTGGGAGAGGCCAGCACGGCCATGATCTATCTGAAGGAAAGAGGGTTGGATAGGTTCATTCAATCGTTGCTTCAGCCCGTGCTGGGTGTGTGCCTGGGGCTGCAGCTGATGTGCTCCCACTCAGAAGAGGGCGACACCCCCTGTCTGGGTATCTTTGATGCGGGGGTGAAAAAGTTCCCCTCGACGGATATTGTACCCCATATGGGATGGAACAACCTGAGGGAGATCAGTAGCCCGCTCTTCACCGGTTTCGGCAAGGAGGAGACCGTCTACTTCGTACACAGTTATTATGCCGAGACGAGCAGGCATACCATCGCGCAGTGCGACTATATCCTGCCTTTCAGTGCGGCCATGCAGCGAGACAATTTCTATGCCACGCAATTTCACCCTGAGAAATCGGGCAGCGTGGGCGAACATATTTTACATAATTTTCTGAGATTGTGACGATCAAGGCTGCAGACCATCCTCATCGCAGCCATCTGAGTCAATCTCCGACCATCAAATACAATCAGTTCCTATGAGAATCATCCCCGCCATAGATATCATCGACGGCAAGTGCGTACGCCTGACGAAAGGCGACTACAGTACCCGCAAGACCTATCGCGACAACCCGCTGGAGGTCGCGAGGGAGTTCGAAGAGCACGGCATTGCGTACCTGCATCTGGTAGATCTCGATGGTGCAAAATCGAAACATATCGTCAACCACCGTGTGCTGCAGGAGATAGCCACGAAGACCTCGCTGAAGATCGACTTCGGCGGCGGCATCAAGTCGGATGAGGATGTGCGCATCGCCTTCGACAATGGCGCAGCACAGATCACCGGCGGCAGCGTCGCGCAGCAGCAGCCGGCACTCTTCAAGCAGTGGCTTGCAGATTATGGCGCCGACAAGATCATCCTCGGTGCGGACAGTCACCACAGGATGATCGCCACCAACGGCTGGCAGCAACAGTCGCAGGAGGATGTGGTCGACTTCATCGTCGCCTATGGTAGCGAGGGTGTCCGTTATGTGATCTGCACCGATATCGCGAAGGATGGCATGCTGGAGGGTCCCTCCAGCGACCTCTACCGTGAGATCATCGCCCGGACGGATATTCAGCTGATCGCCAGCGGGGGCATCACCTCCATCGACGATCTGCATCTGCTGCAACAGCTCGGCTGCGAGGGTGCCATCATCGGCAAGGCCATTTATGAGGGTAGGATCGGACTGCGGGAGTTGGAGAGCTTCTTGGAGAGTGAAAAGTGAAAAGTTAAAAATTAAAAAGCTGAAGGCTGAACACTGAGAACTGAATGCTGAGTGCTAAAAGCTGAAAGCTAAAAAAAAAGAGTATGCTAAAAAAAAGAATTATTCCCTGCCTCGACATCAAGGATGGCCGCACCGTGAAAGGAATCAACTTCGTCGGGCTGCGTGATGCGGGCGATGCGGTGGAGCTGGCCAAGCGCTATGTGCAGGAGGGTGCCGACGAGCTGGTCTTCCTCGACATCACCGCCACGGTGGAGAACCGCAAGACCCTCACCGTGCTGGTGGAGCGGGTGGCGGCAGAAATCAACATCCCCTTCACCGTGGGTGGCGGCATCAGCTCACTGGAGGATGCACAGGCGATCATCAGGGCGGGAGCCGACAAGGTGAGCCTCAACTCGTCGGCGGTAGCCCGTCCCGCGCTGATCACCGAGATAGCCGGACAGTTCGGTAGCCAGTGCGTGGTGCTGGCCATCGACACCAAGCTGGTCGATGGAGAGTGGATGGTCTACGTGCATGGAGGCAGGACTCTCACCCCGCTGCGCACGGTCGACTGGGCACGGGAAGGTGAGCAACGCGGTGCGGGAGAGATACTGCTCACCTCGATGAACAACGACGGCACCAGAGATGGCTTCGCGATAGCCATCACACGCAGTGTATGCGAAACAGTCAATATCCCCGTTATAGCCTCGGGCGGTGCGGGCACGATGGCGCACTTCGCCGAAGTGTTCACGCAGACGAGGGTGAGTGCGGCGCTGGCAGCCAGCATCTTCCACTTCGGCGAGATACCGATCCCCACATTGAAACAATATTTAAAAGAACAAAACATACCGATACGATGACCATAGATTTTGAAAAAAACGGAGGATTGATCCCGGTGGTGATACAGCACGCCCACACACTGCAGGTGCTGATGCTGGGCTACATGAACCAGGAGGCACTGGAGAAGACAAAGGCTGAAGGAAGGGTCACCTTTTACAGTCGCAGCAAGCAACGGCTCTGGACCAAGGGCGAGAGCTCGGGCAATTTTCTCACGGTCGATGAGATCCTGGTCGACTGCGACAACGACACGCTCCTGATCAAGGCAGTTCCTACGGGACCGACATGCCACACGGGCAGCACCTCCTGCTTTAAGGAAGAAACACCCAAAGGGTTTGTCTATGAGCTGGAGAGCGTGATCGAACAGCGCATCGCCACGAAGAGTGAGGGGTCCTACACCTCGCGACTATTTAACATGGGTGTGAACAAGGTGGCACAGAAAGTGGGAGAAGAGGCGGTGGAGCTGGTGATCGAGGCGAAGGACGACAACCTCGACCTGTTCAGCAACGAGGCGGCCGACCTGCTCTATCACTATCTCATCCTGCTCAAGACAAAGAACCTGAAGCTGGAGGATATTGAGGCAGTGCTGAAGGAGAGACATAAATAACGGGAGATGGGAGTTGTGAAAAGTGAAAAGTTTAAAAAACAACAGACAGCAGATGGCGAACCCTTGCAGTTGATTAGATTACTTATAGCTTATAACTTATAGCTTATAGCTTATAACTTACACTTTTCTGGTGATGATCCACACCTTCTGTCCGTCGGCCAGGGTGGTGGCGAAGAGATAGTCTTCTCCCCCATCCTTCAGTCCTGTTTTTCTGCGTATCTCAGCAACGCTGATCGGATAATTGCGCACGGCGATATTCACCTTCTCCGTTTGTGAAACATAACGGCGGATATTGACTCTGTTGGCGACCATCACCTCGTCGATGGTAAATATACGTCCCGGGAAATCGGGCAGAAGCCTATCCGAGGTATAGAGATGACTGTGCTTGTGCAGTTTCATTACCTTATAGCTGTTACCCACCGCATTAAAAGCGCCTGCCTTCATTACTGCCGCATTGGGCTCATAGAGGTATCTGCCGGGGTGCGAGGTCACCACCGCCTCCTGCCTCTCCTCCTCACGGGTAAAACTAAAAACCTGCCTCTCTCCACTCAGATGCAGCTCCACGGCATGGTAACGGCACTCACCCGCATCCTTGGAGAGGATGAAAAGCAGCTCTTTGCATTCATTCTCCACCGACACGATATGCACCTCGCTCACCTCACCCAGTGTTCTCAAGGCAAGGGAGATGTCGAGCATCGGTGAATATTTGATCATCACCCTCTCCGCCTTCTCCAGTAACAGCTCTTTCAGCTGTGTCAAGTCGGGGGAGCACTCCTCCATGCGAAAAACTTTTCTTCCCCCCTCATCTCTGCGTGAAGGATCGAGAAAGATCAGGTCTGCCTTCTCCATCTTCGCCAGTGCATCGTCACCTTTCGCCATGGTCACCGTGACCTGCTTCAGACCGAGTAATGCGAAGTTATGGGCGGCTATCCTGCAGAGCTCCTCCTCCTGCTCCAGATAGCAGGCGTGAAGGAAGGAGGGAGCCATCAACGAGAAGTCAACCCCCATGCCGCCGGTGAGATCCACCAGGCGTGCTTTCCCAGGCGGCACCAACGATGCCTTGTACCTTGCCGTGATTTCGGAGGATGCCTGCTCCAGGGAGAGATGGGGCGGGTAAACAATGCCGCGGGTGCGATAGAATGAGGGTATCTTCTGCTTAGCTGTTTGCCGTCCAGCTATCTGCGCCAGCAGAAAGGGCATATCCTCCCGTTGGTAGCGCAGTGCCAGCGCGCGAACATCTTCATGTGCGTGAGCATCGATAAACTCCTGCTGTGACGGGGATAGTTCCATACCAAAAAAAAAGACAACCCACTTAAGCAAGCAGGTTGTCCTTATCCACTAATCGTTATTTTATGGTCTAATTTTCCTTTACCGGTTACGGTCAGGGTAAATTATGCTTCTGCCTGTACCAGCGGCTGTACCGATACAAATGAGCGGTTGTCCCTCTTCTTGCGGAAGACCACTACCCCATCGGTCAGTGCAAACAGCGTATGGTCTTTACCCATACCTACATTTTCACCGGGATGGTGAACCGTACCGCGCTGACGCACGAGGATGTTACCGGCTCTTGTAGCCTCACCACCGAATATCTTCACGCCCAATCGTTTACTTTCCGACTCACGGCCATTCTTCGAACTACCAACACCTTTTTTATGTGCCATTTTCTTCTGATCTTAACTGATTAAGCAATAATTTCCTTTATTCTCACTTCAGAAAACTGTTGACGGTGTCCGTTTAATTTTCTGTAACCTTTTCTTCTTTTCTTCTTGAAAATGAGCACCTTGTCTCCTTTTACATGCGAAAGAATCTCTAACACCACTTTTGCTCCTTCAATAACGGGCGCACCAACGGTGATCACACCTTCATTATCGATAAGCATCACTTTATCAAACTCCACCTTTGCACCCTGATCGGCGTTGATTCTGTGGACGAATAATCGCTGGTCTTGCTGTACTTTAAACTGCTGACCCTGAATGTCTACTATGACGTACATATATAAATAACTTGACGTTACGTGCCTGAGGCGAGCCGCTACCTGCGTCTACTTCTTGAGCCTATTAGCAAAATGAGGTGCAAAATTACATATTAATTTCGTAAGACACAAATCATTCATCGTTTTTTTTCCAAATGGAGGTAGGCATTGCCGATATTTTCGATTATATCGCTGGCAGTGAACGAGCGAGGATGAATGGTCTCCTCTGTCAGGTCGGCAGTCAGCCCATGGAGGTAAACCCCCACCCTTGCAGCCTCCGTGGGCTTGTAACCCTGTGCCAGCAGGCTGGTGATCATCCCGGTCAGCACATCACCGCTGCCTGCCGTGGCCAGCGCCGGTGTGCCGGTGCTGTTCATATAGATATTGTCGGCATCCACGATCAGCGAGTAGGCCCCCTTCACCACCACGATGAGAGCGTGCTCCCTTGCGAAGAGCCTTGTTTTCTGAATCTTTTCATAATCGTCGCGCCACCCGCCAATCAACCTTGAAAGCTCCTTCGGGTGCGGTGTCAGGATGGTTTCAGGGGGCAGCAGTGCGATCCAGTCGTTGTGTTGTGCCAGGATGTTCAGTCCGTCGGCATCGATCACCAGTGGGGAGCGATTATTTTGAAGGAAGCGATGCATTGCATCCACTGTTTCAGGGAGTAGCCCCATGCCTGTGCCGATGCCTATCGCATCGGGGTGGAGGTCATATTCGATATGAGTGATATGCTCGGGATGATGGTCTTCAATGGCCATTGCTTCAGGGAAGAAGGACTGGACGACCGGCATGCCGCATTTGGGCAGGTAAGCCGTGACCAGCCCGCATCCTGTCTTCAGTGCTGCTTTTGATGCCAGACATACCGATCCGATCTTACCCAGGCTGCCACCAATGATGAGTGCATGTCCCTCGGCGCCCTTGTGAGTAAAACGGCCCAGCGGCTTCAGCAGCGCCCTGATCGCTTCATCAGCAGTAAAATAGAGATTGCTTTCCGCTTCTGCTATCGCATCTTCATTCAGTCCTATGGGAACGATCGACACGTGGCCGGTAAACGCACTGTTTTCGGGAAGAAAGAGTGCCAACTTGGGGATTTGAAAAGTGATCGTCTCGGTAGCCTTCACCGCAAAGGAGGTCTTCCGGTCAGCATGCATACCACTCGGCATATCGATGCTGAAGACCGGTTTTCCGCATGCATTGATGCTGTCGATCACCTGCTTCGCGATCCCTGTCACCTCTCTCGTGAGTCCGGTGCCGAAGATGGCGTCAATCACCACGTCATGTCGACCCGGATCAGGTAGATCGTTGTCGGAACTTATCTTCCTGCAGGGCACATTTTCGGCTTTCACGCGACGGAGGTTGTGCGCACAGTCTTCGGAGTAACTGGCACTATACTCCACCACACAGATCATCACCTTGTAACCCGACTTGTGCAGCATGCGTGCCACCACAAGACCGTCGCCGCCATTGTTCCCCACACCACAGTAGAGAAGCACGGAGATGTTCCTATCGGGGAAGCTATCCGTGAACCGGTCATAGAAGGCGGTTGCCGCCCGCTTCATCAGCTCAAGTGACGGTATTCCCTCCCTTTTTATGCTCTCCGCATCAATTATTCTGATCTGCTCCGAGGTAAGGATCTTCATCTGGTTTGTCATTTTTTATCTTTCTCGTGCGAAGTTACCTAATTTTATCACGATAATCATCCATCCGAGAGCAATAAATCACTTTATCACTCCAATTTTTTTCTTTTTGTCTCTTTTATATAATCCCGGCTGATCGCTCCATTCACCCGCTGCTAATCTTCCTGTTAAGGATGTCACTTCATCCTGCCTGGTTCGCTCCGTCCTCTCCCCTATGCTAAGAAATTCCTTTCAATTGATTCATTTCAGGAATCATTTATTCTTTTCAATACGAATATCTGGAATTGATGGCTAAAAACAAGACGATATCAAAAAATTAACTTAACTTGCGAAA
>CAYUQE010000094.1:6681-7858 GCA_964446805.1 uncultured Proteiniphilum sp. | reverse complement strand
TTGTCTTAATCTTTGTTTCGGGTAGACTCAGTTTGTTGGGCCAGTAGAAGAAGTGATCCTTCGTTGAAATGATCTTTCCTTTGCTGTCGGTGAGAAATGCATGGATCAGGGTGTGTGATTTCTCTGCTTCCGTCACCAGGTCAGACAGCCTGAAGCGCTTCACGATTTGGCTTGTATTGGCTGCGGCGTTTATCTTCTCACTGAACTCTTTCCGTTTTCCCTTCGTGAAATCGATCACCTGTAGCGTGAGTAGGAGATCATTGCTGTCCTGCAGGTAATCGCTCATCGTGTAATAGTTCAGCACTTCACCCTTCAGCTCCACACCCAGGGCCAGCGGGGCGAAGACATCCCGCATGCGGTAGTGCTGTGCCTTCCAGTTGTCGTAATAGTCGATGCTCGACCAGGAGACCACGGGCCAGCTGTCGTTGATCTGCCAGTAGAGCGCACCCATGCAGTAGGGTCTGCCGCGGCGCATCGCCTCCACCGACTCCTCCATGCCGTTGCCCTGCATCACGAGACCCAGGTAGACGAAATCGTCGAAATCTTGAGGCTCCCGGTAATACATATCCATATATTTCTTGATCAGCGAGTTGCCGGTAGATGCTTTCTGATGCACTTTCATCACCTCACTCTCGAGGCTCCACTGGTCGGGTGTGGCGAAGGTGCGGATGGTCTTCATTTCGGGAAACGACTGAAAGCCAAACTCACTTGCAAAGCGGGGCAGCCTGTCGGCCATCGCCTCAAAGGGCAGCTCTCCGTACCATAATCCCCAATCGTGCACATCACTGGCGGCGAACTTCTCGGGGTTACCCCAGTTGGAGTTGTAGGGAGACCCGTGGATGTAGCTGCGGGTGCCGTCATGCTCCTTCACCAGCGAGGGTAGCAGCTCCCTGAAGGTAGTGTCATAACCCTTGAACCACTCCTCCATCACCCCGGCGGGATAGTCCTTCTGCCACCCCCAGTGGCGCAGCCCTTCCTCCACCTCGTTGTTACCGCACCAGAAGGCGAGGGAGGCGTGGTTACGGAGTCGTTTGATGTTGTAGATGGCTTCTTCCCTCACATTGGCGAGGAAGGTGACGTCGGAAGGGTAGGGCACACAGCCGAAGATGAAGTCCTGCCACACCAGTATCCCCCTCTCGTCAGCCTCACGGTAGAAGGCTTCATTCTCATAGATGCC
>CAYUQE010000094.1:0-6581 GCA_964446805.1 uncultured Proteiniphilum sp. | reverse complement strand
TGTATTCCACCGAGAGTGTTGCGTTGAAGGGTTCGTCTTTGACGGAGCATACCTCTATCTGGTTCTCAATCCTTGCAAGTTGATCGGTGATGGTGTGTTGTTTTACGTAGTAGTCCTCAATGCGTGCATCGTTGTAGAAGATCATTGAGAGAGGCTTCCATATCCCCATCTGTACGATGCGTATGCCCCAGTCCCACCCGAAGTGGTAGGGTGCCTTGCGGTTGTAGACACTCAGCTTCTCCTCCCTGTGATCGTTGCCTGCGGGATAATCAACGCCGAACGAGGCACGGGCCGGCATCATCATTGCTATGGGCGAGTAGAAACGGATGTAGAGTTTATTCTCCCCTTCTTTCAGCAGGCTCTTCACCGGGATCTTGTGCCCCAGGAACATGTTCTCGGACCGCAGGATGCGCGAACCGTTGAGAAAAACGTCGGCATGGGTATCCAATCCTTCAAGAAAGAGCAGCGCAGCATCATATTGGAGTTGATCGGAAGTGAGCGTGAATGTTTTTTTGAAATCCCAGTTCTCCTCCTCCACCCACTGTACTTCAGCTTCGTTGGTACCGTAAAAAGGATCAGGGAGGATGCCCAGACGAACCAGATCATGCTGAACCGATCCCGGCACTTCAGCCTCATACCATTGTGAGGGAGATAAGCCATGATCATGATTTGCTTTCGAAAAGGTTGATTGGGAAAATTGCCAGCCGTTATTGAGCGAGATAACCTCGCTCTGTTGTGCCGATAAAAGGAGAGGCATCAGTAAGCAAAGAAGAAATGATAATTTATGCATCATTGGTTCATCGTTTTGTCTATAGAAAACAGAGGTACAAATATAACGATAAGTTATGGAAAAGTCAAAGTGAAATTCAGGGAGACATGGTTACTTTTAACTCCCGTAATCCCTTATTTGCATAGAAAATAGTAAATTTGCAATTCATATTAGCAGCAACATACAAAATGACAGAAGTATCTTTCAATGATCGCGAAGCGTTTCTCCAGCTCCATCGCAAGCTCTACCTGTTCTTACGACAAGCCTGGGATAGAAAAACAACATCCTTGTTGAAAGAGATGTTGTTGAAATCATTCGGGAATAGAGGGGTTGCAGGAATGGATGTCTGGAAGGATCTTATGCTTGAGATGAAGACCGCACTGATCACCATTGAAGAGATAGGGCTGAAGCAGCCCACCGTTTGTGCCGTGCTGCTCTATCGCCCTGTAGTACACGATGAGTATACCTTGGAAGAGATCAATAAGTTGTTTGGTAGTGAGGTGGAGGTGATATTGAAAGGACTGAAGAAGATTTCCATGTTCAGTGACAAGCGGACGGCGGTTGAGTCGGAGAACTACATGAAGCTGCTACTATCCATCGCAGAGGATATCCGGGTTGTATTCATCATGATCGCACAACAGCTGCAGCTGATGCGTGATGCCAGGACGGGAGACAGCTCGCAGCGACTGGATCTGTCGGTGGAATCGACCTATCTCTACGCGCCGCTGGCACACCGACTTGGACTCTACACCATCAAGTCGGAGCTGGAAGATCTTTCATTGAAATACAGGGATCGCGAGATGTACGATTTCATTGCTCAAAAGCTGAACGAAAGCAAGCGATCGCGCGATCAATACATCGAGGAGTTCATAGAGCCTGTCAAGGAGCGATTGGAAAAGACAGGGCTGAGATATGACATCAAAGGACGCACCAAGTCGATTCACTCCATCCACAATAAACTGAAGAAGCAGAAGATTGAGTTTGAGAGCATCTATGACCTGTTCGCCATCCGCGTGATACTGGATGCGCCGGCCGATCAGGAGAAAGCACAATGCTGGCAGGTCTATTCGATCATCACGGACATGTACCAGCCCAATCCCAAGCGATTGAAAGACTGGCTCTCGATTCCCAAAAGCAACGGTTACGAATCACTTCATATCACGGTGATGGGGCAGAGTGCTAAATGGGTGGAGGTACAGATACGTACAAGGAGGATGGATGAGATCGCTGAGCGGGGACTTGCGGCCCATTGGAAATACAAGGGGATCAAGGAGGAATCAACACTGGACAGCTGGCTCAACTCCCTCAGGGAGTCGCTCGAGGATAAGGAGACCAATCTGAACCAGAAGCTTACCGATTTCAAACTCGATCTGTATGATGAGGAGATCTTTGTATTCACCCCCAAGGGAGATCTGTACAAGCTGCCCAGGGGAGCAACCATCCTTGACTTTGCTTTTGCCATCCACACCAAGCTGGGGGCGAGCTGTATGTCGGGAAGAGTGAATGGAAAGAATGTGCCCATCAAGTATATCCTTAAAAGTGGTGATCAGGTGGAGATCAACACATCCTCCCATCAGACACCGAAGCAGGACTGGCTGAATAGCGTGGTGACCTCAAAAGCACGCACAAAAATAAGACAACTGCTCAAGGAGGAGGCGGGCAAGCAGGTGGATATAGCCAAGGAGACCCTTTCACGGAGGATGAAGAACCGAAAGATAGAGGTGGATGATGCACACCTTATGCAGCTGATCAAAAAGCTAAAGTATAAGACCGTCACCGATTTCTATGTCGACATTGCCTCGGAGAAGATGGACGTGAATTGGGTGATAGACCGCTATCTGGAGCTGGAAAACAGGGAGGGAGACGGTAGAGATACCCATCAGCCACAACGTGCGGAAAGTTTCACATTAAAGAGCACGGCGGCGGAATTGAAAAGCGCGGATGAGCTGGTGATAGATCAGGATCTGACAGGGATAGATTACAAACTGGCAAAATGTTGTAATCCCATCTTCGGTGATGATATCTTCGGCTTCATCTCTTCGCAGGGTATCAAGATACATCGTGTCAACTGTTCCAATGCACACGATCTCTTTTCCCGGTTCGGTTATCGTGTACTCAAAGCGCGCTGGTCAGGCACCACGGGATCCTCCAGCTACACCACCGTGTTGCGGGTGATAGGAAATGATCAGATCAATATTGTAGCCAACCTGATGTCCATCATCTCCAAAGAGGAGGGAGTGCAGATGCGTTCCATCGCCATCGACTCCAACGACGGCCTCTTTCAGGGAAATATCTCTGTCATGCTAGCGAACACATCGATGCTGGAGCAATTGATCAAAAAGCTGAAAGCGGTAAAAGGGGTAAAATCGGTGAACCGTCTGAATTAGCTCGTGGGAGGGTGTGGATGATGCACCAGGTGAATCGTCTTGCAGAAGGTGTTCACCGGGGAGCATCTGAATGGATTTTATTCTTCTGCAGGTGTATCAGTGGCAGCATGCTCTTCCTGCGAAGTCTCTGTTGTAGGGATCGCTTCGGTGGGAGCCATCACTGTTGTATCACCGGTGGAAATAACATCTGGTGATGCAGTCTCGTCGAAGGCTAAGAGTAATTGTTGCACATACTCTCGTTGAAAATCATCGGGACGAAGAATCTCATCGTTGTATTTAATCAGATCAATATCAATAATCACTTTCCCCAGATACTTGTCTCTAGGTGAACGTCCCACAGCTCTTTCGGTCTGTTTGATCTTTTCGATGATCTCCTCGGGCATCAACTCGGTCTCCACTTTAGCCAGCACATTGCGAAAAAGAAAGGTATACTTCTCATCGTCAGGTTCAGTAAGTATAGGTGGCGTGAAGATCATCCCTGGAAAAAGCCGGCTTAGCATTCGCTTGGCTTTGTCAATGTTGGTCTTTGCAAATCTGTTTGATCCTATGCTCAGTAATATTGTGCTCATATTGATAAATTGAAGTACAAATATACACATTTTTGATTAAATTGATCGAAGAAATGCAAAATCAATTATCTTTGTTGTCATATACTTACTTAAAAAATGAAAAATTTAAACCTTGTTTTTCTCCTCTTTTTACTGATCATCTCTTTTGATCTACAGGCTCAGGATGCTAAAACGGTTATCTATCGGATAAATATCAAGGAGAATATCGGCAGCCATACATGGATATACCTGCAACATGGCCTTCATGAAGCACAAGTGAAAAAAGCGGATGCGATCCTTCTTCATATGAACACTTACGGTGGAGGGGTGCTCGAGGCCGACTCGATGCGCACTGCCATACTGAATTATCCCCTGCCGGTGTATGTCTTCATTGATAATAATGCTGCCTCGGCAGGAGCACTCATCGCCATTGCCTGCGACAGTATTTTCATGCGCAACAGTGCCTCCATTGGTGCTGCCACGGTAGTGGATGGTGCCACCGGTGCGGCAGCACCCGATAAATATCAGTCATATATGAGGGCGACGATGCGTGCCACGGCAGAAAGTCATGGTAAGACAGTGATGGTGAAGGAAGGTGATACGATCGGCAGGTGGAGACGGGATCCACTGATTGCAGAGGCGATGGTGGATGAAAGGATAGTGATCACCGGTTTTGCCGACTCCACACAGATTCTCACCCTAACTGCCAGCCAGGCCATGGAACTGGGTTACTGTGACGGTGTTGCCGAGAGCATCCATGAGGTGATCGTGACCCATCTGGGTCACAATGATTATATTGTGGAGACCTATAATCCTTCGTTTTACGATAAGATAAAAGGTTTCCTTACCAATGGTGTCGTACAGGCTTTATTGATCATGTTTATTATTGGCGGCATCTATTTTGAGCTGCAGTCACCCGGCCTTGGTTTTCCCACCGCTGCAGCCATCACGGCTGCCATCCTCTATTTCACGCCATTATACCTCACTGGCTATGCCCAGAACTGGGAGGTGCTGCTGTTTGTGGCAGGAATCATATTTATTGTCTTCGAGCTTTTTGTCTTCCCCGGTTTCGGTGTTCCCGGAATGGTGGGGATTGTCTGTATCTTCTCAGCACTGCTGCTCGCCCTGGTGGGGAATATAAGGTTCAGTTTTGAAAATTTGCCCCCCACGGAACTATTCCGTGCACTGATGATCGTTCTGGGAGGAATGGGCATGGGTGCAGGTCTCATCATTTACCTTTCGAGCAGGATAGGGAGACCGGGTTTTCTGAATCATGCCGCACTCCATGCCGATCAGGAAGGATTTGTTTCGGTCTCGATGGCGCCGATGATGATGGTTGGTAAAACAGGCGTAGCGGCAACCGTATTGCGTCCCTCAGGGCGTGTGATGCTGGAGGGGGAGCATTATGACGCCATCTCGATGAAAGGGTTTATCGAACAAGGCGACGAGGTGATCGTAAAACGTTTTGAGAATTTTCAGCTCTATGTGGTGAAGAAGTGAGTGGGAAGCTGTTCAGCACGCAAAAAACCCTGAGACTTCATTCTCTCAGGGTTTTTTATGTGCTGAACAGGTAACCTTTACGGTTAGTTATAAGCCGCAATTTCTTTTTCAGAGTAGGCGGCTTTCTTGAAGAAAGAGAAAATAAAAAAGGGTACGATTAACAAAATAATTGCCCAGATGAGGTTACTGATAATAGTTCCTTTTTTCATATTGTTCACAAAGATATAACCCAAAAGTCCTTCAATCACCAGAATCAATCCTATGATCAGGTTTGTGTTATTGGTTAATCCCATAAAAAAAGGAATCACCAGCACCGCTGCTCCTATGAGCATCACCAATACGCCAACGTATTTTGCAAATTCTTTCATGTGTGTATCTAATTATGTTTTTGATTTCGTAACGCAAATAAACACAAAATTCGACAAACAAGGAAATTATTTGAGATAAAAATGGTCCTTCCACAGTAAAAAAGAGAGATGATGCTGAAATTGTCTCCTTTTTATGAGAGCAACATCTGTAAAAAATTTTATTTTTGTAGATTGTTCACCCTATGATTGTAAATGTTGTGAGTAAAATAGTGCGTTTATTGTACCAGTGGATCATTTTTGTGCCATTGTTTCTACTTATCACCCTTGTGACGGCTTTGCTGGTGTTGACCATGGCACCACTGTTTGGAAGCAAATTCTGGGGCTATGTTCCACCTCATTATTGGTCGAGGGTCACCTGCTGGCTGGCACTATGCCGTGTGAAGACAGCAGGACATGAGAAGCTCGATCCCCGGCAGTCTTATATCTTTATCGCCAATCATCAGGGTGCTTTTGATATCTTCCTGGTATACGGTTTCCTCAATCAGAACATTAAGTGGATACAGAAACAGAGCTTGCGAAAAATACCCTTTGTGGGGTTTGCATCGGAGAAAGCAGGCCATGTTTTTGTGGATAGCTCCAGCATAGGCGCAAGAAGTCTCACTATCGAAAGAGCGAAGGAACAGATAACCGAGGGGGGCTCGATGGTCATTTTCCCCGAGGGTGCACGTACACTGACCGGCAAGATGGACCGCTTTAAACGGGGTGCCTATCAGATTGCCTTTGATATGCAACTGCCCATTGTTCCTCTCACCATCAACGGATCGTATGATGTGTTAAAAAGGAACACCAAAGATCTCAGGCCTGGTCGGCTGGAGCTTGTCATCCACGAACCAATACCCACGCATGGACTTACCGAAGCAGATATTCCCGGAGTGATTGATCATACCAGGGAGATTATCCGCTCGGCATTATGGCAAAAATATCAATAGAAAAGCTTGCATAGGAAGGATGGGAGAGTGTGACCGCTATAAAAAAGGAATGGTTGTCTCACGACAACCAATCTTCATTG
>CAYUQE010000093.1:0-7990 GCA_964446805.1 uncultured Proteiniphilum sp. | reverse complement strand
ACCTGACCGACGAGGCGCAGGAGGGAAAGCAGGCTTTCCTGGAGAAACGGAAGCCTGACTTCAAAAAATTCCCCAAACTGCCCTAAACCTGTTTCGCCGTGTTCACGACAGAGATCATCCCCCACACGCTTCGGTTCAAACAGCCGGCAGGCACCTCAAGAGGTGTCTACAGTGAACACAGGGTATGGTATGTGCTGTTGCGTGACACTGCAGATCCCTCCCACTATGGCATTGGGGAATGTGCGCCGCTGCCGAATCTCAGCTGTGACGATGCTGCCGGTTATGCGGAGACCCTCGCCGCTTTCTGCCGGATCGCGGAGAAGGAACAGCGGGTGGACACGGGGCTGCTGCGTAGCTACCCTTCGATCCTCTTCGGGCTGGAGACGGCCATGCAGCACTATCAGCAACGCTCATGGCGGTTGTGGGAATCCCCCTTCAGCCGGGGAGAAGAAGGGATCACCATCAACGGGCTGATATGGATGGGAGATTATAACGCCATGATGCAGCAGATTGAGTCGGTGCTGGCAAGGGGTTTTCGCACTGTCAAACTGAAGATCGGAGCGATCAGCTTCGACAGGGAGCTGGAGCTGCTACGCTCTATCCGCCACCGCTATCCCGCTGATGAGGTGGAACTGCGCGTAGATGCCAACGGCGCATTCAGCAGCAGGGATGCCTTAGAAAAACTGGGGAAGCTGGCTGAACTGGCTATCCACTCCATCGAACAACCCATACAGGCCGGACAATGGCAGGAGATGGCCCGTTTGTGTGCCTCATCTCCTCTGCCCGTGGCGCTGGATGAGGAGCTGATCGGCATCAGTGATCCTGCCGAAAAGAGAGAACTGCTGGGGGCCATCCGGCCCCACTATATCATCCTGAAACCCTCCCTGCACGGAGGCATCAGCGGCTGCAGCGAATGGATCGCACTGGCCGGTGAGATGGATATCGCATGGTGGATCACCTCTGCCCTTGAATCGAACATAGGGCTGAACAGCATCGCACAATGGTGTGCCACCCTCGGCAACCCGTTGCCGCAGGGACTGGGTACCGGCACACTCTACACCAACAATATCCCCCTCCCGCTGGAGATCAAAGGTGATCGGTTGTGGTTCCATCACGAGGGTGCTTTCCCTGACATAACTGGTGGGTTCTTTCCTGACATAACAGGTGACCTGACATGAGCGGAAGGTTCTCTCCCTGAGATGACCGGAGGGCGCTTCACAGTAATACAAAATGACGAATATGGATGAGATATGCATCTCAGGAATAACCTACAGCCGCGATGAGATCCTTAGTGAGCAACCTGCAGGTTTTTCATCGGAAACGCCTTTTCACCGTCAGTTGTATCTTTTTCTAAAGGAGTGGTTCTCCCCCTCTCCCACAATCCGCCTGCACACATCGGGATCAACCGGTGTGCCGAAAGAGATCACCGTACGCAAGGAACAGATGCTGCAAAGTGCACGGATGACCTGCGACTTCTTTCAACTGAAAAAAGGAGACAAAGCGTTGCTCTGCCTGCCACTCGATTATATTGCGGGGAAGATGATGGTGGTGCGTGCTGTCTGCGCAGGGCTGGACCTTTACCCGGAAGAGCCGTCGGGACATCCCCTGACCCGGATGGCGGTACCCTTCGATTTTGCGGCGATGGTGCCGCTACAAGTCTATAACTCCCTCCAAACCGGGGAAGAAAAACAACTATTATCTCAAATCAGACAGCTTATCATTGGCGGAGGAGCGATGGATGCACAGTTGGAAGAGGCGCTGAAAGATTTCCCCAATGCCATTTACTCCACTTACGGGATGACCGAAACGCTTTCCCATATTGCCTTGCGCAGAATCAACGGAGTTGGCGCTAACCACTATTACCCTCTGCCGGGTGTCGAATTGAGATTATCGGAAGAGAACAGATTGATAGTCCATGTGCCGGTGGTGGTTGACGAACCGGTAGTAACAAACGATATGGCCGAAATCATGGAGGATGGCACGTTTCGTATCCTTGGGAGAAAAGACAATGCGATCAATACGGGAGGGATCAAGGTACAGGCAGAAGAGGTTGAGGCAAAAATACGTCCATATATAAAAGGCAACTTCGCGATCACCTCCCTGCCCCATCCAAAACTGGGGCAGGCCATTGTGCTGCTGATAGAGCCGACGGCTGATCCCGGTACCGTAAGGGAGACGGTAAGAAAGCTTCTCCCCCGTTATCAGCAGCCACTGCATATCCTGACCGTAAAGGCTGTCCCTCAGACAGGAAGCGGCAAGACCGACCGGGTTGCCACAAAAAAACTGGCGATGGAGATGCTTCCGTCACCAGATTCAGTTTGATGCATTATTCTGTTCCGGTTCATTATCCTTCTTCCCTTTTTCCTTCTCTTTCATCGATGAAAGGATGGTCTCGCCGATTCCGCCAAGGCTCCGTATGGATGTAATGATGGAAGCATTGGTCATATCGCTGTGATAATCCTCACTGGAAGCCGACTGTACAGGATACAACAGCATAAAATTTATATTTTTGAAATGCTTATTGATATAATCAGGAATTTGACGCATAACAGGGTCATAAGAGACTTTGTGTAAACGGCTCATAATTATAACCAGTGCCTCATCTTTACCCACCTCCTTCGTAAGCCTGAGAAAATCACTCCAATCACTGAACTCGCTGAAGTCGGCATCGATGGGATGTACCTTATGGACATATCTTAGTATTTCAAGGATTTCAACGTTACCATAAAAAGATAATCTGGCACCTGAGTTACGTCCTAAATTCCACATCTTGATGAGCCAGAGAGGAAAGCCAATTTCCTTTTCAGCATCAGGCGGAATAATAACCAATCTCCTCTTCACCGTTGAAATGGGCTGTAAAGCTTTGTATACAAAAAGGTTGGACTGACATTTTTCTAGTACCCCCTCTACCAGGTTGCCCAGAAACGACTCTGAAATTTCCTGTTTTTGGTGAAGCCCCATCACTATATCAGTAATACTGTGTTTTTTAACCACACCAAGGATACCATTCAGGATATTCATATCGTAACGACTCAACGGCTGTATTACCGTATCAGCGCCTGCACCGAGCTTAACAGCCTCTTCCAGCAGTCTGTGCGATTCTTTCTCAATTCTGGGGGTAGATTCAGTACTTTTAATGATATTGAGCGCATACAGATTTTCCCTATTATCTTTCGATTTGATTATCAGGCTAAGGTCGACAAGGTCTTTGAGTGTTTCTCTATTGGCAACAGGTATAAGAATCCTCTCCTCGATGTTCGCATTATTCTCATTTTCCATCCCATCGGTAAATGCAACTCTCACCGCTCCCTTCTGTGCACGAAAAGAAGCAACGGTACATGTTACAAGGATCATGACAATTGTGCCGTTAAGGATGGTATCATCCAGCAGACCTACACGGTATCCCACCATTACCGCCGCGAGCGTAGCTGCCGCCTGCGCATTGCTAAGTCCAAATATGAGCATTCTTTCGGCATTGGTGTAACCATATATTTTCTGCGTAATTAGTGCCGCCAGATATTTAGCCAGAATGGCGACCACTGTCATAACGACTGCCACTTTAACAGTCTCCCATCCTGACACAAAAGCGCGATAGTCGATAAGCATACCCACACTGATAAGGAAGATGGGGATAAAGATGGCATTGCCCACGAAATCAATCCTGTTCATCAAAGATGAGACATGAGGAATGAGCCTGTTCATGGAAAGTCCGGCGAGAAAAGCACCGATAATTGCTTCTATCCCTGCCAGCTCGGCAAGAAAACCTCCAAGAAAGATGATCGTCATGATAAAGATGAACTGCGAGGTACTATCATGGAATTTCTTGAAGAACCACCTTCCTATCACAGGGAATAGAAAGATGACAATCAGTGCAAAAGCGATCATTGAGATAGTCATCCTCCCCCAGAAAGCAGGTGTCACCTCACCTCCATTCATTGCAACTATTACAGCCAATACAAGTAGCGCCAAGGTATCGGTAATCATGGTACCACCAACAGCTACGGTTACCGCTCTGTTCTTTCCTGCTCCCAGTTTACTGATGGTGGGGTAAGCCACGAGTGTGTGAGATGCAAACATACTAGCCAGCAGGATGGATGAAATGAGCGACAAGTTGAGCAGATAGTAACCGGCAAAGATACCTATAAGCATAGGGATGGAAAAGGTAATTAACCCAAACACCAGACCCTTTGAACTATTTTTCTTGAATTCGGCCACATCAATCTCAATACCAGCAAGAAACATGATATAGAGCAGGCCGGCATTCCCCAGCATGATCATGTTGCTGTCGCGCAACATAAGTCCCAGACTAAAAGGACCGATCACAGCTCCGGCAATGATAAGCCCAATAAGTGAAGGAATTTTAATTTTATTGAAAAGTATGGGCGCAAACAGTATAATCACAAATAATATCAAAAACTGCACTGTAGGACTGGTGATAGGCAATGATAAGTCTAATGCTGATAACATCGGTATTCCTTTAAAAATTTTCTGTTAACCCTGCCTTTTGGGTGGCCGGTGGGGTTTGGAATCGCGGGGTTTATTGTCATCTCCGAATGGCTTTCGTAGCCGGATTTTAGAGGATTCAGAATTAAAGGAAAGTTTTGTAGAGCTTTGACGGTCTAATTCGTTACGACGTGGACGGTCGTAAGATCGTGGCTGTTCATCTTTCCGGGAATCGAAAGAGCGTCTTACCGGTTTGCTGTCAGTATCAAAAGCACGTCTCCCAGGTTTATTGCCTGAATCAAAAGTTCGTTTCTCTGGTTTATTGTCGGAGTCGTAGGTGCGACTGCGCGGCTTACGGTCGGCGTCAAAAGCATGTCTCCCTGGTTTACGGTCAGCATCAAAAGTGCGTCTCTCCGGTTTGTTCTCTGAATCGTAGGAGCGTACGCGCGGTGTAAAAGGTTTATCTCCTCTTCTGTCAGGTCGTTCCCCCTCTCTTCTTCGACCGGACTCACCCCGTGGTGCCTCCTCATCGGTGCGTTCACTCCTGTTGGAACGGCGATAACCCTCTTTTGAGTTTCGGTCCTGTTGTGCCTCCTTCTTACCTCTATTTTCGTGCATACGCCCCTCTTTGGGATGTTCTTTCCGTTTACCCGAAAAAATCTCATATTCACGCATCTCACATTCCAACGCACCGTTATAAAGCAAATAGCGATTGGAATGCTTCAGTCCTATGGCATCGAACGACTCTTTCCGATAACTCAGCACATAAGCGTTGAAACCCAGAAATACGTGCTTCAGCCGTTCACCGATCATTGCATAGAGCGCTTCCAGCTCCTCCACCTTGATGCGCTCGCCATAGGGAGGGTTTGTAATGAGTACACCTTCTTCTGCCGGTGCTTCCGTGTATTGCTGCAAAGGCAGTACGCTCAGGTCGATATATTTTTTTAATCCGGCACTTTTGATGTTTTTCTCTGCGATGGCTATCGCCATTGGAGATATATCGGATCCAATGATACGATGGGTGAACTCACGAGCACCCGCATCATCATTATAGATCGTACTGAAGAGCTCCTCATCGAAATCTCTCCATTTCTCAAACGCGAAATGTGGACGGTGTATGCCCGGAGGAATTCCCAGCGCGATCATCGCCGCCTCAATCAACAGCGTTCCGGAACCGCACATAGGATCAATGAAAGTGCTCTCACCACGCCATCCCGATTTAAGAATCATGCCTGCTGCAAGCACTTCGCTCAGGGGTGCCTCGGTTTGCGCCACACGGTAGCCCCGTTTGTGCAGCGATTCTCCTGAGCTGTCGAGCGAAAGCGTGCATTTGTTGTGGGCCACATGTATATTGAAGACGATATCGGGATTGGTCACACTCACCGAGGGTCGTTTATCATACTTCTCTGCAAACCAATCGGCAATGGCATCTTTCACCCTGTAAGCAACGAACTTTGAATGATGAAATATGTGTGAATAGACCACCGCATCAATCGAGAAAGTAGTGTCCAACGTCAGAAATTCTTCCCAGTCGAGTTGCTTCAGTGCTTCATACACCTCATCGGCATTCTCCGCCTTGAAAGAATATACCGGTTTTAAGATACGCAACGCAGTGCGGCAATGGAGATTGGTTTTGTACATCAGGGCTTTGTCTCCGGTAAAGGAGACCATCCGTGTACCTATTTCCACATTGTTTGCACCCAGCCCTATTAATTCTTCAGCCAGTACATCTTCTAATTCCGCCATAGTTTTGGCAATAAGCGGAAATTGTTGGGTTTCAATCATTCTTTTCTGTCCATTATATGGGTACAAAGATAGTCATTTTAAAGTTCACAGTCTTACCTTTATCTTCTTCACTTTCGATTCGTTCCCAAATGCATCCAATGCCGTTACCACGTATGTGTACCTGCTTTCCCCTCCCTCGTAGGGGAGCACGAAAAAGTTATCGGGCGTCACCGCTACAATAGGCTCTGCCTGGTTAATGTCTGCTTTCTGCTTATGTCGAAAACGATAGACCACGAATCGCTGCGCTTTTTCGGGATTCAACGGCTCCTTCCTGTGTTCCCATGTTAGAAAATGCATATCTTCCGTAAACACCTCAGTCAGTTTCTTCACGGCTTCAGGGTGTCCGTCGTGCATACGCGTATAGGCAGGGATTAATGCCTTCGAGGAGTGAATCTCATTTTTTAGCATATCTGCCACACCTGCGTAATTATCGAGTATCTGATAACCGTACCAGTAACTGTTGCCATGCACGAACTCCATCTCACGTGTCATACCTATCTTGGTATGGAGCTCGTTTTTATCGATGCTGCGCTTCAGATCCTGACCTATGTAGAGATGTTGCCGGAAATTGTTGTCATTCCACCATTGCAACAGCGTCGTATAATCGGCAGCGGCATGCCCTCTCTCCCAATAAAGTTGGGGCAGGTTGTAATCGATCCATCCTTTTTCCACCCACAACCTTATGTCGGCGTAAAGATCATCGTAATTCTGAAGGCCGTTCGTGTCACTCCCGTTGGGATCGCTGCGTTTGTTCCTGTAAATACCGAAGGGACTGATGCCGAAGCGTACCCACGGCCTTGTGCCGGCAAGGGTCTGTTTTATCTGCTGTATAAGCAGGTTCACATTGTTACGACGCCAGTCACCCCGTTGTGAGGGAGAAAACCCCTGAGAAGCAGCATACATAGTGAAACTGTTGTCATCAGGAAAAGGTGTGCCGGCAATGGGATAAGGGTAGAAATAATCATCCATATGAATGGCATCCACCTCATAGCGGGTGACGATATCACGCACCACTTCGCAGATGAAACGCCGGTTCTCGGGAAGGCCGGGATCAAAAAAGAGCTGGTCCCCATACTGCACAAAACGCTCGGGATAGCGATTGTAGATATGCCCGGGTGCCAGTCTGTTGCTCATATTTGTTTTTACCCTGTAGGGATTCATCCATGCATGCAGCTCCATCCCCCGTTGATGGCATTCATCGATGATAAAAGCCAAAGGGTCGAACGTCGCTTCATCGGGTGCTTTACCCTGCTCACCTGTTAAAAACCTGCTCCATGGCTCCAGCGCAGAACGGTAAAATGCATCGGCCTCGGGACGAATTTGAAAGATGACGGCATTGATACCAGCCTCATCCAGTTTTCGCACCATTTCGGACAGATAGTGTTTCATGGCTGCACTGTTCATCTGCCGGTAGCGCGATTGCCCTACGGTTTGAATCCATGCCCCCCTGAACTCCCGTTTAGGTGTGGCATCGGCATTTTGTGTGAGGACATTTTTTGAAGAACCGCAAGAAATTAAGAGCGCTATCGCAATAAAAAAGAAAAAAGGTGGAAGGTATTTATTCATATATTATTTAGTACTATCATCGTTTTAGGTGTCTCTTCAATAAAAGTGACAACTGTGAACAAAAATAACGAAATAAAATTAGTCTGGAAGTAGTTTACTAAAAAATAATGCTGATTCAAGCCCTCAAACAATTTATCCGGATGTGTATTAGCCCGTAATAACCGAGCACATTAATTGTATTTAATCTTTTTTATTA
>CAYUQE010000092.1:0-8070 GCA_964446805.1 uncultured Proteiniphilum sp. | reverse complement strand
CTATATCCGTGATACCACCACCAACACGCTGACCAGCTATTTCATGGTTCATTTCATTTACCGGTTTAACATCTTCAAAGGAGGTGCCACACAGCAGGATATGATGCAAGGCAGAGGTTTTGGAAGAGGTATGGGCCCAGGTGAAGGTCATGGCAGATGATGAGAATCCCATAATTTTAATATATTTGTGAAATGGATCAGCTAGTAAAACAAAAAAATGGAGGCAGTTGGAACAATATCTTTGTTCATCTTCTTCTGTGGGGGGTGATTTTCATCCTCCCATACTTCTTCATGAACGCTGAACAGATCTTCACCTGGAAGCCGTTTTTACGATCCATCCCTGAGATGGTGGGATTTATGCTGGTGTTTTATTTGAATTTCTTTCTGCTGATCGACAGGCTTTTACATAAAGGAAAAACAAGGGCATTTATCCTCTACAACCTGTTGCTCATTATCTCGGTCTCCTTCCTGATGCATTATGGCAGGGAACTGCTTGAGTACTTTCTTCCCGAGTTGAGACCCAGATGGCGGGGACGGGGCAGAATGCCCGTCTTTTTCCCCTGGCTCTTTATCCTGCGTAACTCCACCTCTCTCTTTTTGATGATGGGATTGAGTGTGGCCCTGAAAATGACGGTACGCTGGTTTGAGGTGGAGAGTGAACGCAAGGAGCTGGCGAAAGCAAAATCAGAGGCTGAGCTGCAGAACCTGAAGAATCAGATCAATCCCCATTTCCTGTTGAATACGCTCAATAATATTTATGCACTGATTGAGTTTAACCCTCCCAAAGCACAACAGGCCGTGATGGACCTGAGTAAGTTGCTACGTCATCTGTTGTATGACAACAATCAGGCTTTCGTTTCGCTCAATCACGAGGCTGATTTTATGCGTAATTACATAGAACTGATGCGTATCCGGCTCGCCGATAATGTGACACTGACTACTGATTTCTCCTATTCCGAGACCAGCAACACGAGCATATCTCCCTTAATTTTTATATCTTTGATGGAGAATGCGTTCAAGCATGGGATCAGTGGCGATAAGCCATCGTTCATCGAGTTCTCGCTCAAAGAGCATCACGACGGAAAGGTTGAGTTTGTGTCCAGAAACAGCTATTTCCCCAAATCGGATGATGATAAAAGTGGTAGCGGCATAGGGCTGGAGCTTGTAAGGAAAAGGCTGGAGCTGCTTTATCATAACAACTATCTCTGGCATACAACCATAGAGGATGATGTTTACTCCACCGTGCTTGTGATTGATACAAAAAAACAACAGGATGGTACTTAACTGCTGGATCGTGGATGATGAGCCATTGGCGCTGACGCTGCTGGAGTCATATGTACAGAAGACATCATTTCTGCGGCTTACCGGAAAGTACAGCAATGCACTTACTGCCATGAAAAGCATTGCTGAAGAGAAGGTGGATCTTATTTTTCTGGACATCCAGATGCCCGAGGTGAATGGGATGGAGTTTGCCCGCACTATCAGCAGTCGTACACGTATCATCTTCACCACCGCCTTCAGTGAGTATGCCGTGGAGGGTTACAGGGTTAGTGCGCTTGATTATCTACTCAAGCCGTTCTCCTTTAACGATTTTCTAAACGCTGCCAAGAAAGCATTGAGCTGGTTTGAGATGGCAGAGCCGAAGCAGGTCGTTGAGCCGGTACCCGTTAAAAAAGCTATTTTTGTGAAATCAGATTATAAACTCATACAAATCCTTTATGACGAGATATTGTACATTGAGGGACTGAAGGATTACGTGAAAATATTTACTGAAAGTGAGTCAAGACCCATCCTCTCACTGATGAGTCTTAAATCGCTGGAGGAGGAACTATCGTCTGACCGGTTTATGCGGGTACATCGCTCCTATATCATCCAGAAAAGCAAAATCTCGAGCATCAATAAAAACCGCATTGTGATAGCTAAGAAACAGATACCGATAGGGGAGACCTATCGCAAGCAATTTATGGCTACTATTGAGAAAGGATCCTGAGACATCAGCAATGAAGGACATTGAAATAAAAAAAACCGTTCAACCCAATATAGGCTCGAACGGTTTTTGTTGTTGTTTGCTGAAAAAATTACGAGAGAAAAGCGGTAAGCATCCATACATCTTTCTCCTGTCCCGCTATAAAATCACTTATCAACGCAACAGTACCCTCATCATCACCCTCTGAAGCTGTTTTTAGCAGTTTGCGTTCCAGTCCGATCAATACCTTCAGATCATTCAGTATAAGTGCAATAATCTCTTTTGTATTGCTTACAACACTACTCTCCTTGATGGTGCTTACTTGCAGGTAGGCACTGTAATTATGCTCTGGGACACCACCTAGCATCAGTATGCGTTCTGCTACCTCATCCACTTTTGTGGCCGTATCATCATAAAACGCTTCAAATTTTTCGTGCGAGCCAAAAAATTCCACCCCCTTCACGTTCCAGTGAAAGCCGCGCAGGTTGGTGTAGTGAAGCTGCAGATTGGCCAGTAACTCCTGCAGACCGTCCACTGTTTTCTTTGTACTCTTAGCATCCAATTGTAAATAATCCAATGTTTTCATATTCCTGTAATATTAATTGTTTATGTTTATAACTATTGCAAATATATAGATAAATAACATAACCACAAAATATTTTCATCTCAATATAGGATAGATTTTCTCTATCTTTCAGTTCATTTTCCTGCATGCCCTTCATGTGAAAAACATCGTTTCTGTATCAGTCAACCGACAGTTGGTCAAATCAACTGAAAAAAAACTGTTCGTATATTTGCGAACTATAAAACAATTCGTATATTTGCGAACTATTAAAGGCTATTTCAAAAATATAAATTAAATATGTCTACAAAAGTATTTACAGAAGAGCAGCTTACGATCTCCCGCCTCGCCAAGGCGCTGGCTCATCCGGTAAGGATTGCCATTTTGCAATTACTTGCCAACCAGAACTGCTGTTATCATGGCGACATGTCGGAGATCATACCGGTAGCCAAGAGCACACTCTCGCAGCATCTGAACGAGCTGAAGGAGGCAGGACTGATACAGGGTGAGTTTACTCCTCCTACAGTGAAGTACTGCATCAGCAAGGAAAACTGGGAGCGTGCAAGAGCGTTGTTAGGAACGTTCATTGACCAAATAGCCCAGGTAAACAACTATTGTTAACATATATACAATACAATCTGTTCGAAATACAAACCAATCATTGTTCATTCACCTAAACTAAATTTACAGCGCATGAAACAAGCTCTTTTTATGTTATTGGCAGCAATCACTTTCTCTGCATGTGGAAGCGGTAACGAGAAAAAAACAGAAGCATCAGTAGAGACTTCGGTACAAACCACAGAAGTGACTTCAGTCGCAAGTGTGGATCCTTCTACAGTCTATGTCTATTATTTTCACGGCAAACAGCGCTGTAAGACCTGTATAGCGGTACAAAAGTTCGCCGCTGAAGCAGTGAGTCAGATTTATGGAGACAATCAAGAGGTACAGTTCATGGAAGTAATGACCGATGAAACAAACAACAAGGAACTTGTGGAAAAGTATGGTGTGACATGGAACGCACTGATAGTGGCAAAGGGTGATGACCATATAGACATGACCCAAGATGCATTTGCCAATCCGGAAGGGGTGAAGGAGTTGTTAAAGAGTGAAATTGACCGAAGGCTTTGAGAATAACGATCGCTCACATGTCCCGCACCGTTCTATCCGGGTTTATTAGACAAATAATAGCGCTATATTATGATGAATTTTCTGCAGAGCCTTACTGAAGGCTCGAACTGGCCACTGCTTACGGCGTTCTTGCTGGGCCTGATGACGGCCATCAGCCCTTGCCCTCTGGCCACGAACATCACAGCGACTGCCTATCTCAGTAAAGATATTGGCATTAAAAGACGGGTTTTGTTCAACGGTCTTTTTTACACCCTGGGAAGGATGTTTACCTATACTGCACTTGGCATGCTTTTCTTTTTCGGTGCGAGCCAGTTTAAGGTTGCCGGTATGTTGCAAAATTTAGGTGGCTTATGGCTCGGTATAGCGTTACTGGTGATTGGCATCTTTATGCTTGACATCATACCGTTGAATCTTCCCGGAGTGGAAAAGCTGACAGAAAAGTTCAGCAATAAAAAGGGAAAGAAAACCTTTTGGGATGCTTTTCTACTGGGACTACTGTTTGCGCTGGCCTTCTGTCCTTATAGCGGTATGCTCTATTTCGGAGGATTGATCCCCATGACGATGGCCTCCACATCGGGACTATTGCTTCCTCCGATTTTCGCCTTAGCTACTGGCCTTCCGGTGATTATGATCGCCTTGCTTCTGGCCTATAGCGTGAGCAATATAGGTAAGTTCTACAACAGGATGAACAGTTTTCAAATATGGTTCAAGCGTATAGTGGCAGCAGTGTTTATCATTGTGGGCCTCTACTATATCCTCAGCAGCCTCTGAAAAAAATAAACAAATTAGATAACGATAAAGAATTTTTATTATGGAAGTATTGGTATTGGGACCGGGTTGCAAGAAATGTCTGTTGACTTACGACGCCATCAAAAAAGTGGTGGATCAGACCGGAGTGGAAGTGACCCTCCGCAAGGTGGAGGACATTATGGAGATCATGAAGTATCATATAATGTCCACACCGGCAGTGGTGGTTGACGGTGAGGTGAAGGTAAAAGGGCATATACCTTCCGAAGCGGAAATTAAAAAAATGATAGGCCTTTAATTGTTTGATTATTTGATTAAAAACGATTATGACAACCTCATCACTGAGGTGAAATAAGCTTGTATTGTCAAAAAGATATGAAATGGAAACAAAAAGAGAATTGAAATATCTGGGGTGGATGGTGCTCATTTTTGGGTTGATCTTCTTTCTGCCCATCAGTAGTGAGCGCTTTATGACAGCCATCCATGCAACCCTCGACTTGTCGAAATGGTATGCGCAGGAGCATGTGATCCTCTGCCTGCTCCCGGCGTTCTTTATTGCCGGGGTGATTGCGGTATTTATCAGCCAGGGATCGGTGATCCGATACTTTGGAGCGAATGCCAATAAATGGCTTTCCTATACCGTGGCATCTGTTTCGGGAGCCATCCTGGCGGTATGTTCCTGTACCATCCTCCCTCTCTTTACAAGTATCTACAAGCGCGGAGCAGGATTAGGACCGGCTGTAGCGTTCCTTTACTCGGGACCGGCCATCAGCATTCTCTCTATCATCCTTACCTGGAGCATTCTTGGCACGGAGATGGGTGTTGCCCGTATGGTGGGTGCGATACTCTTCTCTGTCATCATCGGACTGGTGATGGCCTTTATCTACCGCAAGGAGGAGAAAGCAAAGCAGGAGGAGCAGATGAACTTCGAAGCGCCGCCGGCAAAACGACCGATGACACAGACGATGTTTCATTTCTTCACGCTGGTGCTTATCCTTGTGGCTGCCAACTGGGGTGCACCGGCAGCAGGTGACAGCTCAAGTGTTTGGTTTTATCTTTTCAGCTACAAATGGTATATTACCGGATTTTTGGGATTGATACTGGCTTACTCTCTTATTAAGATACTAAAAATAAAATGGCAGTGGGTATTGCTTACGGTAGCCACTACGGTGCTGTCGGCACTTCTTGCCAACGTTTTTATCACCAATGCAAAACTGGTTCCATTGGTGCCTATGGTGGTGGGTATTGCCGCTCTTTCTGTGGTGACCCTATTCGATAAGAATGAGGAGGAGAACAGGGAGTGGACGCTCTCTGCCTGGGGTTTTGCCAAACAGATCATGCCGCTGCTGGCCATTGGTGTGGTGATCGCCGGATTCTTGCTGGGATCGACGCACGACAATGTTGCCATACCCGGCGTGGTGCCCAACGAGTGGATCGAGTGGGCTGTAGGGGGTAACTCACTTTTATCCAACTTCTTCGCCAGCTTCACGGGGGCATTCATGTATTTCGCCACCCTCACCGAGGTACCAATCGTACAGGGACTGCTCTCCAGCGGTATGGGGAAAGGTCCTGCACTGGCACTGTTGCTCGCCGGACCATCGCTCTCACTGCCCAATATGCTGGTGATCCGCGGTGTGATGGGAACCAGGAAGACGGTTATATATGTCACGCTGGTGATCATCATGGCCACCTTCTCCGGACTGGTTTATGGTACTTTATTCTAAAAAAACAGTGTCTTCAAATCAATGGGTTGTATATAGGACTATTTTAAAAATCAATTAATTATTAACGAAATGAGAATTTTAATTCTTTGTACCGGTAACAGTTGCCGCAGTCAGATGGCACATGGTTTTCTGCAGCATTTCGATGAGCGGTTAACTGTTCGTTCGGCCGGGACCGAGCCTGCCCGACAGGTGAACCATACTGCCGTTGAAGTGATGAAAGAGGCAGGGGTTGACATCAGTCATCACACGCCAACAATCGTAGACCACTATATCAACGAGGAATGGGATTATGTGATTACGGTATGTGACCATGCCAATGAAACCTGTCCTCTGTTTATGGGGAAGGTGAAGCACCGTTTGCACATGGGTTACGAGGACCCCTCCCATGCAAAAGGAACGGATGAATTTATTATGAGTGAGTTTTACAGGATTCGTGATCAGATAAAAGATGATTTCTATCAACTGTATGTTGAGCAGTTAAAACCCCAGCTATGAAATCGGAGGAGATAAAAAAGGTGATCAAAGAGAAATATGGAGCTATTGCCAATCAAAGTATACAAATGGCACCATTATCCTGTTGTGGATCTTCTGGATGCTGTGGTAAACTGGAATTCAGCATGATTGGCGATGAATATCAAGCTGTGGAAGGTTATCATCCAGATGCCGATTTGGGTTTAGGCTGTGGTATCCCTACGCACTTTGCAGATATAAAGAAAGGAGATCATCTGCTCGACCTTGGAAGTGGTGCCGGGAATGATTGTTTTGTTGCGCGAGCCATCGTTGGAGATAGCGGTAAAGTAACCGGTTTGGATTTCACAGAAGCCATGGTCTGCAGAGCCGTTGAAAATGCCCAAAAGCTGGGACATACGAACGTATCGTTTGTAAAAGGTGATATTGAAGAGATGCCTTTCCCCGACGATACATTTGATGTAATTGTCTCCAATTGTGTGTTGAACCTTGTACCTGACAAAAATAAAGCCTTTGCTGAAATAAGCAGGGTTTTAAAACCGTCGGGTCATTTCTGCGTGTCTGATGTAGTGCTCACGGGCAAGCTCCCCGAAGAGTTAAAGAATGATGCGGTAATGTATGCAGGTTGTGTTTCGGGTGCAGTGGAGATCAGTGAATATCTCAGCATAATAGAATTGCAGGGATTTAAGCACATCACCGTCCACAAACAAAAAGAGATCCTGATCCCTGAAGAGGTACTGGGGAAGTATCTGTCCCCTACAGAGAGTGTCCTTTTAAAAAATAGTGATAGTGGTATTTACAGCATCACGGTATCGGGATATAAAAGTTAGTTTGCAATTTCTGTTTTAAAAAATCTCAATTATCCAAAAAATATGAAGAAAAATCAAGGCATCAGTTTTTTTGAACGAACCCTCACACTCTGGGTAGCCATCTGTATTGTAGTGGGAATCCTGATTGGACAATATATACCATCCGTACCCGCCACACTGCATCGGTTTGAGTACGCCAATGTCTCCATTCCGGTGGCCATCCTTATCTGGCTGATGATCTTTCCGATGATGCTGAAGGTAGATTTCAACAGCGTGAAGAACGTAGGTCGAAGACCGAAAGGAATCCTCATTACCGGGGTGACCAACTGGTTGATCAAACCTTTCACCATGTTCGCCATCGCCTGGTTTTTCTTTTACGTGGTGTTCAAATCACTAATCCCCACGGCGCTGGCTGATCAGTACCTGGCCGGTGCAGTACTGCTGGGTGCTGCTCCCTGTACTGCCATGGTGTTCGTATGGAGTCACCTTACCAGAGGTGATGCTGCCTATACACTGGTGCAGGTGGCAGTGAACGACCTGATCATCCTGGTGGCGTTTGTCCCTATCGTGGGACTACTTCTCGGCATTGGAGGAATTGTCATTCCCTGGGATACGCTCTTCCTCTCGGTAATTCTCTTCGTGGTGGTACCGCTGCTGGCCGGCATG
>CAYUQE010000091.1:235-8238 GCA_964446805.1 uncultured Proteiniphilum sp. | reverse complement strand
GTACTTTTGTCTGGTTGCAAAATTAATCAAATTATGGAGTCTGGCGACATCATTTATTTTATCCTTCTTCTATTTTTTGTCATATTGGGATTTTTTAATGATTCCAGGAAGAAGAAAAACATGCAGCAGCAGAATGAAAAGGGATCCGGTCCTTTCATTGATGACAGCGATGATGAGCCTTTTCTTCGTCGGCTCTCCCTTCCGAAAAAACCTGCCTCTACAACGACTACACCACCTGCACCACCTGTTTATGTGCGTCCCGAATTCCGTTCTTCACTCGACCTGGTGACCGATTTCGAAGGAGTATCCTCGCTTAAAGGGTCTCTCTTTGTGCATGATGATGACGACTCGTTTGCTCAAGATGCTGTAAAGGAATATGACTTCAAAGAGGACTCATCAAAGAACATGAGCTCCCTACACCCATTGGTGGCGGAGCTTGCGGGCGAGGCTGGTGAGGAAGCATTGAAGAGAGGGCTGATTTACGGTGAGATCATGTTGCGAAAATATTGAGTGCATCCCCTGGAACCACAGACCAAAATATATAAAAACCAACAATTGACATGGCATTGAAATTTATTAGTGCTGAAGAGGCAGCGTCGCTCATCAAACATGACGACAACGTTGGCTTCAGCGGTTTTACGCATGCCGGCTGCCCGAAGGTGGTGCCGGTGGAGATCGCCAAAAGGGCGGAGAGGGAACATGCGAAAGGGAATCCTTTCAAGATAGGTGTATTCACGGGAGCCTCCACCGGTGACTCCATCGACGGCTCGCTCGCAAGGGCCAAGGCAATCAAGTTCCGCACTCCCTACCAGACCAACAAGGATATGCGTGAGGCACTGAACAGGGGTGAGTTCGACTTCTTCGACCTGCATCTCTCGCAGCTGGCACAGGAGATCCGTTACGGGTTCCTCGGGAAGATCAACGTGGCGGTAGTGGAAGCTGCCGACGTGACCGAAGGGGGTGAGATTGTACCCACCACCGGTGTGGGGATCACTCCCACCATCTGTCGCATGGCCGATATTGTGATCGTGGAGTTGAATAAAAAGGTGCCGACAAGGCTGAGGGGCATTCATGACCTCTATGAGCTGCAGGACCCGCCAAAACGTCGCGAGATACCCATCTATGAGGTGCAGGGTCGCGTGGGACTCGAATATGTGAAGGTGAACCCGGAGAAGATCTTTGTGGTGGAGACCGAGCGCGATGGTGAAGGGGGCGGCTTTGCTCCGCTCGACGAGGTGACTGCCCGCATCGGCAACAACGTGGCCGAGTTCTTCGTGGCTGAGATGAGAGCCGGACGCATCCCGGCTCATTTCCTCCCCATCCAGTCGGGTGTGGGCAACATCGCCAATGCAGTACTGGGTTCCATGGGCAGCAATCCCGACATACCCCGCTTTGAAGTCTACACCGAGGTGATCCAGGATGCGGTGATCGACATGATGCAGAAGGGAAACATCTCTTTCGCCAGCGGCTGCTCACTCACCGTGAGCAACGAGGTGCTGGATAAGTTCTATAACGACCTCCCCTTCTTCAAGAACAAGCTGGTGCTCCGTCCCTCTGAGATCTCCAACAACCCGGGTCTGGCACGACGTCTGGGCATCATCGCCCTCAACACCGCCATCGAAGTGGATATCTTCGGCAGCGTCAACTCCACCCATGTGAACGGTACCAAGATGATGAACGGTATCGGGGGGTCGGGCGATTTCACCCGCAACTCCTACCTCTCCATCTTCCTCACCCCCTCCACAGCCAAGAACGGTGCCATCAGCTGCATCGTACCCAAGGTGACACATGAGGACCACAACGAGCACTCGGTGAAGATCATCGTCTCGGAATATGGCGTAGCCGACCTGCGTGGCAAGGGTCCCCGCAACCGTGCCGAGGAGATCATCAACAAGTGCGCGCATCCGGACTATAGGCCACTGCTGCATGAGTACCTCAACCTGGGTGTGAAGGGACATATCCCGCAGGATCTCTACTCCTGTTATGCCTTTCACCAGGCTTTACAGGAGACCGGCAGCATGCTGAATACTGACTTCTCGAAGTACAGGAAATAACAACAGGTTGCCCGGCGTGTAACAAAAAAACCATCTTTATAATTAAGATGGTTTTTTTTCGGTTGTTTTACTCCTTCAGGCAGTGAATCCATTTCCGAATTGGGAGAGGCTGCGGCAACAAAAAAAGGGTAAGATCTCATCTTAACCCTTTTCTTTGTATTTGTTGTCGGGATGACTGGATTCGAACCAGCGACCACTCGCCCCCCAGACGAGTACTCTAAACCGGACTGAGCTACATCCCGTAAAAGTGACGCAAAAGTAGTATATTATTTTGAATCCCGCAAATTAACTTTGCCCCTCGTTTAAACTATATTATGATTTAATATGTGAAAGGATAAAAAAAAAGTTGTTAATTTGCACTCAAATTGATAATTAGGAGGCTGTTTACATTCCTTTCTACGCGTAAAGTAAGCAGTTTTTTGAATAAGACGTCCTTTAATAGCCTTATTCTTAGGAAATTAATTGCCTCCATGAAAAATAATCACCATAAATGATCTTTACTGCAAAACAAATAGCCGATTTTCTGAAAGGTGAGATAATCGGCAATGAAGAGGTAACTGTCTCCAATTTTTCAAAGATTGAAGAAGGGAAACCCGGAACACTCACATTTCTTGGAAATCCAAAATATACCTCCTATATTTACACCACCGATGCAGATATAGTGCTTGTCAATGAGGATTTTCTGCAGGATAAACCCATTAAGGCCACACTTATTAAGGTGCCGAACGCCTACACAGCGTTGGGGGCGCTCATGGAGATGGTCAATCAGCACAGTCCGAAGAAAAACGGCATCGAGGAGATGAGTTTTATCTCCCCTTCAGCGATGCTGGGAAGTGATCTTTATATTGGTGCGTTCAGCTATATCGGAGAGCACACGTCGATTGGCGATCAGAGTAAAATCTATCCGCAGGTATATGTGGGAGAGAATGTGACCATCGGAAAGAACTGCATTCTCTACCCCGGTGTAAAGATTTATCATGACTGTATCATCGGGGATAACTGCATCTTTCATTCCGGTGCTGTTGTTGGTGCGGATGGTTTCGGTTTCAGCAATGAGAACGGCATCTATCACAAGATACCGCAGCTGGGCAACGTGCTTATTGAGGATGATGTGGAGATTGGCGCCAATACAACCATCGACCGTGCTGTAATGGGTTCCACGGTGATTCATCGTGGGGTGAAACTGGACAATCTGGTGCAGATAGCGCACAACTGCGAGATTGGTGACAATACGGCCATGGCTGCGCAGGTGGGTATTGCCGGCTCCACGAAAATTGAAGAGAATTGTGTCCTTGGAGGGCAGGCCGGTATCGGAGGGCATATCACCATCGGGAAAAATAGCCAGATAGGTGCGCAGTCGGGCATCATCAGTAATACTAAAGAGGGTTCAGAGTTGATTGGTTCACCCGCCTATCCTGTAAAGCGTTTCTTTAAGACGAGCATTATCCTGCCCAAGCTACCCGACATGTACAGGCAGCTGAATGCGTTAGAGAAAGAGCTTGCCGAACTCAAGAGCAGACTCACACCCAACGGGTAGACATGCTATTTCAACAGTTCCGTTACAACCGGAAGATGTCAAATTAATAATGAAAATAGAGTGAAACAGAGAACATTACAAGACAGCTTTACCTTAAGTGGTACAGGACTGCACACCGGGCTCGATATCGTGGTCACTTTCAATCCTGCACCCGTAGATCACGGTTTTAAGATCAAAAGAGTCGATCTGGAAGAGCAGCCTGTGATAGAAGCGTTGGCTGAAAATGTGGTCAATACACAGCGAGGCACGGTTTTAGGCAAAGGAGAGATCACTGTCAGTACCATTGAACATGGTTTTGCTGCTTTATATGCGTTGGGCATCGACAATTGCCTGATAGAGGTCAACTCATCCGAGTTCCCCATTCTCGACGGAAGCGCTGCCGAATATGTGAAGTCGATACGTGAGGTAGGAATCGCAGAACAGGACAAGGAGAAAGATTTTTATGTGGTACGTAATAAGATTGAAGTATACGATCCGGAGACCGGGTCAAAGTTAACATTGCTGCCCGATGATTCTTTCTGTATCAACTCATTCATCGAGTTTGATTCCCAATACATCCCCAATCAGTCGGCCACGATGGACGCGATGACTGATTTCGAAACTGAAATAGCACCTGCACGTACCTTTGTCTTTGTACGTGAGATACAGCAGTTGAGACAGGTGGGACTTATCAAGGGAGGTAATCTGGACAATGCCATCGTCATCTATGAAAAGAAACTGACGCAGCATGAGCTGGACGACATAGCCAATGAGCTGAAAGTGCCGCATCACAATGCCGAGGAGCTGGGTTATCTGAACCATCGCAAGCTGGCTTTCGCCAATGAGCCTGCACGTCATAAGCTGCTCGATATCATCGGCGATATGGCACTTATCGGGAAGCCGATCAAGGGGCGTCTTATCGCCACCAGACCCGGGCACAAGATCAACAATAAACTGGCCCGCCTTATCCGCAAAGATATCAAGCTGAATGAAGTGCAGCCCCCGGTGTATGATATCCATACAGAACCGGTAATGGACAATATTCGTATCCGTGAGTTGCTGCCTCACCGCTATCCCTTTCTGATGGTGGACAAGATCATTCAGTTAACCGACAAGTTTATTGTAGGCGTAAAGAATATCACCACCAATGAACCTTTTTTTACCGGTCATTTTCCCCAGGAACCTGTGATGCCGGGAGTACTACAGGTGGAGGCAATGGCCCAAACAGGCGGCATCTTCGTACTGGCCAAACTGGATGAACCGGAAAGATACTCTACCTATTTCTTGAGGATCGATAACGTCAAATTCAGACACAAGGTGGTGCCCGGAGACACCCTTATATTCAGGGTGGAGCTCACCAGCGAGATGCGCAGAGGTATCGCTACCATGCGCGGCCTGGCATTCATAGGAGACAAGGTGGTCTCTGAAGCCGATTTTACAGCACAGATAATAAAAAACAAATAACAACTAACAAATCATACTTTATGAATAGTGTTTCATCGATGGCTTTTGTACATCCTGAGGCCAGGCTTGGAGACAATGTGATTGTAGAGCCATTTGCATACATCGACGCCAATACGGAAATAGGTGAGGGCACACGTGTGATGACACAGTCATCCGTGCTCTATGGTGCCCGCATCGGTAAGCACTGCACCATTTATCCACATGCTACGATTGCAGGTATACCGCAGGATTTGAAATTCCAGGGGGAAGATACATTGGCGATCATTGGTGATCATACGATCATTCGTGAATGTGCTACGGTGAACAGGGGTACCGCCTCGAAAGGATTCACGAAGGTGGGCGATAACTGCCTTATCATGGCCTACAGCCATGTGGCACATGATTGCGTGCTGAACAACCATATCATTCTTGGTAACACCACGCAGCTGGCAGGTGAAGTGGAGATTGAGGACTATGCGATTATCAGTGGCGGCACATTGGCACATCAGTTCTCGAAAATTGGCGCACACGTGATGATTCAGGGAGGATCTAAAATATCCAAGGATATCCCTCCTTTCGTGATGGTGGGTCGTGAGCCCATCACCTATGTGGGGCTGAATATCGTCGGTCTCCGCCGCAGGGGCTTTAACAGTGAACGCATCAACTCTATCCAGGAGATATACCGTTATCTCTACATGTCTGGTTACAATATCTCGCAGGCGGTAGAACGGATCGAGCAGGAGCTGCCGGAATCGGATGACCGTGAGTTGATTCTCCAATTCATCCGTACATCGACCAGGGGGATCATCAGGGGCAATATGGAAGGATAAGCCTATGTCGGGGATCGTTTTTCCTGCCGAGTGGTACCCACAAAGCGGAGTGCAGTTAACATGGCCCCATCGCGGGAGTGATTGGGCTGACATCCTTGCGGAGGTGACAGCATGCTATCTCTCTCTTGCCAGGGAGATCCTCAAAAGAGAGAAGTTGCTGATCGTGACTCCCGACAGGAGGGAGGTGATATCCTATTTTACGGAGGAGGAACAACAGCAGATCATATGTATACCGATGGCAACCAATGATACATGGGCACGTGATCATGGAGCCCTCTCCCTCTTTATCGACAATAAACCCGCAGTGGTCGACTGCGGATTTAATGCCTGGGGGCTGAAGTTCGCTGCCGACCGGGATAACCAGATCACGGGCACACTGTTCAGGGAGGGTGCGTTTCACGCTGATGTTGCCTATGTGAACAGGCTTGATTTTATTTTGGAAGGGGGATCGATTGAATCTGACGGGCAGGGAACCATCCTCACCACCTCCTCCTGTCTCTTGGCGCCCAATCGCAATCAGCCACTGGAGAAGCAGGAGATCGAAGAGTCACTGAAAACGATGCTGGGAGCCTCGCGGGTGCTCTGGCTCAATCACGGCTACCTCGCCGGAGATGATACCGACAACCATATTGACACACTTGCCCGCTTCTGTGATGAGAAAACCATTGCCTACGTGCAATGTGAGGATGCCAAGGATGAACATTACAATGCGTTGAAGGAGATGGAAAAGGAGCTGAAGGCATTTGTCACGCAGTGCGGTGAGCCCTATCGATTAATTCCTCTGCCCATGGCCGATGTCGTCTATGATAAGGGCTGCCGGCTGCCGGCCACCTATGCCAATTTTTTAATTGTCAATGGCGCTGTACTGATGCCGTTGTATGGTACATTGAAAGATAGGTATGCCCGCAGGCAGCTTCAGATCGCTTTTCCCGACAGGGAGATCGTGGGCGTTGACTGCAGCCCGCTGATTAAGCAGCATGGATCCTTACATTGTGTGACCATGCAGTTCCCGGAGGGTGTATTGTAGTAAGCAATAAGCTATCAGCTATAAGCCATAAGCCATAAGCTGTAAGCAGAAATTCTTAATTGATTGTATGAAGATAGGAATCATTCAACAAGCCAACAGTAACGACAGGCAGGAGAATATCTCCCGGCTACAGTCGAAGGTCCGCAAGTTGGCAGCTCAGGGTGCCGCGTTGATTGTCATGCAGGAACTGCATAATGGTCTCTATTTCTGTCAGACAGAGGAGACCGCTGTGTTTGATCAGGCAGAGACTATACCGGGACCATCAACCGTTTTTTTCGGTGAGCTGGCCAGGGAGCTGGAGGTCGTGATTGTCCTTTCACTTTTTGAGAGACGTGCACCCGGTCTCTATCACAATACGGCGGTAGTGATAGAGAAAGACGGCACCATCGCGGGCAAATACCGGAAAATGCATATCCCTGATGATCCGGCCTATTATGAGAAATTTTACTTTACACCCGGTGATATGGGCTTCCATCCCATTGACACCTCCGTGGGCAGGCTCGGTCTCCTGGTATGCTGGGATCAGTGGTATCCCGAGGCAGCGCGGCTCATGGCACTTGCCGGTGCTGAGGTACTTATCTATCCCACTGCCATAGGATGGGAATCATCTGATCCGGAAGTGGAGAAACAGCGGCAACTGGATGCATGGGTCACGTTGCAACGCGGTCATGCCATCGCTAACGGGATACCTGTTGTTGCGGTGAACCGTACGGGCTATGAATCAGATCCGTCGGGACAGACCGGGGGTATTCGTTTTTGGGGAAACAGTTTTGTATGCGGACCACAGGGTGAGTTCCTCTATCGCGCTCCGGGTGATGAAGAGATGGATTCGCTCATCGAGATCGATCAACAACGCACCGAGAACGTGCGTCGCTGGTGGCCTTTCTTCCGCGACCGACGGATAGATGCCTATGGTGATCTGACCAAACGGTGGATCGATGAATGAAATAGAAAAGGTCGCCCTGCAGGGGCGACCTTTTTGGTACTTGCACTTTACAACTGTTATCTGCCGCGTCCACTTGTTCTTGTAGTACTGCTCCGTTCGGTGCTGCTCTTCGTGTCCCGGCTCGAAGTGGTGGCCCTTGTATTGCCTGATGAGCGCTGTGTGCTTACCGAAGTGTTTCTACTGCCTG
>CAYUQE010000091.1:0-135 GCA_964446805.1 uncultured Proteiniphilum sp. | reverse complement strand
AGGTGCTTCTCTGCGGTGTGACAGTGGCACTTCTTTCGCTGGAGGTGCGCTTTGTAGTACTTACTTCATTGTTGTTGCTCGAGGTGCTTCTCTGCGGTGTGACAGTGGCACTTCTTTCGCTGGAGGTGCGCTTTG
>CAYUQE010000090.1:0-8273 GCA_964446805.1 uncultured Proteiniphilum sp. | reverse complement strand
AGGTTTTTGAGATTATGGAAAGCTTATCCAATCTACCTGTCTGGCTGATCATCCTTATTGCAGTACTTGCAATCTTCGACTCGGTGATGAAACTGATCGCACTCTGGAAGTCGGCCCGGAACAATCACCTGACCTGGTTTATCTTTCTGGCCATTTTCAATACCATTGGTATTTTGCCGATTGTCTATCTTGTGCTCAACAAGCAAAAAGCATTTCCAAAGGCTGACTAACCGTTAGCTGTAAGTATTCAGGAGAGGATGCGTCACGCTATTCGTGATTCATCCTCTCTTTTTTTGAATTTCTGGATTTTAGAGAATTAAGAAGGTTAAATGTTTGAATACTAATTGCAGGCAGTAACAAATAAATAAATATCTTTGTCTGAAGGAAATCTTTTTTTTGTGAGATGCTCCTGTTTAATGATAAACGAAAACACAACTGTAATCAGCATGAAAACAAAAACTTTACTTGTCATCGTGATGGTCTTGATGATTATTCCTCAGTTCCTATGGGCAAAGCCAAAGAAGGAGAAGCAGGAGTTCTACCAGCTTACAGTATATCATTACAACAGCGTTGAACAGGAAAAGATCCTGGACGATTATTTACAGCAGGCATTGATTCTCTCCCTGCATGAAATGGGTGTCCGGTCGGTGGGGGTTTTTAAGGCAATCGCAAATGATACTTCAGTGAACAAATCGATGTATGTTTTCATTCCGGTGAAATCCCTGAACAGGATCGATGAGATCAACCGGAAATTGATGAAAAATGAGCAATTCAAGTCGGCCGGTAAGGAATACCTGAACGTACTGCACAATGCTCCTGCATACACCCGCATGGAGACAATCATCCTCAAGGCATTTGCCTTGTCTCCCGTAATGAGGTTACCTCAATTGACATCACCAAAAAATGAACGGGTGTATGAGCTGCGGAGTTATGAAAGCGCCGGTGAAACGATTTTTCGCAACAAAGTCCACATGTTCAACGAAGGCGGCGAAATGGATATCTTTACCAAACTGAATTTCAATCCGGTATTTTATGGAGAGGTGGTTTCCGGGTCACAGATGCCTAACCTGATGTATATGACCACCTTTGAAAACAAGGCAGACAGAGAGGCACACTGGGATGCATTTGGCAGCGATCCCGACTGGAAGCAATTGTCATCGCTCCCCGAATACAAGAACAATGTTTCTCATATTGATGTTACCTTTCTGCGCCCTGCCGATTATTCCGATTTTTAACAATAATGAATAATTTACCTGAGTTGAAGCAATAATTTTTTTGATTTATTTTATCAAACTCATACAACATCGATCAACACGGTATCCTGGCTTACAATGTCACCCGGTTTCACGAAAATCTGATTTACCCTTCCCGCGAAATCAGCAGTGATGTCATTCTCCATCTTCATTGCTTCAAGTACAAACAATACCGATCCTACTGTAATCATGTCACCTTCCTTCACCTTCACCTGCAGTATATTACCGGGCATGGGACTCACCACGATGTTTCCCTTGATGGTTTCACTTTCTGCAACAGTCCTCTTCACTTCCTGTTCACTGTTTGTGCGCTCATCAGTACCTCTCGAGAGGTACTCCTTCTCCCTTATACCGCGCAGATATCCGCCTGCGACGGAAGGGAAAAGTTCCAACAGCAACTGTTCCTTCTCATCCTTTGCCAGCGGCTGATTGCCAAACTCCGGGAGGGTGGGATTCTCCTGATGCCGGTAGTTGTCGGTATTGTATGCTATCTCATCCGGTGATCCGGTGATCTGCTCCCGGAATGCAGGGTTCACCGGTACAGGTGTCTTGCCGTACTCACCCTTTACCAGTGCGATAAACTGGTTGGAGGGGTTGGCATACATTGGCTTCCCGTTTTTCAGGTTCATGGCGGAACCAACCGCCTGCACGCCCACGATCTGACTGGTAGGGGTCACCAGAGGAGGGAGCCCTGCATCGAGCCTTACACGCGGGATAAGTTTCATCGCATCTTCAAGGATATCCAACGCGTTGAGTTGTTTCAGCTGGGCAACCATATTGGTATACATCCCACCCGGTATCTCGGCATTCTTCACCAGCTCATTGGGTTGAGGGAAGTGGAAGTAGGTGTTAATGGCATTGCACGCCTTAAGCAACGTCTGCTCATCGTTCCGCCCTACAGCTTCAATAGCGCGATCAAATTCTTTCTCAATCTCTGCGGGGAGTGTGTCGGTAAGTGGGTTGAATGGTCTTGGGAACTGCTTCTCCGTATCATAGGGCTCCAACTCTTTCCTTATTGTGAAAAGTTCTTCGTTGATGGATGCCACCGCCTCCATGTTGATATCAAGCGTTATACCCAGTTTGAGACAAAACAGATAGATCAACTCCAGGGCGGGTGCAGCGGGACCACCGGCAAAATTCCAGATGTTGGTATCTACGATATCGACACCATGCATAATGGCGGTCAGCACGGAGGCAAGACCGAACCCGGGTGTGCAGTGGGTGTGGAAATCGATCGGTACATCCAGCTCTCTCATGAATAAAGGGATGAGCGTAGCTACACGGGAGGGAGGTATCAGACCGCTCATATCTTTGATGGTGATCATGTCGGCACCCAGTGCAACCATCTCCTGCGCCTTGGCGAGGAAGTACCGGTCAGTGAATATCGGCTCACGGAGTGGAGTCTTCACTTTTTTACTCTTACCGCTGAAGAGCGAGAAGAGTCCTTTTCTTGGTTTATGAGGGCTTTCAAGTGGCTCGTCGTATTTGGGATCCACGGTATAACATACCGCACAGTCGGCCATACCACCGTACTGCTTGATATATTTGATGCTCGAGCGGATATTGTCCACATCATTCAATGCATCGAAGATACGCATGATATTAAGACCCGACGAGACCGCGTTTTTGAAGAACCCGTCGATAATATCATCGGGGTAAGGTGCATAGCCGTAAAGATTCCTGCCACGCGAGAGGGCGGTCAGCCTGCTCACACCTCCTACTGCCTCATGGATTTTCTCCAGCCGGTGCCACGGGTTTTCACCCAGATAACGCATCACTGAGTCGGGCACTGCACCGCCCCAAACCTCCATCGCGTAGAAATTTGCCTCTTTGTAATAGGGAAGGACACGGTCCACCTGTAACTGGTTCATTCTGGTAGCAAAAGCCGATTGCTGACCGTCGCGAAGGGTAAGATCCCTGATCAAAAGTTTCTTGTTCATTGCAATAAATGTAAAGTGGTTTTTTATAATGTTTAAAGAGAGTGAATGTCAGCATAGAGTCTATCTGACGATCGATGATTATTGTGGTTTTAATCATTTTGTTCAGAATTTACCATTTTATTTGGAGTGTCATCATTGAGCTACAAATTGTAAAACCATCAAACTGGATTATGAATCTGAACTGTTACAGACGGCTTGATGATTCTGCACTGCAAAGTAACAATGTTTATTCGTGAAAAACAACAATTAAAGAAAAATTTCTCTAATTATTTGCTGATTGTGCCTAATAAAATCAGAAGGAAGTAAAACAGGATCAAAATCGGATGGGAAGGAAATCTATTTATCTGCGGTAGATCTGATTTTTTCATAATAGTTACACCACTCTCTGAGTCCGCAGATGTCGCACTTGGGCTTTCGTGCCACGCAGATATAACGCCCGTGAAGGATCAGCCAGTGATGTGCTTTGGAGAGCAGAGGGGCGGGGATATGTTTCACCAGTTCTCTCTCCGTCTCCAGTGGTGTCTTTGAATTGCGGGTGAGGCCGAGGCGGTTGGCCACGCGGAACACATGGGTGTCCACCGGCATGGCGGGAGTGTCGAAAGCAACTGCCAGCATCACGTTGGCCGTCTTGCGCCCCACACCTGGGATGGTGAGCAACAGGTCTATATCCGTAGGGACCTCTCCGCCGAAGTCGGTCACCAGCTTTTGGGCCATCCCCACCAGGCTTTTTGCCTTGTTGTTGGGGTAGGAGCAGGAGCGGATGAAGGTGAATATCTCTTCGGTTGAGGAGACGGCCATCACCTCCGGTGTGGGAAACGCTTCGAAGAGGGCAGGGGTGATCATGTTCACACGCTTGTCGGTACATTGTGCCGACAGGATCACCGCTGCCAGCAGCTGATAGGGGTTCTGGTAATGTAACTCCGTAGCTGCCGACTCCGCATGTTCTTCGAACCAGCGGATCACATGGCTGAATCGCTCTTTTTTCCTCATTTACCGGCTTTCATCATATCTTACATCGTCCTTCACCCATCCATTGCCTCCTCTGTGTAAACATGGTTACTTATTGTATGGGTGGCGAGTAATACATGATCTCATCCGACAGCGGGATAAATCGGGCACCCAGGTCGGGATCATCCATGTACGGATCGAGGGGGAAGATAGGTCGCGGTACCCGTTTGTAGGGTAAACGCAGCAGATCCTGATCCACGCCCCCCGGGGTGAGCGCCATGATCCAGTCGCCCCGCATTTCGTAGAGCTCGGGCACAAGGTAACCTATCTTCACCACCAGGATATCTGCCTCCCGTGGGTTGAGACCCAGATCGGTGAACTGCTTCTCGTAGTGATAGGCATTCCTTTTCTCAGTGACGATGGTGTAGAGATTTCCGCTCTTCACCACCACCTCACTGTTGGTGCTATCCTCCTTGATGGCCGTGATCACTCCCTTCAGCCGGATGGGAGGTGCAAAACGATCATCTACCTCCGCTCCGGCGAAAGCATCTACTATTCCTCCTACGCCTGCCTCGATCGCTTTCTTTACAAATTCGGCTCCCGGAATGGATGCATAGATCAGCGTCTTGCCGCTTTGTTGGAGTTCTGCATCCTTGAAGAGTTGATGCAGTGTCCATGTCACATCGCCCGCACCACCCGCCGTGGGGTTGTCACCCATGTCACTGATGATGAAGGGGTGCTTGTCGCTGGCCAGTGCTTTCGTCAGTGCCTCCTCCAGATAGGTGGTGGGCGCCACAAAGGCAAACTCGTTCCGTACTTCCCAGAAACGACGGGCAAGCTGCTCTGCCGCTTTCCTGACGGCCTCCTTATCATCACCGTAGGCCATCACCACGCCGTGATTACGCGGTTCATCGGCCCAGGGGTAGGACATCCAGATGGCTGCATCGATCACATTCTCACCATCCAGTAGTCCCGGTATCTGTGCGTAGAGGCTCTTGCCCGGTTCGATGCGGGTGCTGGTCTTCTCTCCCGGCAGGAGGATGGGTACGGGTATCCATGCCTTGTAAGCCGGTTTTCCTTTCCCGCTCTCCAGCCTCTCCAGCAGGTTGGTCACCGCTCTCTTCTTCGACTCGATGGCATCTTCATGCGGTGCCAGACGGTAGCAGGTGATCAGGTCCGTGTTCTGTGCCAGGCGTGGCGAGACACTGCCATGCAGGTCCATCGAAGTAGAGATCAACACATCAGTGCCTACCAGCTCACGGATACGCACGAGGAACTCACCCTCCGGATCATCCTGACCCTGCACGCTCATAGCACCGTGAATGTCGAAGAAGATCCCGTCCAGTGGCATTGCCTCCTTCAACATCTCGAGTGTTTTGGTCACCAGCGACTCATATGCTGCGAAGGTGACAATGCCTCCCGGCATGGCGTGGCCGCGGAGCGTAGGGAGCCACACTGCCCGGTCGATGATGCCCGAGTCGGGTTGCATAAAGGGGTAATAGCTGAACACTTCTTCACCTACCTTCGCCCTGAAGGCATCCTCATTTGTAACAGCAGGAGAGAAGGTGCTCGATTCAATGGCGATGCCGGCGATGGCAATTCGGGGTAGTTCTTTCTTACTACCGTTCTTGTTGCAGCTTGCTGCAAGCAGCAACAACATCATCGGAAGAATGAATGTTAGTTTTCTCATTGTGATTTATATTGATGTTATTTGGTTGATCACATGGATGGTGTGGACGGCAACAAGGCAGGCTGTTTCCGTGCGAAGTCTTGTCTCTCCCAGGCTTACAGGCTCATAGCCGTTCGCGATCGCAAGCACTACCTCCTCCTCACTGAAATCACCCTCAGGACCTATAAGGATCAGTGCATGCTCTCCCTTCCTGTATATCGCTGTCAGTGGCTTTTTGGGGAGATCGTAACAGTGGCCGATAAATTTCCTGCCGTTGAAGGGACGGGAGATAAAATCCTTCAGCCTGACCATCTCCCCGATGGCGGGCAAGAAAGCCTGTTGTGATTGTTTCATCGCCGAGATGGCAATCTTCTCCAGCCGCTCCCGTTTGATCTCTTTGCGTTCGGAGAAACTGCTTGAGAGGGGTGTGAAAAAGTCCGTGCCAATCTCTGTCGCTTTCTCCACGAACCACTCGTTGCGGTCCATCTGCTTGGTGGGTGCAAAAGCGATGTGAAGCGTGTATTCCCGCTTTTTCTCTTCCCTTTGATGTTGAATGGCGATTGTACAATGTTTGGGATGTGCCTCGAGCAGACTGCAGTCGTAGATGAATCCCTCTCCGTCGGTGACGGTCATAGGGTCCCCTTCCTTCATGCGGAGCACCTTGACACAGTGTTGCGATTCCTGCTCCGGCAGACGGGGGTTCTTTACAATATCAGGACAATAAAAGAGTGTATCGGCCATATTGTCTCACTTCAGGATATATTCTCTCTACGGTTGATCTCATCACGTAGGTGTGTTGCCAACTCATAGTTCTCTTCACTCACCGCCTCCCTGAGCCGCTCCTTCAACTCTTCCAGCCGCAACTCCGAAAGCTCCTCACCGCTATGACCCCTCTCATCCCTCAACGGCTCTGCCGGCGTTGATGGTGTCTGCTCATCGAACACGATAGCCATCCTTTGCATGATCTCTTCGGTGGTATAGATGGGCGATTTGGTGCGTATGGCCAGTGCTACGGCATCTGACGTGCGAGAGTCGATTCGATACTCCCGGCTGTTCTGCACCAGTAATAGCTCGGAGAAGAACGCTCCATCCTCGAACTTATGGATCAATACTTCCAGTAGTTCTATGTCAAGCTCCTTCCAGATGGAGCAGATAAGATCATGGGAGAGCGGTCGGGGAGGAGTGATGCCCTCCATGACGATGGCAATGGACTGGGCCTCGGGTGTGCCGATGACAATGGGGAGACGACGGATCCCTTTCTCCTCCGCAAAGATAAGTGCATAGGCCCCAGCCTGTACCTGGCTGAATGATATGCCTAATATGGATAATTTTATTTTATTCGACACGGTCTTGACTCTTTTTTATATTTTGTAAATATACTCTTTTTTGGGGAGAAATGGTTTCAGTCGCCATTTTTTTTGAAAATTTTGCCTTTTTCGATGTGATATGACAAAAAAATTGTATCTTTGCAGCCGAATATCAGATATGGTGGTTGTAGCTCAGTTGGTTAGAGCGTCGGATTGTGGTTCCGAAGGTCGCGGGTTCGAGCCCCGTTTTCCACCCTCTTCTTATGTTGAATAGGAGATTTTTATGTGCTTGAGATTTGTTTTAGGTGATCACCTGTTTTTACACGGGTGATTTTTTTATTTTACGCCGACAGAATTCAGCACAAACAACAGCTGTTGCCGCTGCTACATTCAACGATTCTGAGGTGGCTCTGCCCGCGGGGTAGCTGGGGATGAATAGGCTTCTGTTGATCAGTTTTGCCACTTCACTGCTTATCCCTCTCCCCTCACTTCCCATCACGATAAAACCATTCTCTGTGAGTGGTTCGCTGTAGAGGTCGCCCCCCTCCAGAAAGGTGCCGTAAATGGGAAGGTGGCTCTGCTGCTCCAGGAACGACACAAGCGCTGTATAATAGACCTTCACGCGGGCAATGGCACCCATCGTTGCCTGTACAGTCTTGGGGTTATAAAGGTCGGCAGTATCCTCGGAACAGATAATATGTTCAATACCGAACCAGTCGGCAATGCGGATGATTGCACCCACATTGCCCGGATCCTGCACACCATCAAGGACAAGATGCAGCTTATCGCTCAGGTCGATTTGTGCAATCTCATCTTGAGGACGATAAAAAACAGCAATCACCTGTGGTGCTGTTTTCAGAAAGGTTGCCATTTTCAGTTCTTTCTCGCTCGCTATCACAATCTCATCTGCTTCAATCTCAGGGTGGGCAGTGAGTATTTCCGGCAGTGCGGCGATGTACTGACACCTGCAGGTGGCCAGCAGATCGAATACCAGCTTCTCTCCCTCTGCTACAAATGTATTATGCAGGCTGCGGTGCTTCTTCTCTTTCAGAGACTGAATATATTTTATCCTGTTTTTGCTTAATCCCATTTTTTTAAGTTATACCTAAAAGTCTCAAATAAAAGTTGCATGTGTCAGATAAAGTATTTATCTTTA
>CAYUQE010000089.1:0-8421 GCA_964446805.1 uncultured Proteiniphilum sp. | reverse complement strand
TCGATGTTGGCATCGTTCACCCGCACATGCTTCATGCGGTCCTCCTCCTTGTCGCGACGGGTAAGCTCATGCTTCTTGATCCTGCCGCTCAGGTAGTCCTCCACGGAAGCACCCACCACAAGGCCGTACTGCGTTTTGCCGTTCATGGTCTGGGCATAGACGTAATAATGCTCCCTCTCGTCCTGCAAGAGCCACCCTTTGTCCTGAAACATACGGAAGTTTTCCGCCGCCTTCAGGTAGACATCCTCCTCATGTTCATCCTTCCCTGCCGGGAAATCGATCTCCGGCTTGATGATCCGATAGAGTGATTTCTCATTTCCTGCGGCCTCTGCACGGGCCTCCTCGGAATTCAACACATCATAGGGGCGTGAAGCCACCTCCTTGACAAATGCTTTGGGCGGACGAACGCCTCTAAATGGTTTTACCAACATACGATTAAAAATGTTATCTTGTTTAGATGTCAGGGAGGCACAGTGAGGATCCATACCGACCTGCGGCATGCTCTTTCCGGCTGCACCGGCCCTGGTTATTCATGTTTGAAAAAGTACCGTTCTTTACGCAAATGTAGCCATTTTATCCTGAATAATGGAACAACACAGGGGAGATTTGACAAAAAACAGTTACATTTGTTTCTTTATAATGATAATCGAAACAACATGATACAAATAGCTGAGCGTAAGATAGTGGAAGCTGCGGAGGAGGGCATGGATGCGTTTCTGAAAGTATTCACCGACGCCTACCTCGAGGTCCTGGGAGGAGATATCACTGCAGAGAATATGGAGCAATTGAACGGTTATCAGCATACCTTGCTGGCACTGCGCTACTTCTCGGAGGAGGTGAACCAGGGCGGGTTCGTGCAGCTGATACAGAATGGCTACGGAGGATATATCTTCGATAACCCGGTGGCCAAGGCGCTCAGGCAGATGGGAGCCGGAGGGCTCTCGAAGATCCTTTACAAGGCAAAGGAGATCTTCGATGCAAACCGAGCAGTGCTGGAGCGTGAGACCACCGAGGAGGAGTTCGCAGCGATGTATGTCGACTTTGAACAGTTCGACGAGCTGGAGGAGAAGTTCTTCTACATTGAGGAGGAGGAGATTCGCATTATCGCGCAATATGTGGATGAGAACCTGGAGGACTTCGCCATGATCGTGGCATAGTTTATAGTCACCGTGCGACACCATCCGGGGAATAACGATTAAAGGAGAGATCGAGAATAAACAATCGCCCTCTTTTTTAGTCGAAGGGTTAAGTGAAAAGCTTTAAGAACCATCTAAAGACAAATAACATGAAAAAAGTTTCAGCGAAATTAATGGTCGTTCTCACGGTACTTATCATGGCGCTTGGTTTCAGCAGTTGCGGACCATCCTACTATGGTCCCTCTGGAAATGGTTATAACGACAACTATTACGATTACAATCCGGCATGGGCTCCCGATTATTACGCAGGAACACGCTACTACTACTTCCCGGACATTGAAACCTACTACGATCTGGCAACGCGCAATTTTGTCTATCTCAATAACGGGCGCTGGCTTTTCGTGCAAACGCTTCCTCCTTTCTACTCCACCTTCAACCTGGGGAATGCGTTTGTGGTCATTGTCGATCGTGGCATGTACAACCCGTGGATGCATCATCAATTTTACAATTCCCATTATCCGCGCTATTATTATATTGACTACTACGATTATAGTAATATACCCTATGTGAGGGCATACAACGAGAACGGGCGACGGGCCGTCTACTGGAAGAACAACGAACGGAATCGTGCCCGCGAATGGGGCGACCGGAGCATCCGCGACGGACGCAATTTCAAATACTCCACCGACGACCGGCGCGTGCAGCAGGAGGTCACCCGCAGCGTGTCGCAGCGTGTAACTCCTACACCGGAAGAGATCAGCCGCCTGGGAAATGCCGAAGAGGGACGCGTCACCAGCCGTGATGCCACACCGGCCAGCAACCGCTCAACTTCGGGCCGTACAACCACCAACCGTGCAGCCACGGATCGCACAGCCACGGATCGCACAGCCACGCCACAAACACCTGCCCGTCAGGCAACACCCGCAACTGAAGCCCGCACGACCACCAGCCGTACCGAGGATACCCATTACTATGGTGGCTCCATCGGCCAGCCGGTGCGTGTGGAACGACAGATGCGCCAAAGCTCCGGTGAAAGAAGAACCACCGAAACACGAAGCAGCACGACAACCACCCGCAGCACCGGGAGTGAAACACCCACCCGCAGCACCAGCGGCGGACGCAGGTAGATAAAAAGTTGAAAAAAGAAACCGGCAGTCGTTTGATTGCCGGTTTTTTATATATTTGTGTTGCAGAACCAGAGAGGAGCATCCTAAATAAATTTGAACCTAATAATATGAGTCTCATTACCATTTCCATTGTTGTACTGTTGAGTATCCTGCTGATCGTCTTTCTCACATCTGTAACCAAGCTCAACGCATTTGCCTCCCTGTTTGTCGTCGCCTTATGCTTAGCCCTGGCTGTTCTTCCCGGAAAAGGGGTGGTCGAGATTCTGAAACAGGGATTTGGTTCAACTATCTCCTCCATCGGGTTTCTGATCATCTTCGGTGCCATCATTGCCGTGGTACTGGAGAAGACAGGTGGTGCCGTCAGCATAGCCGGATATATCCTGTCGCGTGCAGGTAAAAGCAGGGCTGCCACAGCGATGGGTATTACCGGCTATATCGTGGGGTTACCCATCTTCTGCGATTCAGGTTATATCATCCTGAGCGGACTGGCCAACTCGTTCAGCAGCAAGGCACGGGTTGCGCTACCCTTTGTGGCTTTCGTGCTGGCCACCTCACTCTATGCCGTCCATAACCTTACCCCCACGCATCCTGGAGCACTGGCTGCCTCGGGCATCATGGAGGCCAATGTAGGGTTGCTGATTCTGTTGGGAGCAATTTTTGCAATCCCGGCTGCCACGGCTGCCTTCCTCTGGATCCGCTGGCAGACAAAAAAAGAACGTTACAGTGAGATCACAGCGGTAATGAGCGACACGCAAGCAGATAGGGTGCCAGCTTACCCGCTACCATCTGTAGGGCTGTCACTGCTGCCCATCATCATACCCCTGTTGCTGATCGCTATTGGCTCACTCTTGCAGCTATGGCAAATTACCGAGAGCAACCTGCTCACCAGGCTATTTTCTTTTCTGGGACAACCTGTCATTGCACTTTTGGCCGGCGTGCTCCTATCACTGCTGTTGCTGAAAAAGCGATCAATCAAAGAGTTCAACAGCCTGCTCGAGTCGGCTATTGAGAAAGCTGGTCCCATACTGATCGTCACCGGCGCGGGAGGTATGTTCGGGCTGGTGATCAGGGAGACCGGTGTCGGCGCCTATGCCGGAGCGTTTCTCCTGCAGACGGGGCTGGGGCTTGCCATCCCTTTTCTCATCGCCTTCATTCTGAAGACAGCGCAAGGCTCCTCCACGGTGGCCATCATCACAGCCGCCTCGCTTATTGTACCCATGCTGCCCTCTTTGGGACTGGATTCGGAGAATGGCAAAATATTGGCAATGCTTGCCATGGGTGCCGGATCGATGATGATCTCGCACGCCAACGACTCCTACTTCTGGGTGGTCTCCCGCTTCTCGGGTATCGATGCCAACACCACGTTGAAGATCTATTCATCAGCCACCATCGTGATGGGTCTGGTGACTTTATGTTGCGTCTGGCTCTTCTCCTTCTTTCTTTTATAATTGCATTGCATGAGAACAATTGCCGAACAGCTATTTCTTGCGGGTGTTGAAAGCGTCCTGCCCGACAGACTGATAGCGCAACAGTTACAGAGGGAGTACGATCGGTTGCAGATCGCCGGCCACACCTTTCACCTGACTCAATCGGGGCGCATCTTCGTGCTTGCAGCAGGAAAAGCGGCTGCCCTGATGGCTATGGAGACGGAAAAAATCTTGGGTGACCTGATCACCGATGGACATGTGGTAACCAAGTACGGACATGGAAGCAGGCTGAGCCATCTCACCCTCACCGAAGCGGGTCACCCGTTGCCCGACGCTTCAGGGGTAGAGAGCACGCGGCGGATGCTGGCGCTGGCGCGTCAGGCGGGCAAGGATGACCTGGTGCTCTGTCTGCTTTCGGGCGGTGCCTCGACACTGATGGCCGATCTACCCGGAGAGGCTACCCTTGAAGATCTGAAACAGGCCAATGACCTGCTGGTACGGTGTGGTGCCGATATCTCGGAGATCAATACTGTCCGTAAGCATCTCTCTGCCGTAAAGGGTGGACAACTGGCCGCGGCAGCTACACCGGCGACGGTAATCAGTCTGATCCTCTCCGATGTGATCGGCGACACGATCGATGTGATCGCTTCCGGTCCCACGGTCCCCGACAGCAGCACCTTTGCCGATGCCCTGGCCGTCCTCGAAAAGTATGCACTTGGGGTTCTTTTTCCTGCAACGCTGCTGGATCATCTGCGCCAAGGGGCGGCAGGTCTCCTTCCGGAGACGCCCAAAGCGGGAGACCCTGTCTTTGGCAACGTGCATAACCATATTATCGGGAATAACAGGCTGGCGCTGGAGGCTGCGGCACACAAAGCTGGGGAGCTCGGTTTTGAGACCTGTATCATCACCGACTCGCTGCAGGGCGATTACACCGAAGCAGCTGATTTTATCCTCCGCACCCTCGTGCACGCCTCCCGTCAAAATCCCGACAGAAAACCGCTCTGTCTGCTTTTCGGCGGTGAGCCTACGTTAAAGGTCTCCGGGAGTGGTCTGGGAGGACGTAACCAGCATCTCGCGCTCTACCTGGCCACAAGATTAGATCCCGGCGAGAAGATCACCCTCCTCTGTGCCGGCACCGACGGCACCGACGGCCCCACCGATGCAGCAGGAGCCATTATCGACAGGAACACGCTGTTGTGTGCGAAGCATAAAAATATCGATGCCGTTGAATTCCTCTCCCGCTTCGATTCGTATCATTTCTTCCAGCAGGCTGGTGGTCATATCATTACGGGCAATACCCGCACCAATGTGATGGATATGGTGGTGGTACTCTATCTATCGCCGTTGACAGGAGCAACAACATTCCCGGGGATGCAGTGAGCCGAAGAGCAGTTTTATCCTGGTAGTCCACAATCATTACCTGCAGGGTTATCCAACCTGTTTTGGGAAATTACCACTATTCCATGGTCAACTCCTGCATTCATTCCTCCTCTACTATTTCCGACAACAAACAGGTCCCTTCGAACGCAGAAAGCACAAGTTCCTCTTTATTCAACCAATATTCGGAGGTGATCAGTGTAAAATATGTTTCATCTGTTTTATTCAACTCCCAGATAACTGCTTCAGCCTCATCAAAAGCCAGGTCGGTCGTCATCTTCTCTTCAAATAATCTCTTCATCACGTTGCTCCCGGAGATCGCGTTGCTGAATGCTTTCAGCACCATCTCCTTTGTGATCTCATTGACAGCATCATCTTCCGGTATCATTGTGAACTCAACCACGGTTGCTTTGGCATTGGGGAATTTCCCGTTGTATGCCTTGTATAACAATTGATTGATATTGAACAGATCATAATGCAGATCAATCTCGGGATACTCCTCCGAGACCTTATCAAGCAGCATATCATTAGAAATCTGACCTATCTGACCTTCACTTAATCTTTCAGAAAGCTTGTAGGTCAATAGTATCGCGGCAGCCTCGTTAGGTTCAAAATCGGTAATGGCCATATTGAGCATATCCTTCAGATTCTCCTTCTTAACACCTTCAGCATCAGGGAAACCAAACTGTGCCAGCAGGTTGATATAATCCTGATCCTGCCAGTAGTTCTCTATCTCTTCGATCGTTGCAGCACGCTTTATTGTAATATTAAATTTCATCTTATTTATTTTCTTCTACCTACTGTTAAAGCTTTTCGGTATACGCTCCTTTGAGATGTGTGGTCATCCGTTGTGCAGGGAGTAATTACTCCCTTTCAGCAGTTATAACATGTGGCAGAAGGAATAGTTGCTAATCAAAAGTAAGTGTATCAAAATAATATGAATCCGGTTTGCCATCCCTGGAAGTCACTATGTTTGGTACTACTTCAGTTTCAACGTCATTGCATTAAAAGCCACGACAAGGGTGCTTGCCGACATCAATATGGCGCCCATAGCCGGATTTAATATAAATTTCGGATATAGAATCCCTGCAGCCAAAGGGATGGCAATCACGTTGTAGCCTACAGCCCAGATGAGGTTCTGAACCATTTTACGGTATGTCCTTTTTCCGAAATCAATCATTTTTACTACATCCCGCGGGTCACTGTTTACCAGAATAATATCGGCTGTCTCTGCAGCTACATCAGTACCCGAGCCAACAGCGATGCCCACATCTGCCTGTGCCAGGGCAGGTGCATCATTCACACCGTCACCGGTCATCGCCACGATTTCTCCTTCTGCCTGAAATTCCTTTACTTTTTCCTGTTTCAGGTGGGGCAGGACATTCGCCATATAACCATCCATCCCTAATTTGTTAGCAACGGAAGCAGCAATATCCTCATTATCACCCGTGAGAAGAAATGACTTGATACCCATTTGTTTCAAGTCGTCAATGGCTTGCCGTGAACCTTCACGAATAGTGTCGGCCAATGTGATGATTCCTTCGGGATGACCGTCGATCAATAAATAATTGACCGTCTCCGAAGCAGGGTCAATTTCACCGGGTGTTTCAGGCAGGGTGATTTTTTTATCCTGGAAATAATTCGGGCCAGCAGCCACGATTGTTTTCCCGTTGACCGAACCGGTTACACCCATGCCCTGCATATACTGAAAATCACCCGAGCGCCATAATTCCAGGTTCTTCTCATTGAGCATTTTCATGATCCCCTTTGCAATATGATGTTCGGAGTTTTGCTGTATCGCCGCGGCGTATTGCAATAATTCATCGGCAGCATATTTTTCACCCAATGGAATAATGTGTTGCACGGCGTGTGAACCCTCTGTCAGTGTTCCGGTTTTATCAAAGATGATGGTCGAGAGCTTTCGTGTGGTTTCAAAGGCTGTGCGGTTGCGTAAGAGCAGGCCATTGGTGGCTGACAGCGTTGTGGAGATGGCGACAACCAGGGGGATGGCTACGCCCAGCGCGTGGGGACAGGCCGTAACCATGACGGTGACCATTCTTTCCAGTGCAAAGGATAAATTGCCCCCACCGGCAGTGAACCAGTAGATAAAGGTAGCCACACCCATCACGATGGCGATATAGGTAAGCCATTTAGCCACCCTGTCGGCCAGATTCTGTGTGTTTGATTTTGCTTCCTGTGCCGACTGTACCAAACCGATTACCTTGTGGAGATAACTGTCTTTCCCTACTCCCGTCGCCGTGAAATGAAGCACTCCGTCGCCGTTAATGGCGCCTGCAATCACTTTATCGTTCCGTGCTTTTTTAACGGGAACACTTTCTCCGGTAAGCATGGACTCATTTACGTACGATTGTCCGTCGGTTATCAGGCCGTCGGCAGGTATTTTCCCGCCGGGCCTGACGATGACGGTATCTCCGTTGTGTAGCTGGTCCAGATTGATTTTTTCTTCCCTTCCGTCTCTTACAACCGAAACATCAGACGGCAACAATTCCACCAGCGACTGCAATGCACGTGATGCCGACATCTGAGAACGCATCTCCAGCCAATGGCCAAGCAACATAATGACGATCAGCGTGGCCAGTTCCCAGAAGAAATCCATCCCTTTCAGACCAAAGACCACGGCGGCACTATAAATGTAGGCCACGGTAATGGCAAGGGCCACCAGTGTCATCATGCCAATCGCTTTGGCTCTTAGTTCACCGGTCATCCCTTTGAAAAAAGGCATACCACCATAGAGATAAATGATGCTACCAAGTATCAGCAACACATATTTATCGCCCGGGAATGCAATACCGAAACCCAGCCATTCCTGAATCATGGGAGAAAGCAGGAGCAGCGGAACAGTCAGGATAAGGGTGATCCAGAATCGTTTTAAAAAATCGCCGGTATGATGTCCTTCGTGTTTGTTGTAGCCGGATCCACCTGTAGCATGGGAGGCATGATCAGTATGTCCTGCATGTCCGGTATTTTCAGTATGTGCTCCATGTTCATTGGGTGTTGCAGGGACAGAAGACTTACTTTCATGCTCATCGCGATGTGAATGATCGTGTGCCATAATTTTGAAAAATAAAGGGGAAGCGGCCAAAGCCACTCCCCCTGATATAGAAATGAATGCTACTCCCTGTACTTGCAGCAGGAGGGCAACGCATCGTAGACTGCCTGTTCGGCTTTGTCCTTGTCCGTGTCATGTCCCGCTTTAGCGATCACTTTACTGATTGCTTCGATATTGGTCTTGGCCGGATCGAAATTCATATGCAGCTCCTGCTTTTCCATATCCCAGCTTGCAAAAGAGACACCTTCCACACTCTTTACGGCCTTTTCGATGCGCTCCTTGCA
>CAYUQE010000088.1:0-8507 GCA_964446805.1 uncultured Proteiniphilum sp. | reverse complement strand
GAAAATCATTGATTTAAATTCTCTTAATTAAGCAGTATGGAAGCAGTAAATGCATTAGGAAGACGCAAAGCAGCTGTAGCTCGTGTTATATTAACCGAAGGTACAGGCAAGATTGTGATCAATAAACGCGAGCTGGAAAATTATTTCCCTTCTTCTATCCTTCAATTCGTTGTAAAACAGCCGTTGAATACTTTGGACGTATTGGAAAAGTACGATATCAGAATTAACCTCGGCGGTGGGGGTTACAAGGGACAGTCGGAGGCTGCAAGATTAGGAATTGCGCGTGCTTTGGTAAAGATCAATCCCGACGATAAATCGGCTTTAAGAGCGGAGGGTTTCATGACCCGCGACCCACGTGTGGTGGAACGTAAGAAGCCGGGACAACCAAAGGCAAGAAAGAGATTCCAGTTCTCAAAACGTTAACTTTTTGTATATAGTATCCCCTTACCAGGCAGCATAGGGTTGTCTTGATCGGGGATCGATAAATAATTAGGTGCCCCCTGGAGGCAACAACGTTTAGTATCTAAATCGTAAGGACATTATCCGGAAACCTGGACACAGTTGCAAAAGGTAATTTACCCTACGATTCGATTTAGAAAAAGAAAGTAAACGAATAAATTAAACAACAAAAATGGCAAAATTAGAATTTGACCAACTTCTTGAAACCGGAGCTCATTTCGGTCACTTAAAAAGAAAATGGAATCCGGCAATGGCTCCCTATATTTTCATGGAACGCAACGGAATCCATATTATTGACCTTTACAAAACAATTGCAAAAGCCGAAGAGGCTGCAGCTGCACTGAAACAAATTGCCAAAACAGGGAAGAAGATCCTTTTCGTGGCAACCAAAAAACAGGCTAAACCGGTGATAGAAGAGAAAGCACAAAGCGTGAACATGCCCTACGTGATTGAACGTTGGCCCGCCGGTATGCTTACCAACTTCCCCACCATCCGCAAAGCGGTGAAGAAGATGAGTAGTATTGATAAGATGATCAAGGATGGTACATTCGAGACGCTATCAAAACGAGAAAAACTACAGGTGACACGTCTACGTGCAAAATTGGAGAAAAACCTGGGTTCTATTCAGGACCTCACCCGTCTTCCTTCTGCCATCTTCGTGGTGGATGTGATGAAAGAGCAGATAGCCGTTAGAGAAGCTGAACGGTTGGGGATACCTGTATTCGGTATTATTGACACCAACTCGGATCCCTCTAATATCGACTTCATTATTCCGGCAAATGATGATGCCTCAAAAGCTGTGGATATGATCCTTGGTTTTATCTGTGAATCGATCAAGGAAGGGTTGGCCGAACGCAAGGTGGAGAAAGCCGATGCCGCTGCTTCGGATGAGCAGGATGAAGAAGCACCACAACGCCGCGAACGTAAATCGAAGGCAGCCAGGAAAGAACGCGTGAAGAAAGAGGATACCGAAGCAATGAAAGCAGCAGTTGTAAGTAAATTTACAAAAGACGCCGAGGTAGACGAATAAACATAACATTAAACAGACAAATAGAATATGGCAGTTACAATGGCAGAAATCCAGCACCTGCGCAAAATGACCGGTGCAGGGATGATGGATTGCAAGAATGCATTGAATGAAGCAAACGGTGATTTCGATAAAGCAATGGAGACCATCCGTAAAAAAGGACAGGCTGTAGCAGCAAAACGTGAGGACCGTGAAGCGTCTGAAGGTTGTGTGCTGGCAGGCACAGAGGGCGATTTCGCCGCCGTGGTTGCACTCCAATGCGAAACAGACTTCGTTGCAAAAAATGAAGAGTTTATCGCACTCACACAACAGATCCTTGATGCTGCGATCGCATACAAACCTGCAACACTCGATGAGTTACTCGCAGTGGAACTACCCAAGGGGACTGTTTCACAGATGATTACCGATAAAATTGGGGCTACGGGCGAGAAGATGGAACTGGGTTTTTACGAGCATATTACAGCTCCATTTGTCGCCTCTTATATTCACATGGGTAACAAGCTTGCTACGATTGTTGGCTTCAACAAGTCTGATGTGGCCAAAGATGTGGCCAAAGATGTGGCAATGCAGGTAGCTGCCATGAACCCTGTGGCCGTTACTGCCGACGCCATTCCAGCCGAAGTCAAAGAGAAGGAACTGGAGATCGCGCGCGAGAAAGCACGCGAAGCAGGCAAGCCGGAGAATTTGCTTGACAGGATTGCGGAGGGAGCATTGCAGAAGTTTTACAAGGAATCGGCACTTCTTCAACAGGATTATGTGAAGGATGCAAAAAAGAGCGTTGAACAATTCCTGAAAGAGAGCGATAAGGAGCTGACCGTGAGCGTATTCAAACGCGTTTCGCTGACTGTTTAATCGTTTTATCGCTATACATCATCAAATCGCTTCGGAGAATATCTCCGGGGCGTTTTTTTTATCCGCAGGTTGTGACAATGCAGTTCATTGTACTTGTCACCCCACAGCTCATCCTACTCTCCCGTCATCTTATTATCATACCCACCTACCGTCCATGTGAGCACATATTCGGGGTGCACCTCGTAATGTAAAGTAAAGGAGGAGGATTGAGCGGTTTTACTTTCAGTGGCAGTGATCACACCTTTTGTCGTGGGAGTGAATGGATGAAGATAAAGATGCTTCTTGAAATCAATGCCCTGCTCGTTCATCAGTTTGAATAAACACTCTTTTGCCGACCAATGTAGAAGCTGATGTACCGTTCTCTGCCCCGGGTCAATATACTCATTCTCAGAGATGAACTTATCGGCAATCTTTTCAACCCTTGCCGACACTGTCTCAATGTCGATCCCGACGGGACCATGCTCATGAAGGAGTATGGCTGCAAATTCTCTGGTGTGTGATATGCTGATGTATGGCTTCCCATCCTCCAGGAAGGGACTTCCGTCTTCCCTGTTGTGGATGATCTGCTCCTTTCCCAGAAGTTCGAGCAGCATAATCCGTGTGGAGAGCCAATCGATTGCACGCCTGTCTGAACGCACACCGTTGATATACGCCATCACCTCGTGACGCAGATGTACAGGAAAAAGGCGGATGAGAGCCTCGCGTGACTCCTCCATCTTCCAGATCCCGAGCAACCCTCCACTGTCAGTATATTCTTTTCTGATAAGCATTCGTTGAACTTTTTAGGGCAAGCTGATCCTGACAATTATTCTCATCTCACTACTTAGGCGGGATGTAGCGTACTTTGGTAATTCTCTTTTTGCTCATCTCCTCTGCCTGAAAGGTATGATTGTGATAGGTGAAGCTCTCTTTACGTTTTGGAAAATCACCTTTCAGTTCCAAGAGAAGTCCTGCAAGTGTATCTGCTGTTTCCGCCATCTTCTCGAAATCCCTCTCCGGCACACCACTTATCTTGATGAAATCCTCCAGTGGCGTTTTACCTTCAAAAATATAGGAACCGTCAGCTGCCATGCTATAGAAGGGAAGCTCTTCGTCATACTCATCACTGATATCTCCCACAATTTCTTCGAGGATATCTTCCATGGTAACCAGTCCCGAGGTACCACCATACTCATCCACTACGATGGCCATGTGGTTTTTGTTGGCACGGAACTCCTCCAGAAGATCATCGATCCGTTTTGTTGCAGGCACAAAATAGGCCGGACGTATAAGTGACTGCCATTTGAAGCTACCCTCTTTTCCGAGATGAGGCAACATGTCTTTCACATACAGGATACCCTTGATATTGTCATGGTTGTCGCCGAAGACAGGAATGCGCGAAAAACCGGCATCCACAATGAAATCTATCAGATCCCTGAAGGGTGTCTCTATATCAATGGCTACCATATCACTCCTTGAAACCAATATATCGTCTACCATCTTGTCCTTAAAACGGATGATACCTTCCAGCATGTCTTTTTCCTGCTCGAGCCTTATCTCCTTCGAGGTGATCTCCAGCGCCCTCGACAGATCATCGACAGAAATCTCGCGCCGCCGTTGAATAATGGAACGGTTAAACACAGTGGTGGTCTTCACCAAAAGCCATGAAAAGGGATTCATTAACCAGTTTATTCCCTGGATGAAGCGGGCGTTTTTTCCGGCAAAACCAATGGGATTGTGCGATGCATACATCTTGGGCAGAATGTCGGTAAACAGCAGCACCACACTTATAGATATGAGGATTTTGAGAATAAGCGAAGAAACAGTGCTCCCCTCAACCCAGGGAAGCTTGTTCATCAGGTAAAATAGCAACATCACGATCGTCACATTGAGAAAATTGTTGGCTACGACGATAGAGGCTAATAGTTTCTCAGGTTTGGCCAGCAGCCTTGATACTCGCTTCTTCCTGGTATCTTCAGTGGTGTGTAGCTCGTCGGCCGCTTTCTGCTCAACCCTGAAGAAAGCCACTTCAGAACCGGAGATAATTGCATTGATGATGATGAGCAGTAGAAGCAGTGCGCAAAGGATGTAATCAGATACTGCCGGTACAACAACCGGCAGGTTCAGCAACAAGTACGAAAAGGGGTCAGGATCCAATGGAAGTTATTTTAATGAAACAAAGAGAATGTTTTACACTTGATGAAAAACAAAAAGATAAAACATTCTCCTGCAAAAATGTCACTGTCTAGTTAAAATGGCAAATCATCTACCTCTGAACTGTTGTCCAGGTTGATGGCAGTGTCGGATGCATTGGGATAATCATTTCTGACTCCGTTGTGTTCACCTTCACCACCTCCCGACTTGCGGCTCAGCAACTCAATATTGTCTGCCACCACCTCGGTAATGTACTTCTTCACTCCGTTTTGATCGTCATAGGAACGTGAGCGAATCTTTCCTTCCACGTAAAGCATCGTTCCCTTCTTCACAAATTTTTCAGCAATCTGCGCCAGTCCTCTCCAGCAGACAATGTTGTGCCATTCCGTTCTTTCAGGTACTTGTGTTCCCCCCGAAGTAGTATAAGCTCTGTCACTTGTAGCCAACGAGAAGTTCGCTTTTGCGACATCATTGTCAAAATACTTCATTTCAGGGTCTTTCCCCACATTTCCAACTAAAATAACCTTGTTCACAGACATAACGAATAAATTTTTTGGTTTATGAATAGTTTTACGCTAACAAAGCAAAATTAAGCATTAATTTGTAATACACAAAAACTGATCCCTAAATTATTGCAATATATTTATCTGTTAATCTGGATACAGGATAGTCCGCGAGCTCTTTTTCCTCAATCCTGATGCTGTTGAGCGGAGTAGTGAAGGGGTATGCATCAGGAATTATGATCCGGTAGAATAGGGTGTGTACCAACTGATGTGTCAGCTGGTGCTTCAATGTGAGCCGATGATCGACGATGAGCGAGGGTACTCCCGAAAAAAGTCGCCTGAATGCTTCCGTTTGTTCCAGCTGACTGAATTCCATAGGAGTGGTCGTTTCAATGAGTGGAAACTCGTACATATTCTTCCATATATCTGATGCTACCCTTTTCTGAAGAAAAGTCACCTTCTCCTGTACAATATGGAAATAATGAAAATAGCGTTTCCTGACGTTTATTTTCCGGTTGTTGACAGGGTAGTAGGTCACACGCTGCTCGGCAAAGGCCACACAGTAATCCTGTAGCATACACTCCGCACAGCCCGGACGCTGGGGGGTGCAGATCATTGATCCAAAGTCCATCACCGCCTGGTTATAGTCGCCGGGGCTTTCTGGTGAAAGTAACGATTGGGCGATCGCTGCAATCACTTTCTTACCCTCCGTGGTATGAATGGAGATCCCAATGCCAAACAGACGAGTGATCACTCTGTTTACATTGCCGTCCACCACCGCGCGGGGCTCATTAAAGGCGATGGAGGCAATGGCCGACGCAGTATACTCGCCTACACCCCTGAGTGATAGTATGTCGCTGTATGTGCCGGGGAAGATGCCGTGGAAGTCGTTCACAATCTGCTTTGCGGCAGCATGCATGTTCCTTGCACGGGAATAGTATCCAAGGCCCTGCCATAGTTTTAACACCTCCTCCTCTTTGGCCTCGGCAAGCGATTCAACGGAGGGGAAACGATCCATCAAGCGTAGAAAATAATCCCATCCCTGGTTTATTCTTGTTTGTTGTAGGATGACCTCCGAAATCCATACACGATATGCATCGGTGCTCTCTCGCCACGGCAATTCCCGCTTATGCTCTCTAAACCAATTTAATAGGCGGCTGGTGATGTATGGGTATGCTGCTGCTGCTTTCATTCCTTTTACTTTCGACCTGCAAATCTACACTAAAAAGAGCATTTCCAGGTAAAATGGAGAAAAAAAAGAAAAATATGTGGTATTTATTTTTCACCTTGAGAAAAAAGCTATATACCCGACTTTGACAGTCTATTTTTCATAGATCAAGTTCTGAAAAGGATTTGAGGCCTTTTTATTTTCCCAACTTTGTGGTACACAAAGAAGGTCAATAATTACTTTCATCTTTTTTCTTGGTAGATGATATTATTTTTCTCATTGTTTGTTTCGTGATTATCTGGTAGTCTGTCCTGAAGCCTGCCGAACCGTGCAGGTGATCCGTGAGCGTGTTCCTTGTATATGTCGGCACGAACCCTTCCCCGGGCACGCTGCAAAAATCCATCCCTGCCAAGGTGTCGCTAATCTCCCTGACGGAGAACTTGTGACCGGCCCGGTTGACTTTTTTTTCCAGCACCCTCATCACCAGCAATGAAAGGAAGCAGGTAAGGAAGTGCGCCTTTATCCTGTCATCCCTCTGCAGGAACACGGGTCTTGCCTCGAAGTCGGTCTTCATCACCCTGAAGCAGTCCTCCACTTTCCAGCGAAAACCATTATACTTGAGCACCGTCTGCTCGTCGTCGGACAGGTCGGTGCACACGCCGTAGTAACCGTCAAAGCGCTCCTCCTGTCCGACCATCTCCATATCGAGGGCATAACTGGTCATGGGTGCCAGTTCCCCGTCCGGCGTGTAACTGGCCTGGCTGATGAACCTCCTGTAGTCCGTGGATCGCTTGCCGCCGAGCTTTGCCCCTCCCTTTTCGATTGCCTTGCCGGCACGTTCCAGCTGCCTGCCGCGGATATGCCTGAGATAATCCCTGTACTTCAGGGAGAAGGTGACGATAAGTCGCTGTTCCAGTTCGTTCTCGTTTATCCAGCGGGACTTGTAGAATGTCGCGTTATATATATCCGGATCCTTTTCATCCAACCGGCTGATATCGAATACCCGGTCGGTTCCCTTCACGCGCCACCCTTCCGGCTCGAGAGACCACTCCCGCAGGTGTCCCTTCAACTTCTTCAGGGACTGGACCGTGATGAACGACCGCTGGGGCACGTCATTGGCCTTCCTGTTCTCGTGTGACGAGAGGCCGGCATCCGTGCAGACGACCATTTTGGAGATATTGAAGTTGTCGTTGAGTTTCTGTTCCAGGGGAAGCATCGTGAGCTGCTCCGAGGTGTTCCCCGGGTTGATCTCGAAGGCGAGCGGCATCCCTTCCATGTCCATGAAGAGCCCCATCTGCACCAGGGGGTTCGGGCGGTGGTCCTTGGACATACCGTATTGCCTTAACCCGCTCTCCTGCTCGCTCTCGAAGTAGTAGTTCGTGCAGTCGTAATATATAACGCCGGTTTTGCGGGTGATTACCTTCTTGCTGTTCTTGTATACTTGGGACTGTATGAAGTCGCTCTCCCCGGACAGCACCGACAGGGCACGGTATATCTCGTGCAGGTCGCTCGCGGGCTGCTCGATGTAGCGCCCGGACTCCTCCAGGGATGAACGTTTGGATCCCGGGTACATTATCCTCGTGTAGATCAACCTTGACAAGATCCCGTCCAGGTCGAACTCGAACTTGTGCCTGTCCGCTATCTTCGAGCAGGTCTTGTCCAGCCCCAGCTCGTGATATATCTTCTGCAGGAAAAGATACCCGCCGTTGAAGGTGCGCCGCTCGTTTTTCTTCAGCCTGACCGACGGCTTGTATTTTACAAGTATCTCCCGCTTCTCGGCCTTCTCCAATGCCGTCATCTCCGCGACTCGTGCCCTGGCCCATTCCACGGGGTCTTCACCGTCCAACTTCTCCTTCAGCTTCTCGACGGTGCCAAACTTCTTGACAACCTTCGAGGTGCTCACGCCCTTGTCATCCCTGTAGCCCTTTACCGCGTAAAGGTAGGTGAGCCTTCCACTTTTCTTTACTGACAGTTTCATAACATGGTAAATTTAATATCGCCTACTATCTACCACAAATATACAACTTATATTTGACAAAAAAAAGAGACTGGGAGCCTCTTTTATGAAAAAAATCTATTTTTATGTGTCAAACTCCCGAGGAGGCCATCAGATCGTTTACCAGCTTTGTTCCTTCTGCCACAAAGGTGTGGTGCTCGTTGCGCGCCTTTTTCTCCTTCAGCGAGCGGATCAGTTTGATCTTGTTTTTACTCAGACTCATATGGGTTTGGTTTCAGCAGTCAGCTTTTTGGTATATAGTTCATGGTTCGAGGTTCGAACCTCAGACTTCAGACCTCGAATCTCAAACATCTAACCAACAATTACCGCCAATGAATCGCAAAAGTACCAATTTAATCGCTTTTTCTC
>CAYUQE010000087.1:0-8754 GCA_964446805.1 uncultured Proteiniphilum sp. | reverse complement strand
ACAGGAGAGGTTGTTCGTGCAGTGAACAGGGAAGACTTTGGTCCAGTGTGGCAGGACAGTTGTGTAGAGTTCTTTATGCAACGCGAAGGGGAGAAGACCTATCGCAATTTCGAGTGTAATATCCTTGGGGCGTTACTGGCTGCCTCTCATGAAACGAGGGCAGTGGGAGAGAAACTGACGCAGGAGGTTGCTTCCATATTCAGGCAGAGTACCATTCATCATCGTTATGAGGCCGGCCGGCAGGTGAGCGACTGGTCCCTCTATCTGGAGATTCCCAAAAAAGCTATGGGGTTTGAAGCCGATGAATCACTCTCCGGACAGAAAATAAGGGCCAACTTCTACAAATGCGGCGATGAAACGCCTGAGCCGCATTATATCAGCTGGAATCCCATCGACCTGCCCAGCCCCGATTTTCACGATCCTCAGTTTTTCGGACTGCTGGAGCTGGAGTGATCATCAGGCATCACTATCCATGATTTATTCATACAATTAAAAACCCAAGAATGAACGATTTTGTTAGGTTAAGGAGCATTGTTTTTCAATTCATCAGCGCCGATGACACAATAGAGATCATACCACTCGGAAAAGGACATATCAACGATTCCTACAAGGTGGCGTCAAAAGGAAATGAATATGTGTTGCAGCGCATCAATCATCATATCTTTAAGAATGTACCCGAACTGCAGCACAATATTTTCAGGGTAACAAGCCACATTCGCGCAAAACTGGAAGCACAGGGAGTATCAGAAATAGATCGCAGGGTACTTACACTTGTCCCCACGCAGGATGGAACACTTTACTATAAAGAGAGCAGCGGCAATTACTGGCGTCTGATGGATTTTATCAGTGAGAGTAAAAGCTATGACGAGATTAATCCCGAACTGGCTTATCGTGCGGGAATGGCTTTTGGTGAATTTCAGAAGATGCTGGCCGATCTGCCGGGTGACCCGCTCTTCGAAACCATTCCCGACTTCCACAATATGGAAGCACGTCTGGAGTCGTTCCGTCAATCGGTGAAAGCCGACAAGGCAGGCAGACTTACTGATGTGGCGGGGTTGGTGAAAGCGATTGAGGATCGTGCTGAAGAGATGTGCAAACCGGAAAGAATGCATCGCGAAGGAGTACTGCCAAAACGTACCAATCACTGTGATACGAAAGTGAACAACATTCTCTTTGATGAGAACGATCAGGTGCTTTGCGTGGTGGACCTCGATACGGTGATGCCGGGCTATGTACTCTCCGATTTCGGCGATTTTATCCGCACGGGAGCCAACACGGGTGCCGAAGATGATCGGAACCTGGATCATGTGACTGTTGATCTGGCTATTTTCGAGGGATATGCGAAGGGCTATCTGAAAAATGCAGCCTCCTTCCTGACGGATGTAGAGATCGAGTATCTCGCTTTCGGAGCCAAACTCCTCACTTATATGCAAATGGTGCGTTTCTTCACCGATTATATCGATGGGGATACCTATTACAAAATCGCTTACCCCGATCATAATCTGGTACGTACAAAAGCGCAGTTCAAGTTGTTGCAGAGTCTGGAAGCGAACTTCGGAGAAATGCAACGAATCGTGTTGGACGCAGCCCGAAACTCGAAGTTGACTGCTGATCGTTGACTGTTGACTGCTGACTGTTGACTGCTGACTGCTGACTGTTGATAGCTGACCGCCGATAGCTGACCGCCGACCGCTTATAAATAAATATGTAAAAAACAGACGGTGTAATGAAAAATTTACTATCTTTGCACCGCTTTATTTTGAGAAGAAAACGTGGCAAAATTTAGTTTATACAATATTTCCCTTAAAAATCTCCCCTTCGGGGTCCATACCTATGCGTATGAACTCGATCGGAAATTCTTCGAAGCGATTGATGGCGACGAAGTGCGAAAAGGGAATGTGTCGGTGAGTGTGACTGTGAAGAGGACCTCATCCACCTTTGAATGTAATTTCGACCTCAAAGGGGTTGTACAGGTGCCGTGTACGCGTTGCCTGGACGACATGAGCCAGGAGGTTGAATCGCAGAATCGTCTTATTGTGAAATTTGGAAAGGAATATTCCGAGGAGAGCGATGAGATAGTGATCATACCGGAAGAAGAGGGTGAGATCAATATAGCCTGGTTCCTCTATGAGTTTGTCGCACTTAGTATTCCCATCAAACATGTGCATCCGGCAGGAGAGTGCAATCGGGCGGTGTCGGCGAAATTTCGCAAACACAGAGCTGTGACTGTTGATGAGGAGGGTGAAGATGACGTTGTGGCTGATGAGGAAGACTTTCCCGATGAGGAGGAGGAACAAGTAAATGATCCACGTTGGGATACCCTGAAGGGATTGAATATTGATGAAAATTGAACATATAAACAGCATAAATAAAAAATAGAGAATGGCACATCCAAAAAGAAGACAGTCTTCTTCAAGACAAGGAAAAAGAAGAGCGCACGATCATGCTAAAATGCCCACAATGGCAATCTGTCCCAACTGTGGCGCATGGCATATTTATCACACAGTATGTGGTGATTGCGGATACTACAGAGGAAAATTAGCGATCGTAAAAGAGGTATCGGCATAATTCCTTCAGTAAAGAGAAAAATTAACCCTGAAACAACCTGATCGTTTTTCAGGGTTTTTTATTCATATAAATATTCTTCACTCCGATGAAACAGTTAAACGCAGTAATCACAGGAATAGCAGCAAGCGTCCCCGATTATATCCTCACCAACGAGGAGCTCTCTGCAATGGTCGACACCACCGATGAGTGGATCATGACCCGCGTAGGGATAAAGGAGAGACGTATTTTAAAAGGCGAGAAACAGGGCATTTCCGTGCTGGGAACAAAAGCGGTGAAAGAGCTGCTGGCTAAATGCCATACGACCCCTGACGAGATTGATGCCCTTGTCTTTGCCACCTCCACTCCTGATCATTTCTTCCCCTCATCGGCCTCCATCGTTGCGGAGAATAATGGGATAAAAAATGCGTTCTGTTTCGATATGGAGGTGGCCTGCTCGGGATTTATCTACGGGCTGGAGATCTGCAATGGACTGATCAAAACGGGCAAGTATAAAAAGATCATCTTGGTTGCGGGTGACAAGATGTCGTCCATTACCAATTACACTGATCGCACCACCTGCCCGTTGTTTGGTGATGCCGCCGGAGCGGTAATGATTGAAGCGACCGAAGAAAATATAGGTATCATTGATGCAGAGCTCCATTCCGACGGGGTGGGGTACAAACCGCTCCAAATGAAAGCAGGAGGAAGCAAGTATCCTGCCTCCCATGAAACAGTAGACAATGCAGAACATACGGTGCACCAGGATGGAAAGGTAGTGTTCAAATATGCTGTTTCGCGGATGACCGAGGTCACGGAGAACATGATGCGAAGAAATAATCTCACCGCCGATGATGTTGACTGGCTTGTACCACATCAGGCTAATATGCGTATCATCGATGCAATAATTGAGAGATCGGGACTACCTCGTGAGAAAGTGATGATCAATATAGAACGTTATGGCAATACCAGCGCCGGCACGATCCCTCTATGCCTGTGGGAGTGGGAGTCGAGGTTGAGAAAAGGGGACAACATCCTCCTCACTGCCTTCGGAGCCGGTTTTTCATGGGGTAGTGTCTACGTGAAGTGGGGGTATGATGGTGATCAAATATAAACCTGTTATTTCTTTTTTTATCGTATCTTTGTGGCTGAATTACTGAAGATAACAAGAGATGCAGCAAAAGAGTCACCGTTCCGGATTTGTGAATATCGTGGGAAACCCCAACGTGGGGAAATCTACACTGATGAACCGCCTGGTAGGGGAGAAAATCTCCATTATCACTTCCAAGGCACAGACCACAAGACATCGAATTATTGGTATCGTCAACAATCCCGATTACCAGATTGTCTACTCCGATACTCCTGGAGTGCTGCAACCCAACTACAAACTGCAGGAGCAGATGCTCAGCTTTTCACACTCAGCATTGGAAGATGCCGACGTACTGCTCTATGTCACCGATGTGGTGGAGAAAATTGACAAGAATGATGCGTTTCTGGAAAAAGTAGCACGTCTTGCACTTCCTGTGCTGCTGCTTATCAACAAAATAGACCATTCCAATCAGGATGAGTTGGAGCAGATGGTGCTCAAATGGCACGAGCTGCTACCAAAGGCGGAGATCTATCCCATCTCGGCACTCAATAATTTCAATGTTGATCAGGTACAACGGCGCATTCTGGAACTACTCCCCGAATCACCTCCCTATTTCGAGAAAGATGCGCTTACCGATAAGCCGGCACGCTTTTTCGTTGCAGAGATCATTCGTGAAAAAGCATTGTTGTACTATCAGAAAGAGATCCCTTATTCGATTGAGGTGGTAGTGGAAGAATTTCTAGAGGAAAAAGAGATCATTCGTATAAGAGCCATCATTTTGGTGGAACGAGATACCCAGAAAGGGATCGTAATAGGGCATAAGGGGGAAGCCCTGAAAAAACTGGGCACAACCGCCCGTAAAGATATTGAACGTTTTTTTGAGAAGAAGATCTTTCTGCAGCTTTATGTCAAGGTAGAGAAAGACTGGCGCAACAGAGACAGTATGCTGAAATCGTTCGGCTATAGACTGGACTGAGTGGGGATGTAGGATGTGAAATCTGAAGATGGAGCGTGAGAATTAAGAATTGTGAATAAAAATGATATATGCAAAATTTAGTAGCGATTGTGGGACGTCCCAACGTTGGGAAATCCACCTTATTTAACCGATTGACGCAAAGCCGTCAGGCTATTGTCACAGAGACTGCCGGCACAACACGTGATCGTCTCTATGGGAAGGTGAATTGGAACGGACAGGAATTCTCACTGATAGATACCGGTGGATGGGTGGTCAATTCCGATGACATCATGGAGGAGGAGATTAACAGACAGGTGGTTATTGCCATCGAAGAGGCGGATGTAATTCTCTTTGTAGTGGATGTAATGAATGGATTGACCGATCTGGATGCAAGTGTAGCCCAGATGTTACGTAAATCGGGCAAGCAGGTAGTGGTGGTTTCCAACAAGTCGGATAATTTCAACCTCGGCCATCAGTCTGCCGAGTTTTATTCACTTGGCCTGGGTGATCCTATCAGCGTATCGGCCATCAACGGTTCAGGAACGGGTGACATGCTCGATCATATCATCTCACTCTTCTCGAAGGAGAGTGAAGAAGAGGTATTGGAGGATATCCCCAAATATGCCATCGTCGGGCGACCCAATGCGGGTAAATCATCGATCATCAATGCACTCCTGGGAGAGGAGAGAACGATCGTTACCGATATAGCGGGTACTACCCGTGATTCCATTTACATGCGTTACAACCAGTTCGGTATGGATTTTTATCTGATCGATACGGCCGGGATACGTAAAAGAGGAAAGGTGACTGAAGATCTGGAGTACTATTCGGTGATCCGTTCTATTAAAGTGATTGAAAATGCAGACGTCTGTATCCTTATGCTTGATGCAACCCGTGGTATTGAAAGTCAGGATCTGAATATCTTCTCACTTATCCAGAAAAACCGCAAGGGACTGGTCGTCTTCGTCAATAAATGGGACACGGTGGAAGAAAAGGATATGAACGTGGTCAAGACATTCGAGAATGCCATTCGTCAGCGACTGGCTCCCTTCACCGATTTTCCCATTATCTTTGGCTCGGCAACGACAAAACAACGTATCCTCAAAGTGATGGATGTAGCGAAAGAGGTGTATACAAACAAAAAACGAAAAATACCCACCAGTAAGCTCAATGAAGTGTTACTGCCTTTGATTGAGAGAACGCCCCCGCCGGCAAATAAGGGAAAATACATTAAAATTAAGTATATCACACAATTACCCAATACACAGGTACCCTCTTTTGCCTTCTTTTGCAACCTTCCGCAATGGATCAAAGAACCTTATAAACGATTCATTGAAAACAGGATAAGAGAGAACTGGAATTTCACTGGTACACCTATCAACGTGTTCTTCAGGGAGAAATAGGGATTTGAGATTGATGTGTGTAAGGAAGCACTTATCTACTGATCGTTTGTTCTCTGAACAGATGATGTGCATGGCATCTGTTTTTTATATTAAATTAAATAATTAGTGAAAAACCAATGAAATCACAAAAATAATGCGTTAATTTGCACTACTTTCGACATTATAGGTGGTTGATAAAACAGCTATCATGTGATAATAGTAAATTTGAACAGCAACATCCCGGATAAGCTATCCGGGCATAACAAAGGGACTACTGATGAATACGAAAAACAATCTTTCAAACGACAAACTACCTGTTAACGAAGAAAATAGTGATAATAGCCTGCGGCCTGAAATGGAGATGAACGAATCTTCGGTAGAACTGCCTCAGCCCGAAGCTGCCTCTGATGATGAATCTGTTGTTGAACCCAAAATAGTGCATTCACTTGCTGGCGAAGAAGTTTCCACTGAATTACTCACCGAAGAAGTTGCTGAAATACCGGCTGAAGCAGTTATAGAAACAGTTGAAGCGACAACGGCAGAGGTGGCGTTAGAAATAACGGAAGAACTGCCCGATGAAGCATCCACACCACTGTCAGTGGAGACACCAGCGGAGACACCAGTGGAGTCACCAGTGGAGACACATGCAGAAACACCTGTCGAAATGCCCGTGGAAACGACCGTAGAAACTTCTAAAGAAATACCTACCGAAACACCGGCAGTAGCACTAATGGAACCACTTCCAGAAAGCTCTCTCGAGACAGGGGCGATTGAAAGTAATGCAATTGATTATCATTTGGAGGATGCCCACGACGAGGAAGAAGCAGTTGAGGATGAGGATGATGCCGAAACAGAAGATGCGGAGTTAAACGAAACGGCTGCAACCTTGCTGTCAATTGAGGAGATTGTACTGAACCTGCGCAAGCTGTTTGAATCGGCAAATCCGAAACGCAAGGATGTGGATGAATATAAAAACCAATTCTACAGATCCTTGAGGAATGAAATTGAAGCGCAAAAACAGCGTTTCCTTGCCGGTGGTGGTGAAGAGATCGATTTCATTGCCAATGAAACGGATTTATTTGCCGAAGGCAAAGAGTTGCTTCAGAAAATAAAGGAGAAAAGGGCTTCGATACTTGCAAAGGAAGAAGTCACAAAAGAGAAGAATGTAGCAAGGAAGCTGGCAATCATCGAACAGATCAAGCTACTGACCGAGAACCAAGGTCAGGAAGATTTCAACAAGAGTTATCAGGAGTTTAAGTCACTTCAGCAGGAGTGGAATGAGATTAAGCTTGTACCTCAGTCAAAAGTGAACGAGTTGTGGAAATCATATCAATATTATGTGGAGATTTTCTATGACCTTGTTCGCATAAATAATGAGTTCAGGGAGTATGATTTCAAAAAGAACCTCGAGCTGAAGACAGACCTTTGCGTGGCAGCCGAGAGACTCGATGAAGAGGCGGATGTGATATCTGCTTTTCATCAATTGCAGAATCTACACCAGGAATGGAGGGAGATTGGCCCGGTCTCCAGGAAAGATAGGGAAGAGATATGGAACAGATTCAAAGAAGCATCTACAAGTATCAATAAAAAATATCAGTCACATTTCGAGGAGTTAAGAGGGAAGGAAGATGAGAATCTCGAATTGAAGACTGCATTGTGCGAGAAGCTGGAAGCAATCGACTATGGCCGGATCAATACCATCAAAGAGTGGAACAGTAGTGTGAAAGAGGTGCTTGAGATACAGACTGAATGGCGGCAGATTGGGTATGTACCGAGAAAATGGAACACCAAGATTTACAAACGCTATCGTGCTGCCTGCGATCTCTTTTTCAAAACAAAGAATGATTTCTATAAATCTCTTCGTGGCGAGATGGAGGAAAACCTCCGGAAAAAGGTGCTCCTGTGTGAACGTGCCGAATTGATAAAAGAAAGTCAGGACTGGAAAAAGACCACCCAGGAGATGATTGACATTCAGAAAGAATGGAAAAGTATCGGTATTGTACCTCATAAGTATGTAGACTCCATCTGGAAACGTTTTATTACTGCCTGTGATTACTTCTTCGAACAGAAAAAGATGCACACCTCTTCTCAATACGACGAAGAGAGCAAGAATCTGGAAGCCAAAAAAGTGATTGTGGAGAAAATAAGTAATCTTGCCCCATCACTCGCGGCAGAGGAGGCATTAACACAGTTGCATGCGTTGATGGACGAATGGTATGCTGTGGGACATGTACCCTATAAGTTGAAAGATCGTGTATACAGGGAGTTTTATGATTCCACTGAAGCGCAGTTCGACCGGTTGAATATCGATAAGGGCGACCGTAAGCTTGAGAGCTTCAAGACCAACATCTCAGATATTGCACGATCAGGGAATGCCAAGAATCAACTGCTCCGTGAAAGGGAACGACTGATGCGTCAGTACGATCGGATGAAAAGTGAGCTGCAGACCTACGAGAACAATATCGGCTTCCTTTCCTTTTCCTCCAAAAAAGGAAATCATCTGCTGGACGATATGAACCAGAAGATGGAGAAAATTAAAATGGAACTGCAGTTGATTGTCAAAAAAGTGGAAGCGATAGACAGGGAATTGTAATTATGTCCGGTAACGCCAACGTTACCTCGGCCAAATCGCTCTTTGCGAGAGTGGGTGTAAGAACCGTTGGTGCAGATCAGGCAATTTATTCGGACATTGTGCGTCTTAAATAATTCCAGCAGGCAGAGAGGGGTTGCAATTGGATATTGTGACCTCTCTTTACTTTAGAATGATAATCTCAACATATTGG
>CAYUQE010000086.1:0-8781 GCA_964446805.1 uncultured Proteiniphilum sp. | reverse complement strand
TGAAGGCGAAAAGAGAGCAACAAAAACAGCCCAAACGGTGGGAATGGGCTGTGATGATACTATTACTTTCCGCTTCGGCAGTGATCATCACGCTGATGCTCACCGGCAGGATTACACCCTGACCGCTCAGCGGGCAAAGGTATAGCGGAGCGTTGTGCCAAAGAGGGTAGGATTGTTGCGCTGCACGAAGGGATTCACCTCCCCTGCCATATCTGATGCTTCGAAATAGAAGGAGTTGTACTTCGTGCTGAACATGTTCTTCGCCCAGAGCTCCAGGCTGAAAGCCCCTTTCTCCACGCTGAGGCTGGCGTTGGTGACACCATAGAAAGGCTGATAGAGCTCGTTCCCTTCATAATCTTCGTTCGATTCGTTCCAGTAGATCCTTCCCGCGCCGGCATACTGTATATTTCCCACCAGACGGTCGATGAACGAACCATGGCCGAAACGATGCACATAGCTCGCCCCAAGGCTCACCGTATGACGGGGGGCAAACGGGATATGGTTGCCTGAATAGTTCTCCTCCTCAGAAATGTCATAATCACGGAATCGTGCATCGGCAAAACCGTAGTCACCAAAGAGGGTGAGATTGGCCAGGGGGATGTATTTCAGACTCAGCTCAAACCCTTTGCTGGATGATTTGCCCGCGTTGGTGACCACACGACCGGCAGTACCCTGGTCCACCAGCTTGATGATCTGTATATTGTTCACGCTGGTGTAGAAGAATGCATAGGTAAGTGAAAAAGTTCTGTCGAGCATCTCGTAACGTCCTCCCAGCTCGTAGGTCCAGCTCCGTTCCGGATCATAGGAGAGCTGCTCTTCGAGCGTGGGCTCAGGAGCGGAAACGCCCCCACCTCCACCAGGGGCACCTCCGCCCGGCATTCCTGCCATCGCGTTACGCATGAGCGATGCTGCAAGGGCATTCTGCAGCAGTTTGGAGAAAGCCTGTTCGTTATAACCTCCCGTCTTGTACCCTTTCGAGGCGGAGAGATACATGTGTGCATTGCGTGTGAGCTGGTACCTCAGTGCGAACTTGGGGAGTATCTCCCAAAATTCCTTGCTGTAGTTTCCCTCCAGCAGGGTGTCACCCTCCACAAAAATGGGAGGCATCGGCCTGCCGGGGATATTGAACACCATGTTCACATCGCCACCGTCGCTCTCGGTGGAGAAGTCGATGCCGGCATGCTCGTAGTCGAAGCGGACACCGGCCGTGGCCGACAACCGGTCAACACCCAGGAACTCGTTGAGGGTGGACTGGTGGAAGAGCGCCGCACCGCGTGAGGGCTTGGTGTAGGTGCCAGGAAGGTCGATACGGTCGTTAGCGTACACCAACCGCAGGGGTGCACCCATCCGCTCCATGGTTTTATCTAGATGTCCCTGCATAATCGCCATCCCATCCTCCTTGATCGCTACCGGCGTGTTGATCACACGGTGGTCATAGAAGCCGAAGGCACCGAGCACCCAGCGGTATCTGCTGCGATTGTCCGACTTGACGGTGAACTCCTGGCTCAGCGAGTGCTGCTTCTGCATCTGCCGGATCGAGAAGACTGAACGGGGAGTATAATCCTGGTCCATCCGCATATCATCCTTCAGGAACTGATAGCCTGTGGTGGAGTGGACACTGTAGCCATTACCCTTGAAATCGAGCGAAAGCCCGTTGGTGATCAGGTGGCGGTCGTAGGAGGAGGGCTCATTGAAATTGACTGCCGAGGAGTCAAGGTGCATGTAGGGAAAAGCGCCACCCGACACATAATCGTAGTTGCCGAAAAGGAGCGCTTTGAACGAGGGAGTCACCTCCCACTCCATCTTCACCCGCCCGCCAGCGTTCTCCGATACATCGACGTTCTTGCCGGTATGGTTGTTCTTGAAGAAACCATCATCCTTCTTATAGTATGCCGCCACGGAGAGGCCGAACTGATCGGAGAGCCTGCTGTAGTTGGATCCTTTCACGGAGAACTGACCATGGTTTCCACCTCCGAGCATCAGCGTTGTCCCCTGGAAAGTGAGGGGCGAGAGGGTGTACATGTTGACGATGCCACCGATGGCATTCCTGCCGTAGAGGGTACCCTGAGCTCCACGCAGCACCTCGATACGCTGGATATCCTGAAACTCGAAATCGAAGGCGGAGGGGTTGAAGCTGGGCACGTTGTCCACGTAGAGGCTCACGGTCTGTGAACCCAGTCGCGCACCGATACCGCGTATATAAATAGGTGTGGAGACCTTCGAGCCGTAGGAGGGTATAAAGAAGTTGGGGACGAGGGAGCTCATCTCGGGGAGTGACTCGATCTGACTATCTTTCAGTTGTTTTGGTGAGATCACGGACACAGCCGTAGGCAGGTTCTTCAACTCATTGGTCTCCTTGACCGATGTGGTGACGACCACCTCGTCAAGGTAGTACACCTTTAATGTATCCTGAGGGTCTGTCACTCTATCCGGGCTGATCTCTTTGGAAAAGAGAAAAAAAGTGTTGCAGATGATCGATAACACGAAAATCATTTTTTTCATTGATTACGTTTTATTATTGTGGGTAAATAAACAGAATGCAAAGTAACGCTTTAATGCGTCACCGGTCAATCACTACAATTAGTGATTTTTTTCCGTAATGTTGAAAGAAAGTTATTTATTGCTATTTTCCCACTTTTCTATGCAACATTTTTTCGTTTTCTGCATCTACAATAAAAGAGACCTCCCTGTTAGGGAAGGTGGAATTTGAATTACATCTTATCTGCTCATGAAACGAATTGCATTGAGAACCTACGGCAAAATGATCGCCTTCCTGTTGAGTCTGTATGGATTCCTCCCGGGATGTAACATCGGCGTGGACCCGGTCGTAGAGTATGGTGTTCCCTCAGCTGATTTTAAAGTGAAAGGAGTGGTGGAAAGCGCAGTCACAGGAGAGGCAATCACCAATATCCGGGTGATTGTGAAAGAACCTTATTCGATGAAAGCGGATACCACATTCACCGATGCCGGCGGCGCTTATTCGATGGAGGCAAAACATATTATCGGCTTCCCTGTCACCCTCTATGCCGATGACGTCGATGGCGAAGCACACGGAATGTTCAGCTCCGACAGTATGGTGGTGAGATGGGAGGATGTGACACGCATAAAAAAGGGAGATGATAGGTGGTATGATGGTGTTTTCGAGAAAAACGATGCCCATTTCAGCTTGAAAAATGTGCCAGCCCTACCGATGTATGGCGTCCGTCCCGCAGGTGAAACAGACTAAGCGGTGTTAAAATGAATATGTCAAAAAAAGCCCTCCTTGATTTGTATTTTCATCACAGGAAAATACAAACACAACTGCATGAGCTCACCTACCTGTTCTGGGAATGCACCTTGCGGTGCAATTTTACATGTGTTCACTGTGGCAGCGACTGCACACGTGACTCCATCGTGCCGGATATGCCCAGAGAGGATTTTCTGCAGATCCTCTCCGATCTGCGTCCTCACCTCAACCCTCACAAGACAATGATCGTGCTCACCGGTGGCGAACCCCTGATGAGAAGTGATCTGGAAGAGTGCGGGAAGGCAATGTATGAGATGGGCTACCCCTGGGGCTTCGTCACCAACGGGTGGGGGCTTACGCAACAACGGCTTAACGCCCTTCTCGATGCAGGATTGCGCTCCGTCACCATCAGCCTGGATGGTTATTCAGAGGAGACACATGAGTGGTTCCGCGGTAAACAAGGCTCATGGCTCAGGGCCTTGAAGGCTATCTCCTACGTAACCTCCGTGCCCGATCTTGTTTACGATGTGGTTACCTGCGTCAACAAACGAACCATCGCGGAGCTCAACAGCATCAAAGAGTTGCTTATCTCCCTCGATGTAACCCACTGGCGCCTCTTCACCATCTTCCCCAAAGGGCGGGCAAAAGATGACCCACTGCTGAAGCTCACCGTTGATGAGTTTGTACATATGATGGATTTCATCTCTGATACACGCAAAGAGGGCAGAATAAAAGTATCCTACGGTTGCGAAGGTTATCTGGGCGATTATGAGATGGAGGTGCGCGATGCTCCCTTCTTCTGCCAGGCCGGTATACATATAGCATCAGTACTTGCCAACGGTGATATAAGTGCCTGCCCCAGCCTGAGAGGCGACTATGTGCAGGGTAACATCTACAGCGATGATTTCCTGGATGTATGGAACTCCCGTTTTCAGGTGATGCGCAACCGCCGCTGGACCAAAACGGGTAAATGTGCCACCTGCAAGGCATATAAATATTGCCAGGGCAACGGGTTACATCTGCGCGATGAGCAAACAGGCGAACTGCTGCAGTGTCATCTCGAGATGATGGGTAAATCGCCCGGTCAACCTGTGTCAACCCCTAAACGAACACTTGCAGAGGTGCTCCGCTTTTTCACCTGACTGTTCATTGAACAGACAGACTGACTGGCTGCTCCATCCCGGGCAGCTGTCTCTACAAATGTGTTAATTCTTGAATATAAAATATACCGCCAGTACTAGTAGAAAAAATCCGATCAGGTGGTTCAGCTTCAACTGCGTCTGAAAGGCGATTGATGAGAAAAGCACAAAAATCACCAGGGTGATCACTTCCTGAATCACCTTCAGCTGCAATAACGAGAAACTGCCGCCGTTACCTTCAAAACCGATACGGTTGGCGGGCACCTGAAAACAATATTCAAAGAATGCAATCAGCCAGCTGATCATGATAACCCCAAACAGTGGCAACTTGCTGAACCATGCATTTTCGGCCATCTTCAGATGACCGTACCAGGCAAGCGTCATAAATATATTGGAGACAACCAGTAAACCGATCGTGAGTAGATAATTCATATTGATACGTCAAAAAATTGGCGTCAAAAGTAATACAATTCTTCTGATTATCCTCGACTTACAACATGATTTTCAATTAAAAAAGGGGGATAGCACTTTCAGGATACGATCGTACAGTTTAATCCGGTGAACAGCTTATCCGCTACATTGTTATAGAGGTAAAGTAAGCATGTAAAAAATATTCTATGAAGAAAGCATTACTGATTGTCGACGTGCAGCATGATTTCTGTCCCGGGGGCGCTTTGGCGGTGAAAGATGGTGACAAGGTGGTACCAGTGATCAACAGCCTCATGGAGCGGTTCGACATGGTGATCTCCTCACAGGACTGGCATCCTGCCGACACCGTTCATTTCGAGAAATGGCCGCCCCATTGTATTGCCGGCACTGTGGGAGCCGACTTTCATCCTGAGCTGGAGGGGGCAAAGATCGACCTGAGGCTGCTGAAGGGCACGGAGAACAGTGACGATGGTTATTCCGCCTTCGAGGCCACCAATGCCTCTCTGACCTCCTTCCTGCAGGTTAACGGCATCCAGACGCTTTATGTGTGCGGCCTGGCCACCGACTACTGCGTGAAGGCAAGTGTGTTGGATGCATTAAAAGAGGGTTTCCACACCTATGTGATCACTGACGCCATTGCTGCGGTGAATCAGAAGCCGGGTGACGACAGGAGAGCACTGCAGGAGATGTATACCAATGGATGCATTCTGGTGGAATCGGATAGGATCGGGTGATCTTATCTTCTCCCGATGATGCTGCCGGAAGATGACTCTTTTTTTTGCAAGAATAGTGTATCTTTGTATCAGATGGAAAAATTATCGTTGCGCACCGTCAAGGTGATGCGCTACATTCTGCCCCTGCGTGAGGGCGGCTCGCTGCCGGCACTGGCGGAGGCCGACGACGGGTTCAAGTATGTGCTGAAGTTCCGAGGTGCGGGGCATGGCACAAAGATGCTGGTATCTGAGTTGCTGGGAGGGCTGATCGCCTCGCAGCTGGGGTTGCACATGCCGGAGCTGGTCTTTGCCACCCTCGACGAGGATTTCGGTCGCACCGAGGGGGATGAGGAGATACAGGATCTATTGAAAGGGAGCGAGGGTCTCAACCTCGGAATGCATTACCTTTCCGGGGCACTGGCCTATGACCCTACCGTAGTGGTCGACCCGCTGCAGGCCTCGAAGATTGTCTGGCTCGACGCCTTCACCACCAATATCGACCGCACCTTCAACAACACCAACCTGCTGCTGTGGCACCGTGAGCTCTGGGTCATCGACAACGGTGCATCGTTCTATTTCCATCACTCCTGGAATGATTTCGAACGGCATGCACTCAACCCCTTCCCGTATATCAAGGATCATGTGCTGCTGCCACAGGCCACCCTGCTCGACGAGGCAGACCGGCTTGCACGGGAGGTACTCACGGAAGAGCGACTACGGGAGATCGTAAACCTGATCCCCGACGAATGGCTGAACTGGCGACATACGAACGAGACACCGGCAGAGATAAGAGCGGTCTATCTTCATTTCCTGCAGACACGGTTACTGCATTCACAACTATTTCTAAAACATGCCGACGATGCACGAGGTTAAGCTATATCATTATGCCGTGATACGGCTGGTACCGAGGGTAGAGCGGGAGGAGTTCTTCAATGTGGGATTGATCCTCTTCTCGAAAGAGGCCAGATATATCCGTCTGGCATACCATCTCTGTCCTGACAAGTTCCGCCTGATACAGTCGGAAGCATCCTATGAGGAAGTCCACGAAAACCTGGAGACACTGCGGCAGATAGCTGAGGGAAACAGGGATTGCGGGCCTATAGCCGAGATGGATATCCCCGAACGATTCCGCTGGCTGACAGCCACACGCAGTTCCATCATACAGACCTCGCCCACCCATCCCGGAAAAAGCAGCGATCTGGAGCAAACATTCCACCGACTATTCGAAGAGATGGTGAAGTAACAGGATGACTCCTTTCTTGCGGAGCAGCATTAGAAGGAGATGACCCGGTGAGTGATTGTGATGCTTTATTCTCTTCCGAAGTGAAGGTCTCCAACCGGTTTCACACCAATTCCCGGCAGGTCCGAAGCAATGATCTTCCCCCTCACCAACCGGGCTCCTTCGAAGCAGTCGTTACCGATGAGCAGTGCCCCGTCGAGATCGGCAAAGTCCATGCCCGCGTAGAGCTGAGCTGCCGCCGAGATGGCGCAGGAGGTCTCCGTCATGCAGCCCATCATCACCTTCATCCCCAGCGCCTGTCCCAGGTTGCGCATCTTCCACGCTTCATGCATGCCGGTGCACTTCATCAGCTTGATGTTGATCCCGGAAAAGACACCTTTGAGTCGTTCCACATCAGCGAGGCGTTGTAGTGATTCATCGGCAAAGATGGGCAGGGGGCTCTCACCGGTAAGCCATGCAATATTGTCCAGCTCACCCTTCGGCATCGGCTGCTCCACCATCACCACCCCTTTCTCCTTGAGCCAGAAGATCATGTCGAGGGCCAGCTGCCGCTCTTTCCACCCCTGGTTGGCATCCACGGCCAGTGGCAGGTCGGTGACAGAGCGTATCGCCTCAATCATCCGCTTATCGTCCGCACCGCCTACCTTCACTTTCAGGATGTTAAAACGTCCCAGCTCTTCACGCGTTTTATCACGCACCACCTCATCGCTGTCGATGCCGATGGTGAAGGTGGTGTCCGGCACATCGTGCTTATCCAGGCCATACATCCTGTGCCAGGGCGCACCGATCATCTTCCCTGCCAGATCATGAAGGGCAATATCCACCGATGCCTTGGCCGCAGTGTTGCCGTGGGCAAGCGCATCGAGGTAAGCCATGATCTCTTCCAGGTGGGCAGGGTCGGAGAAGATGGAGAGGTCCACCTTCTTCAGGAATGCGATCACCGATGCCTGCGTCTCACCCAGGTACGGGGGTAGTGATGCCTCTCCGTAACCTTCCAGGCCGTCGTACTCAATCCGGGTGAGCACCACGGGCGTGGTTTTGCGGGAGAAGCCGGAGATGGTGAAGGTGTGGTTCAGTTGCAGGTCGTAGGGGGTCCAGGATAGTTTCATCTTTGCTGTGCTCTGCTTTGGTTGTTTGATTGAGGCATGTATCGAAAGTGAGGGCAGCGCCAGCGTGGCGGCAGCCATGGCCGCGTTTTTGATAAATTGCCGTCGGTACTGTTTCATTGTGGGGTAAGGTTGATTGCCGCTGTTCAGGCAAAAAAAACTAACGATAAAAAGGGTTGTCGAACAGCTCTTCCATCCCTTCACCGAAAGGTTCACCGATGATCCGCTTTGTGCGGAGGTAACGTTTCGTATTGAACACGTCGTACAGCGGGTCGGCAGGATCGAAGCTGTTGATTCGGATATAATCGGAGGCATGGATAAACCGTTTGTTTCCGAGATAGATCCCCACATGCACCACCCGTTCCATCGGGTTCCCGACGGTCGCTTTTGTACCGAAAAAGACCAGATCACCCGGCAGGGCATCATTGAAGTCACCCGTGTCATCTATCAACCTGCCATAGCGCACCTGTTGCGAGGCATCACGGGCAAGGATAACGCCGTGCATAAAGTAGACCTGCCTGGTGAAACCGCTGCAGTCGAGACCTTTGGTGGAAGTCCCTCCCCAGAGGTAGGGCACACCTATCAGCTGCTTGGCAGCCTGCACAATGCGCTCTCCTGTCAGCATACTGCTGTTTAGCCAGTCGGACACCTTCAATCCATCGGTTTTCTTCACGAAAGCCTCGCGTCCGTCGGGATACTGCACCTGATAAAAACCTCCCTTTGTTGATTGTACCACCAGCATATCGCCAGCCACCAGGTCGGAGACAGGTAGTGCCTCTTTACCGGTATCGGTAAACGAGCGGGTATGGAGGGCAGTGACGATCAGCTTCGTCAGCTTCAGGTACTGCTGTCGTTGTACATCCGTCATGGGTTCCACCGATCCGTTCATCCAGCCGATATACCGGTCGGGGGTCTGCACCCTGCGCCA
>CAYUQE010000085.1:0-8889 GCA_964446805.1 uncultured Proteiniphilum sp. | reverse complement strand
CCGAGGGTAAGCTTGAGCGCTTTCTTTTGGTAATCCACCCCAACGCTGGCCACATAAAAATCGTTCTCCATCAGCTTGCGGCGAATGAAGTCGGTGCGGCTGTAGGTCTCCTCCCCGATGGTCTGCGACTCCAGCCCGAAGTCGCTATACTTCCGGTTATAGCGGTAGTTCTCATAGTATCCATATCCATGGTTGTAACTGATGCCCGTGTTGAGGGAGAGATCACCTGTCAGCTCCCTGGAGAGGGTGAACTGTAGAATATCGGAGTAGTAGTTGTCGGTCTCGTTTTCGTAATAACGCCGGTTGCCGGCATCATCGTAATACTCGCCGGCGGGATTGTAGCGGCGTCCATACTCCTCATCCTGCATCTGTTCCTGCGACACTCCCTCCCAGGTGATGCCGGTATGCTGGATCCCTTTCAGGTAGCTCAGCCGCAGCAACTGTTTGTAGCTGTAGTGCGACAACACGGCATAGAGGTTGGAGTGGTTCACCGTACCGTTACGCACATACCCTTCCCCCAGTACCCTCGAATAGCGGGCATCGAAAGAGAGACCATTCTTCCGTATTCCCGTGCCGGCAGCAATACTCGAGGAATAAGTGCCGTAGCTGCCCACCGCTGTGGAGGCTTCACCGTAAGCCTCTGTGCGGGCGCCGCCACTCCTCAGCGAGATGCTGGCGCCGAAAGCTCCCGAGCCGTTGGTAGATGTACCCACACCCCGCTGTATCTGGATGCTTTGCAGTGTGTTGGAGAGGTCGGGAAGATTGACCCAGTAGACCTCCTGGCTCTCGGGGTTGTTCAGCGGCATCCCGTTGAGGGTGACATTGATGCGTGTGGCATCGGTGCCGCGGATTCTGAAAAAGGTGTTGCCCACCCCCAGGCCATCCTCCGTGAAGGAGACAAGGGAGGGAGTGGTCTGAAGAATAGCCGGTATGTGGCGGCCTGCATTTTGTTTTTTGATATCAGCAGCGCTGATGGTAGTGTAGGATACCGGTGTTTTGACTCCTGCCCGTGTGGCGGATACAATCACCTCTTCGAGTTGAATAAACGCCAGACTGTCTGCAGGAACTCCTTCTATGTCAGGCGCATCCTGCATCTGCTGCCTGCCTTCTCTTTTCTGCGTTTCCGCTGCGTTTGATTGATAACCTGTTGCCAACATGATCGTCAGCCATAGAAAAACCTTTTTCATTTACGTAATTTTTTTTGATGAGCAAAGCCAGTGGCGTTGTTCATCGATGGTTAGTGAAATAAAAAAGGGGATTGAAAAATAAGATGTATACCTGGAGAGTCACACGAAGGTGAGCTCCTTTCTATTCCCTCCGCCGGCATTATCCGGATCAGGTGATTTGGGTATGATCTCAGCCCGTTTGATAGGCACCCCTGTTGTTGCATCTAACAAAGATAGGCACTTTTTGTTCAAAAGTGAGTAACCATCATAAAATTTATCTTCATTTTGATTTTATCTCTGGAATTATTCGTATTTTCGTTCTATATAAAGAGAGGACTAAAGAGAGGATATCACTGCATATGAACGACGAAGAGAAATTGATTGCTGAAGATCATATGATTGAGGATGAGTTTCAGGCGCTGCTGCATGATTACCTGAACTCCAATCACCGCCGAAAGGTGGATGTCATTACCAGGGCTTTCAATATGGCTAAGGAGGCTCATAAGGGGGCCCGTCGTCGTTCGGGAGAACCGTACGTCATGCATCCGCTGGCCGTGGCCCGCATTGTCTCCAGAGAGATGGGCCTCGGCTCCACATCCATCTGCGCGTCGCTCCTGCATGATGTGGTAGAGGACACCGACTATACCACTGAAGATATACGTGCGCTGTTTGGCGATAAGATCGCCGCGATAGTAGATGGGTTAACGAAGATATCGAGTGGCATGTTCGGTGAAAATGTGTCGGCACAAGCGGAGAATTTTCGCAAGCTCCTGCTCACCATGTCGGATGATATCAGAGTGATCCTGATCAAGATTGCCGACAGGCTACACAACATGCGCACCCTCTCCTCCATGAGTCCTACCAAACAGTTCAAGATTACCGGCGAGACGTTGTACATCTACGCACCCCTGGCACATCGACTGGGGCTGTTTGCCATCAAGACGGAACTGGAAGAGCTCTGTTTCAAGTATGAACATCCGGAGGTATATGCTGATCTCGCCAGTAAGATTGAGGAGACCGCCCCGGAGAGAAACAAGATTTACGAACATTTTGCCGTGCCGGTTGTCAAGGTGCTCGATAAGATGAATATCGCCTATGAGATGCGGGCGCGCGTAAAGTCGATCTTCTCCATCTGGAACAAGATGGAGACAAAAGGGATTGAGTTCAATGAGGTGTACGACCTGTTTGCGGTACGTATTATTTTCGAGGTCTTTCCCGGTATCGACGAGAAGAAACAATGCTGGGATATCTATTCGGCCATCACTGATATCTACAAGCTTCGTCCGGACCGTATACGCGACTGGGTGAGCCACCCCAAGGCCAACGGTTACCAGGCACTGCATCTTACCGTCATGGGGCCTGATGGCAAATGGATCGAGATACAGATACGGAGCCGTCGTATGGATGATATCGCCGAGAAGGGTTTTGCGGCGCACTGGAAATACAAGGAGAATAGGATTGAGGAGGACAATGAACTGGACAAATGGCTGAAGACGATCCAGGAGATACTCTCCAACCCGAATCCCAACGCCATTGACTTTCTGGATACGGTGAAAATGAATCTCTTCTCATCAGAGATATTTGTCTTCACCCCCAAAGGAGATATACGTACGTTACCACAGGGTGCCACGGCACTCGATTTTGCCTATTCTATCCACACCCGCATAGGAGACCATTGCCTGGGTGCCAAGGTGAATCACACCCTGGTGCCGCTCAGTCAGAAACTGAGTAGTGGCGATCAGATTGAGATTCTCACGTCACAGTCGGTCTATCCGCAACCGGAATGGCTTCACTTTGTCACCACTGCCAAGGCGAGAACCAAGATTGAGGCATCGATGCGTCGTCAGCGCCGCCGTGTGGCGGACAAGGGCAAGAACATGCTCGAACTGTTGTTCAACAATGAGACCATAGATAATACCCTTTTTAATAAGATGCTGCATGCGTATAAGGCAGAGAATAAAGAGGATTTCTATTATATGATCGGTAACAATGAAGTGATACTGCCCGATAACAAGGAGGCATTCTTTAAGTTGAAGGCAGAGCCACAGAAACAGGATAATTTGTTTGTACGTTATGTGAAGCAGGCAATGAGTGCCATCAAAAAGGTTCCTGCCGATCAGAAAAAAGGGGATGAGGAGGTGGAGGGGGAACCTTCGTTTGTGGCCACTGCAGAGGAGGTGAAGACGAAAATAAACAAAAAGGAGATCTATCAGCTCACTGAAACACATTTCCGGAAGAACTTTATCGTCTATTCATGTTGTAACCCTTTGCCGGGGGACGATGTGTTTGGTTACGTGACCGGAAATGAGGAGGTGGAGGTGCATAAACGTTCCTGCCAGACAGGGTTGAAGCTGAAATCGAATTATGGCGACAGCATCATCTCTGTTGCCTGGGGGGACTACCGGCAGTACTCCTTTCTGGCATCCATCGTATTTACGGGTATTGACCGTGTGGGTATCCTGGGAAATATCCTTGCTAAGCTGGCGGAGGATGTGGTGGTAAACATTCAGAGTGTGAATGTATCTTCCAAAGATGGTATCTTCGAAGGTGTCTTTAATGTACACGTGCATAGTGCCGAAGAGGTGAACCAGCTCTGTGCCAAGATCGCAAAAGTGGACGGTGTGAGTACCGTCCACAGATCTACTTTTTAATTGCCTTTCTTTTTCTGCCGAAAATCAACGAGGTGGCTTTTTTTACCGCGAAGGCAAGTAATGCCGGTTTCGTTAATTTCCACGTCACAGAACTTATAAGCGGTAAATTCGACATCGCGAAGCTCACCCAGGGGTTTGTTCTTCTTGTGACGAATGGTGTCAACGGGAAGGAAGAACCACTCGAGAGATTATCTACCGTTTCGGCAAACTTCGATTTGAATGATGAGGTAATACCCTTGGTGAGCATCGACCCCCAGTTATCGTTTATATATTGTAACTGGTATGAGAGACGCTGACTGGCAATGGTCCGCTCCTCACGCAATCGTTTTTTCTCCAAACGTAAATCTTCCAGAGGAGTTAATTTATATCTGCTCATTTCCTGTTGTTTTTATCATCTTTCTCATCATTCTCCATCAAAAAGCGAACAACCATGTTGGTGACTTTTCGCTTATAAGGTTTCCCCACAAACGACATGACCAGTACCAGGAGCAGAGCGAAGGCAGCCACGATGCCGAAGCCTGCCCAGCTGCTCTGCAATAGTTCTCCCAGATAGAGTCCGAGTGTAATAAAAATGAATAACAGTGCAAAAAGGGTAACCCCGGCGATGATCAAACCGTAACTTATTGCCGATGAGCCTAAGCTAATCTTTTCATACACTTCCAGCTTTCCGAGTTCAATCGTGCTTGTGATGAAGTTGGAAACATCATCCCTCATTTCCTCGAACAGCGTACTTACATTTTTATCTTCCATCGTCTAGGTACGTTAGTCTATACGTTATTGTTTTGCCAATTCTTTCTTTGCAATTTCGGCAATATCGTCAATATCTTCCTTTAAATCGTGCACTTCACTTTTTCCTTTGTACACCGCACTCTTCACATTTGCTTTCACCTTGTCTGCAAACTCGTTGGCTTGTTCCAACCACTCTTCCTTTTTGTCGCTACCCATGATGTACCCTACTGCTGCACCAAGTGCTACTCCAATACCTAATCCCAATAATAATTTTGCTTCTGAATTCATAATTCTTCGTGTTTTAATTGTTAGTAGTTCTTTTTAATCCTTGATGACTTATCTCATCCGCAGGGTCGCTCAAATGCATCCGACTCGGACCCCCTGCATTCAATTAAACACTTAATCGCTGAAATTGTTTAGCAGAGGTCTCCTATAGAGTACAGCTTATTCAACTGGAAATGATTCACCCAGGAGCGTGGCCGATGTGAAGCCGGTCACTTTCACCTTTACGAAATCACCGATATGATGGCTCTTTTTGTCGAAGATAAGCACCTTGTTCTGGTCGGTACGTCCAAAGAGTTGCGCTGTTGATCGTTTGGAGAACCCTTCCACCAGTACCTCGAACACTTTGCCCAGGTCCTTCTCATTGCTCAGGTGCGACAGCTCCTGCTGCAGCTGAATGATCTCCTGCAGTCGCCTGTTTTTGATCTCATCCGGTATATTATCCTCCAGCTTCTTTGCTGCATAGGTCCCCGGTCGTTCAGAATACATGAACATGAAAGCCGAGTCGAAACCTACCTCCCGCATCAGCGAGAGCGTATCCTGATGATCCTCCTCCGTCTCGGAATGAAATCCACACATGATATCGGTGGAGAGACCACAATCAGGGATGATCCGTTTGATGGCAGCGATCCTCTCCATATACCACTCCCTGTCATACCTTCTGTTCATCAGCTTCATCATGCGCGAGCTGCCTGATTGCACCGGCAGATGGATGTAATTGCATAGATTCCTGTATTTGGCGATGGTCTCCAATGTCTGGTCGTTCATGTCCCAGGGATGAGAGGTGGTGAAACGAATGCGCATGCCTGGGGCTTCCTTGGCTACCATTGCCAGCAGTTCATGAAACTCGATCTTCACTTCTCCGTTGCTGTAGCGGTATGAGTTTACATTCTGTCCCAACAGGATCACCTCCCTGTAACCTTTCTCGCGCATGATGCGCAGTTCGTTCAGGATACTCTCCGGCTCTCTGCTGCGCTCCCGTCCGCGTGTGAAGGGGACGATGCAGTAGGTGCAGAACTTGTCACATCCGCGCATGATGGAGATATAACCCGATATGTTGCTTCCTTCCATTTTGAGCGGGATCACATCTTTGTAGGTCTCGGTTTTGGAAAGTGTAATGTTCATCACTTTCTCTCCCCGTTCGGCAGCACCCACCAGGCTGGGGAGGTCGAGATATGCATCAGGCCCCACCACTACATCCACATGGTGGTTGTCAATCAGGTCAGACTTAACCCTCTCGGCCATGCAACCCAGTACACCGATGATGAGCGCTCCCTTACGTTTTCTCTTCAGTGAATTGAAGTAGGCAAGACGCTGAATCACTTTCTGTTCCGCATTCTCTCTGATGGAGCAGGTGTTGACGAAGATGGCATCGGCATCACTGTCGTTGTCGGTAAGGCTATATCCATCCATCTCCATGATGGATGCAACCACCTCACTGTCTGCCACATTCATCTGGCACCCGTAAGTCTCAATAAAAAGTTTTTTCTCGTTCAATATGTCGGTTTTCATTTCTTTGTATGCTGGAGGGGTAAAAAATGGGTAAAATGTTAAATTTCCGATTTATAGGAAAAAAAAGTTGTTTATTTCTCTTTCTTGTTCTACATTTGCCATGAAAAAATAAAATTTTTTCATAGTTAAGGTTTTGGTTAAATGTTCGGGAGTGACTGTGAAGTTACTCCCGAAATTATTTATAGCACCATATACCCTTTAATTCACAAAAAATCATTATTTTTGTACCGTCACAAAATTAATCAAAATATGGAGTTTGGAGACATCATTTATATCATCCTTCTGGTATTTTTCATGATATTGGGAATTTTTAATGATTCCAGAAAGAAGAAAAATAAGCAGAAACAAGTGGACAATGATTATCCTACACCTGTTTCAGAGAAGATAGATGAGACTTTCTTTGAAAGGATGGAGCGACAAAGAAATAGATATACGGAAAAAACCGCACCTCCTCCTTCACTCCCTTCTTATTCTGGAAAAGAGGTGCATACCAAATTCCAATCCTCCATGGATCTGGTGACCGATTTTGAAGGGCAATCATCGCTGAAAAGTTCTATATTCGTTTATGACGCTGATTCATCCTTCGCCCAGGATACCGACTCCACTGATCTGTTTAACAAGAATAGCTCCTCCGTGAAAAAAAATTCGGAGGTGCATCCGCTTGTGAAGGAGCTATTAGAGGATGGAGGCATCGAAGAACTCAAGAAGGGCCTGATTTACGGGGAAATAATACTGCGTAAATATTGAAAACGGCACAGATCATTCATCGATCATTTATCGCACACACACACAAAAATATCAACGATTCATATGGCTTTAAAATTTATTAGCGCTGAAGAAGCTGCCGCTCTTGTAAACCATGACGACAATGTAGGCTTCAGCGGTTTTACTCATGCCGGATGCCCGAAAGTGGTGCCGGTGGAGATTGCTAAAAGGGCAGAGCAAGAGCATGCCAAAGGCAATCCTTTTAAGATCGGTGTATTCACGGGTGCATCCACCGGTGATTCGATCGATGGTTCCCTTGCACGTGCCAAGGCGATCAAGTTTCGTACACCCTACCAGACCAACAAGGATATGCGTGAATCGCTCAACAGGGGCGAATTCGACTTTTTCGACCTGCATCTCTCTCAGCTGGCTCAGGAGATACGTTATGGCTTTCTTGGAAAGATCAATATTGCCATCGTGGAGGCATGTGATGTGACCGAGAGTGGTGAGATCGTGCCAACCACAGGCGTGGGCATCACACCCACCATCTGCCGCCTGGCAGATATCGTGATTGTGGAGTTGAATAGGAAGGTTCCCTCAAAGCTCAGAGGTTTGCATGATCTCTATGAGTTGCAGGATCCTCCAAAGCGACGCGAGATACCTATCTATGAGGTGCAGAATCGCGTGGGCCTTGAATATGTGAAGGTGAACCCGGAGAAAATATTTGTGGTGGAGACCGACAAAGAGGGTGAGGGAGGTGGTTTTGCACCACTCGATGAGGTGACCGCGCGCATCGGCAACAATGTTGCGGAGTTTTTTGTGGCAGAGATGAGAGCGGGACGCATCCCGCCTCACTTCCTTCCCATCCAGTCGGGTGTGGGCAATATTGCCAACGCGGTGCTGGGCTCCATGGGCAGCAATGCCAATATCCCCCGCTTTGAAGTCTATACGGAGGTGATTCAGGATGCGGTGATCGATATGATGCAGAAGGGCAATATCTCTTTTGCCAGCGGCTGCTCACTCACCGTGAGCAACGAGGTGCTCGATAAATTCTATAGTGACCTTTCCTTCTTTAAGAATAAGCTGGTGTTGCGCCCCTCGGAGATATCCAACAACCCCGGGCTGGCACGCCGTCTGGGCATCATCTCGCTCAACACCGCCATTGAAGTGGATATTTTCGGCAGTGTCAACTCCACGCATGTGAACGGTACCAAAATGATGAACGGCATTGGCGGCTCGGGTGACTTTACCCGCAACTCCTACCTCTCCATCTTCCTCACACCCTCCACAGCCAAGAATGGCGCCATCAGCTGTATCGTGCCCAAGGTGACGCATGAAGACCATAACGAGCACTCAGTGAAGATCATGGTGTCGGAGTACGGGGTGGCCGACCTGAGAGGTAAAGGACCGAGGAACCGTGCCATCGAGATCATCGAGAAATGTGCACATCCCGACTATCGTCCATTGCTGCATGAGTACATCAATCGCGGGGTGAAGGGACATATCCCTCAGGATCTCTATTCTTGCTTCGCCTTCCACCACGCACTGCAGGAAACAGGAAGCATGATGAATACCGATTTCTCGAAGTACAGGAAATTGTAGATTTTAGACAGGAATCATAGAAAGGACCATCTCAACCATTGAGGTGGTTTTTTTGCCCCATCTCTATTTTTGTCCCATTTAATCTTGATTGCATAACAGGATTGAATACAGCACAATGATTGTTTTACACCTTTTCTGATCAATAAAAAGAGAGCCATGCAGATACATGACTCTCTTTAGTAATGGGATTGTCGGGATGACTGGATTCGAACCAGCGACCACTCGCCCCCCAGACGAGTACT
>CAYUQE010000084.1:0-9085 GCA_964446805.1 uncultured Proteiniphilum sp. | reverse complement strand
ACCTTCTCCGGACCTATGGCATCCATGATATAATGAATACTTGAGAGGACATGCATACGATTTTGGAAAATACGTATAAGGTTAACGGAGGGCATCTGGGATATAATGTAAAGCGACTTCGTGAAATTCTGGGTGTGAAACAGGAGGATCTGGCGGTACGTCTCAATTTGACACAACAGTCGGTGTCAAAGCTTGAGAACAGGGAGCATATGAACAAAAAAACGCTGGAGAAGATAGCTAACGCGATGAATATCCCTTTAGTTGTATTAATGAATTATTCCGATGAAGAAGCCATGAAGATTGTATCAAACTATACCGATAATGCCACGGCGCATAATTATCTTCCCATCAATAACCAGATGGAGCGGATCATAGAGTTATACGAACAGAAAGTAGCACTGTATGAACGGATGTTGCAATCGGAGAAGGAAAAAGTGGCTTTTTTGGAAGATCTCCTATCCGATAAATGGAAGTAGCTAAACGAGAGCGGTGGGGGCTTTAAATTAGAAAGTAAATACGCCTATCACAAAAAATGTAATAGGCGTGTCTCCTGTTATGCCAAACGGACATCTGAATATTGTTGCATCAAATCCTCTTTGTGGTTTATCCCTTCTTCGTCAACCTTTTGCGGTCGTTCTCATCAAGGAAAATTTTCCTGATACGCATATGCTTGGGTGTCACCTCCACATATTCATCTTCCTTAATGTACTCCAGCGCCTCCTCGAGACTGAAAATAACGGGTGGTGCCAGTTGTGCCTTGTCATCGGTTCCTGAAGCACGCACATTGGACATCTTCTTTGATTTGGTCACGTTCACAACCAGATCGCCCTCCTTGCTATGCTCTCCCACAACCTGTCCCTGATAGATGTCGGTCTGTGGATGAATGAAAAAACGACCCCTGTCCTGCAGCTTATCCAGTGCATAGGCAAAAGCATTCCCCGACTCGCCGGCAATGATGGAACCATTCTGTCTTTTCTCGATGACCCCCTTCCAGGGTTGATATTCCAGAAAACGGTGTGCCATGATGGCTTCACCGGCAGAGAGTGTGAGTACGATGTTGTTCAATCCGATGATACCCCTCGAAGGGATTAAAAATTCCATATGCATACGGTCTCCCTTGCTTTCCATCGTGAGTAGCTCCCCCTTGCGGCGGGTGATCACATCGATGATTTTGCTGGCCGACTCTTCAGGCAGATTGACGGTGAGTTGCTCCACAGGCTCACAGTTCTCGCCTCCAATCTGTTTGATGATCACCTGCGGCTGACCCACCTGCAGCTCATAACCTTCACGACGCATGGTCTCGATCAGCACTGAGAGATGGAGCACACCGCGACCAAAGACAGTCCATGAGTCAGCGCTCTCCGTCGCCTCCACACGCAGTGCCAGGTTCTTATCCAGCTCATGCATCAGACGGTCATAGATATGACGTGAGGTCACATATTTGCCATCCTTGCCGAAGAAAGGTGAAGTGTTAATAGTGAACATCATTGACATGGTAGGTTCATCAATGGCAATAGGGTCGAGCGGCTGTGGGTTCTCAAGGTCGGTGATACTGTCCCCAATTTCAAAACCTTCTATCCCTACCAGTGCACAGATATCGCCTGAGGTCACCTCATCCATTTTAGCCCTGCCCAACCCTTCAAACACGTTCAGCTCCTTGATGCGTATCTTCTTGATGCTTCCATCGCGCTTGCAGAGCGCATAATCCTTGTTCATGCGAATCGCTCCGCGGTGTACACGCCCCACGGCGATACGTCCCACATAGTTGGAGTAGTCGAGTGAGGTGATGAGCATTTGCGGAGTTCCCTCCCTCAGTTTTGGTGCAGGGATATGTGCAATGATGGCATCAAGCAGGGGCATGATGTTGTCGGATGGTTTCTTCCAGTCGTCAGACATCCAGCCTTGTTTGGCAGATCCGTAGATAGTGGGGAAGTTAAGCTGTTCTTCGGTGGCATCGAGACTGAACATCAGGTCGAACACGTTCTCCTGCACCTCTTCGGGGCGACAGTTGGGTTTATCTACCTTGTTGATGACCAGGATGGGTTTCAGTCCTATCTCCAGTGCTTTCTGGAGCACGAAACGCGTTTGCGGCATCGGTCCTTCAAAAGCATCGACCACTACGAGGCAGCCGTCAGCCATATTGAGTACCCGTTCTACTTCTCCCCCGAAATCGGCATGACCCGGGGTGTCAATAATGTTGATTTTGATATCTTTATATCGGATAGAGACATTCTTCGAAAGGATGGTGATACCACGTTCACGTTCAAGGTCATTACTGTCGAGAAAAAGATCTTCCGTTGGCTGGTTATCTCTGAACAGGTGACCGGCCATCAACATTTTGTCCACCAGTGTAGTCTTGCCATGATCTACGTGAGCAATGATGGCTATATTACGAATATTTTGCATAAAACAATCTTTTAGGGGCGCAAAGATACGCTTTTTCAAGCAGATATTTTCGTTAATAGTCATATTTATTGTGATACAACCTGTTAATTCATCTGTAACCTGAATCTGACTATCTTTACAATGGATGCAATTCACTCTGATTATTACTGGAAAGCATTGATAGCGAATAGCATTTACATGGCATGATCGTCAGGAATGATTTTTTTCATTTGCGATGCAACTGTTGTTTTGTTATCTTTGCGGTACAATTAAGAATATTCACACACACCACTACTGTCACATGCATATACGTAGATTTCTACTTATTTTATCGGTGAGTTTTCTCACCGTAGGTATCGCTACTCACCACACTTCACTGATGGCTCAGGAGCCGCCACTGTCGGTGAGCAATAGCATTATTGAAGATCCTGATGTGATTCCGATGTACTCAGGCGGGTCGGGAGAGATGCACCGTTTCATCGCCAACACACTGCGTTATCCTGCTGATGCCGTTGCCCGTGAGGCTCAAGGACTGGTTGTTTATACCTTTGTTGTGGAGAAAGATGGGACACTCTCCAACTTCAAGATGATCCATAATGCCGATTCGCTGCTAAACGAGGAGGCACTGCGTATCCTGAAGCAGATGCCCCCCTGGCGTCCGGCAAGATACAAGGGTGAGATCGTACGCTCCGAGAGTTACGTGCCCATGTATTTCAAGTTGAATAAAAATGCACGTGCAGCCACCACCACCAGGCCTTCCTCCTCGGCCACTGCCAAGGCCTATGCCAAGACAGACAGGGAGATCATTGAGAATAGTGATATCTATACCATCGTGGACAGGATGCCTGAATATTCCAACGGCGCAACCACGCTGGGACAGTTTATCTCACACAATATACGTTATCCGCAGGAGGCCCGTCAAAATGGGATTGAAGGTCGTATTCTCTGTTCTTTCATCGTTACTGCCGAGGGCTTGATCACCAACATTGAGGTGGTGGATGGCTTGCATCCGCAACTGGATGATGAGGCTGTACGCGTGCTCGGTTTGATGCCAAGGTGGATTCCCGGTGAAAACGGGGGTGTGAAGGTGAATGTAAAGTGCCTGCTACCCATTGATTTTACCATCGATGAAGAAGCAATACCATCGTCCACAAACGATGAAGAAGCAATGAACGGAGGTTTCAATTAATTGAAGAGACTGGAGCAACGCGGGTGTAGTCACCGTGGCGATTTCACTGCATCTTTTATCTTAACTCCAGCTGAAACTCACGCCTGCCGCCAGGTGTGTTGATAAAAAGCCGGAAAGGGATCGGGGTGGTAGTGCTCCCGTCGCGAAGGTGCTGCAACGAAAAAGAGGCATACATTCTCCTTTGATAACCACGTGGGTCATTGTTGCGGGAATGGCTGAACCAGAGGTCGATGGTATCGGATGAGGGATCACGGAAGAGCGAGACCACGTGCGGCACACTGTGGTATTCAATTTCCATGATCATGTTCAGATAGTTACTCCCTACCCATACACTCTGAATCTTCACCGGATCATCTACATACTTTTCAGGAAAACCATCGAGCTGGATCACGTCGGTGAAAATATCGGAGATACGCCTTATGTGAACGGTATCACCCTTCAAAGGGGTGTAGTTGATGATAACCCTCTGGCCATCACGGCCATTGTAGTCGTCCAACTTCTCGGGAACCAGGAGCTGGTTGTTATCCAGACGAAAACGATAGTGGGTATTTTCTTTGCGTACCGTGGCAAAATTGACAAGATAATTATCCATGCGCTCCGGTTCCTTCTCACAACCTGTCAAAAGAGACAATAGTAGGATGGGTATAAGTAATGAGAGTGGACGTTTCATTTCATTTCTCCAGTGCTTCCAGATAATTTTTTAACGTATTTCCATACATCACAATTATTGTTGAGCGCAAGAACGCTTCATCCTTATTTGCAACTTCGATTTTGTCCACCTGCCTGGTGATATATTTTTCAAAATTGTGCTTGTCAACCATACTGTATTTATGCATAAAAGTATGACTGTCAGTCATTAAATCGTATGCTATATAATTATGGGTGAAAAAGAGGTAGTTGAGGTGTATTTCCCGGTCAATGATCGAGGCAACGTTCGAGAAGATGGCGCTTTTGTCCATCTCCTTGTCCAGCTTTTCCAATTTATCGTTGATAGGACGTCCAAACTGGAGATGAACCCTCCCTTTGTAGCCCATGATCCCCGTCTTCATATTTTCCACATCATCAAAAAAAGTCTTCTTATGTTCCGGATTATCCCGTTTCATTTGAGACTCCTTCGCTTTCAGATAATCGCATGGATCATATTCATAGGAGAGCGAGATAGGGACGATATTAAGATTTGTTAAAGCTTCTAACGGATTGTGCTTATGATAGAGTGAAAGCATCTTGAGCACACTTATCTGGGTCCGATCGTTTGCATCTTTGGCTCGTCCTTCCCTCTGTGCAATCCAGATAGACTGGTTACGTTCTATGATTGTCTGGCTGATGTATGCGGAGAGATGATTGATGTTTTCCAGCAACTGTTTGATGGGTAGATTGCGCTTGACAATGAAACTTTTGTTCAGCCGTACGATATCGGCAACCCAGGGAATGAAAAGCAGATTATCACCGATGGCTATCTCTACCGTTTCTCTTTTATTGAGGAGCATGAGTATATTGAGAATGGCCGCATCCAACACAATATCACGGTGGTTTGAGATGTAGAGCTGACTTCTTCCGCCCTTGGTGTAATTCCAGTTTGAACTGTTAATTTTAGTTTGGGTTACATCGAAGAGTTTCAATAATATCGGACTAGTGATCGTTCTCTGGAAATCATACACTGTTTTGCATCGCTTCATGGTTTGAATGAGATTCTTCCAGGTTGCTGTTTCAATGTATGGAACAACCGTTTGACGAAAGTAATTGTCAGCAGTAATTTTTTCAATAGTAGCTTCAACTTCATCATCACGTAGAGGGCGAATGTCATCAAAACTATGTTGAATAATATTTTCCATTTTTTCAAAGTTTAGTAGTCATCATGCATCATTATTACCGAAAAGAATAAAAGTGAATAACGAATAAATGAAACAAGTGCTTTCGGTTGATGTAATTACATGGTAATCATCTGTCTATATTAAATATAACTCATCTATCAGTCTACAAATATAGTCGATTTTATTTAAATGGTGATTGTAATAGCGCAATAAAATAACACTATCGAAAGATTATATCCATTCAATACGCATGCAGCATGAAGAAGTGAGTGAGGGTTTTCGTGTACATGCCTCTCTTTCTTTACTATTTCCCTTTTTGCTGGTGATAGGCATATTCAATAATATCGGTAAGCACATCCTTCATACTCAGCCCTGCTGCGGCCACCTGTTGCGGGATGAAGCTGGTGGTGGTCATCCCCGGTGTGGTATTCACCTCCAGCAGTACGGGCCTCTCTTGTGAGATGATGTAGTCGGCACGGACAATACCCCTGGCTCCCGTAAGCCGGTAGATACGCGCTGTCTCCCTTTGAATGGCGAGGGTGATCTCCTCAGGTAAGCGTGCCGGTGTGATCTCTTCCACCTCACCATGATATTTGGCATTGTAATCGAAAAAATCGTTCGCGGTGACCACCTCTGTCAGTGGCAGCACTGTAAATCCCTTCTGGGTCTCAAAACAGCCACAGGTAACCTCGGTACCGGAGATGTAACACTCGATGATCACCTCCGCTGACTCGAGGAAAGCCTCTTCTATGGCACTTGCGAGTTGCGATGCTGCCTTCACTTTCGTGGTGGCAAAGCTCGATCCTCCCGTGTTGGGTTTCACAAAGAGCGGCAGCCCCAGTTTGGAGATGATCTCTTCAGTGAGGAAGGGATCCTCTTTTCGAAGGATGATTGCATTGGCTACCTCAATTCCGAAGCTTCGCAGGAAATGGTTGCAGGCAAATTTATTGAAGGTAAGTGCAGACGCCAACACCCCACTATTGGAGTAGGGGATGCCCAGCATATCGAAATAGCCCTGCAGGGTACCATCTTCGCCGGGCGTACCGTGAATGGTGATATAGGCAAAGTCGAACAGGATATGCTGATTGTCGGCTATAAAGCTGAAATCATTTTTGTTGAGTGGGAGGGTCGTGCCGTTGTAACTTACTTCCCACCTTTCACGATCGATCATCACACTGAAGATGTTGTACCTCTCTTTGTCGATGAAGGAGCAGATGCCTGCCGCACTCTTCTCGGAAACAATCTTTTCCGACGAGTAACCACCCCAGATGATGGCAATATTTTTTTTCATTTCAATTGAACGGTTAATGTGGAACAATCAAATCTCTCTCGAGGCGGTATAAGCACGCCATCTCTCAATTACTGCCTGCATATCTTCCGGTATCTCACTCTCCAGGTAGATCTCTTCCCCGGTTTTAGGATGTACGAACCCCAGCGTGCGTGCATGAAGACACTGGCGGGGACAGAGGGAGAAACAATTATAGACAAACTGTTTGTATTTGGCAAAATGAGTACCCCGCAGCACCTCGTTGCCGCCGTAACGGGCGTCATTAAAGAGAGGATGTCCAAGCAGCTTCATGTGTACACGGATCTGGTGGGTGCGTCCTGTCTCCAGCCTACATTGTACCAGGGTGACATATCCAAAGCGTTCGAGCACGGTGTAGTGGGTGACAGCTGTCTTGCCGTGATCACCGTCGGGGAATACACGCATCATCAGCCTGTCCTTGGGATCACGACCGATATTGCCTTCGATGGTTCCGCTCTCTGCTGCCACATTTCCCCAGACAAGGGCTACATAGTATCGTTTTGTCTCTTTCCTGTAGAACTGTGCCGAGAGGAGCGTCTTGGCTTCGGGTGTCTTGGCCACGAGCAACAGACCGGAGGTGTCCTTGTCTATTCGGTGTACCAGCCCAAGCCTCGGATCATCGAGATCGACAATTGAGTCCTGCTTCAGATGAAATGCCACCGCATTGACCAGTGTTCCGTTGTAGTTCCCGTGTCCGGGATGTACCACCATGCCAGCCGGTTTGTTGATCACCATCAGTTCATCATCTTCGTAAACGATGTTCAGCGGGATATCCTCGGCGGTGATCTCCAGCTCACGACGCGGTCTGTCCATGACGATGGAGATGACGTCGAGCGGTTTCACCTTATAGCTCGATCTTACAGGCTGATCATTGACCAGTATGCAGTCTGCATCTGCAGCCTGCTGGATCCTGTTCCTCGAGATGCCCTCAATCCTTACGGACAAGAATTTATCGATGCGCAGCATGTGCTGCCCCTTATCGGCTACAAACCGATAGTGTTCATACATTTGATCCTTGTCAGGTGAGTCCTCGGTAAGGTCATCATCTTCATCCGGAAAAAAATCGATCTCAGCTGGAATAGTATCAGTCACAAAGTTGTTTGTTAGAAAAATGAATGGTCAATCTCACCCTCTTGCGACGGTTGCGTATTGTTTCCGTTGTCGACCTGTCCCGGTGGTACGATGTATTCATTGTCAACCCGTAATGAATCGGCAAGGTAACCACTGGTAACCACCAGCGTGATGGGTGAGCCGGCAGGTATCTTTTCATCGGAGCTGAGTGTCTTGCCCCGATACTTCACCGCCATCACCAGACCGGTATATTCCGAAGGAACCTCCTCGATCATGATCTGGTTAAAACCCATTGAGTTCAACAATGCGGTTGCCTGTCGGGTAGAGTAGTCAACCAGTCCCGGCACTGCAATCTGCTGTGGGCTTTTGGAATAGATCGTTATATAGATGGAGCGCCCCTCCTTCACCTTATTGCCTCCTTTGGGTGTCTGGTCGATGATCGCCCCCGGTACAGCATCGCGGTTGTAGATGGAGTCAACCACTTCGGCATGCAACCCTCTTGCATGGAGGAGCGTGTTCGCCTCATTCACCTGCAGTCCTTCGAGTGGCGGTACAACCACATTCTGTCCGTGCCTCGTGTAAAATCGCAGCATTAACAACGATAGCAGTAAGAGGAGGATGCTACTGGCAATGATGATCAGCAGATTTCTCACGACGATGTCACCAAAAATGAATTTTTTAATCTGTTTTTTGCTCATAACAATTGTGCGTATAAGTGCATAAGCTTACCGGATACAAAAATACAAAAAATATTACAGTGAAAGGGAGAGGAATGGAAAAAGAGAGCGTAAATCATCTTATGGGGTCGATAGAAACAAAAAAACAGGAACAGGGTTTTCCCCATTCCTGTCTTTATTGGAAATATCTTTTTCTACTAATACTCGTCGGACACAGTTAATCTTGCTCTGCCTTTGGCGCGACGAGATGCAAGTACTCTTCTTCCGTTTTTCGAAGCCATTCTGGTGCGGAATCCGTGTTTGTTTTTTCTCTTTCTGTTAGAGGGCTGGAATGTTCTTTTCATACGATTATATTGTTGCTGTTTGTTATCTTCATTTATTTACGGGGTGCAAAAATAAGAATAATATTTGAATGCAGCAATATAAACAAGGTAAAAAAAAGTTTTTTCCTGTTTTGACCATATATAAAAGGGAGTGCAAAGAAAAATGGCTATTTGTGTAAAAAAAGTTTTGTGCTTTCGGAAAAAGATTCTATATTTGCACCCGCAATTGAGATATCAACATATGTCAATGGGGTCAACGCCCGAACAGGGCCCATTCGTCTATCGGTTAGGACGCAAGATTTTCATTCTTGAAAGAGGGGTTC
>CAYUQE010000083.1:7113-9184 GCA_964446805.1 uncultured Proteiniphilum sp. | reverse complement strand
CTCAGCAGGTAGAGCACATCCCTTTTAAGGATGGGGTCCTGGGTTCGAGCCCCAGGCGGATCACATTTAACCCGCTTTATGAGCGGGTTTTCCTTTGTATATGACAGTGAATGGCAGGTTATTTTTGCATCTCACTGCCTGAACCAAACGCCAGCATTCATTGTTCTTATTCCTATGCTTTCCGAATTACGAGGTGAAGATCGTGAGAGGGTAGTGTTGCGCCATTGATCTATTATTTTCAACCCATTAACTGCTTATGTCGATACTCCATAACCGTATTTCCAACAAAGAGCTGAAATTGCAGATGCTAAAGGATGTGGAACCTCGTAGGACGATCTCTTTCTACAAATATTTCCATATAGCAGATCCACCCCTTTTTAGGGATAATCTATACATTCAATTCAACGAGATCGGGGTGTTTGGCAGAGTCTATATTGCGCATGAAGGAATTAACGGACAGATCTCGTTGCCGGAAAACAATATGGATGCTTTTCGTGCTATCCTGTCCAATACCGATCCGGCATTGAACGGTATCCGCCTGAATGTGGCAGTAGACGATACGAACAAATCGTTTTGGGTGCTGCGTATGAAAGTACGTCATAAAGTGGTTGCCGATAATATCGATGAACCGAAGTTCGACCCTTCTAAAACGGGCAAATATCTCAATGCGAACGAATATAATGAAATTTCGCAGCAACCCGACACCATCGTCGTGGATATGCGCAATCATTATGAATATGAAGTGGGGCACTTTGAAAATGCAATTGAAATACCCTCCGATACTTTCCGCGAGCAGTTGCCCATGGCCGTAGAAATGTTGCAGGAGCACAAAGAGAAGCACATCGTGATGTATTGCACGGGGGGTATCCGTTGTGAAAAGGCAAGTGCTTATTTGCTTTATAACGGGTTTAAAAACGTCTACCATCTGGAGGGAGGTATCATCGAATATGTGCGCAAAGCAAGGGAACAACATATTCCGGTGAAGTTTACCGGTAAAAATTTCGTTTTTGATGAACGGCTGGGTGAACGGATTACCGATGATGTGATAGCCCGTTGTCACCAGTGTGGTGCACCCTGCGATACGCATACCAACTGCAATAACGAAGGGTGCCACCTCCTGTTTATCCAGTGCAGGGCGTGTGCTGCCGAGATGGATGGTTGTTGTACCGACGATTGCAGGCATCTGTTTCATCTGCCTGAAGATGAACGCAGCAAACGGAGAAAGGGGAGTGACCGCGGCAGCACAATCTTCAACAAATCGCGAAATAACATGCTGTTTCGCAAACGCGAGATCCCAGGAATAGAGTGATTGTCGATAAATTTTGTGCATCAAATAATTATTGCTATCTTTGCAGCCGCAAATACAAATTATACTCATTTAAAAAGAACTACTAAATGGCAACAAAACTACGTTTACAGAGAAGAGGACGCAAGAACTATCCTTTTTATCAGATTATTGTTGCAGATAGCAGAGCTCCACGGGATGGAAAGTATATTGAAAGGATTGGTTCATACAACCCGAACACTAATCCTGCTACGATCACTTTAGATTTCGACAGAGCTTTGTATTGGCTGCAAACAGGGGCACAACCCTCCGACACCGTACGCAATATCCTATCGGATGAAGGCGTATTGATGAAGAAACACCTTTTGGGTGGCGTGACTAAAGGCGCATTTGACCAGGCTGAAGCCGAGAAGAGATTTGAAGCGTGGAAAAATAACAAACAACAGGCTACTCATTCATTGAAACTGAAAGATGAAGCGTTACAACGTGCTGATGAAAAAGCCCGTATGGATGCCGAAAAAGAGGTAAACAAAACAAGAGCTGAAGCATTGGCAAAGAAAAGAACCGATGAAGCTGCAGCGAATGCACCGGTTGTACCTGTGGCTACTGTAGAAGAAGCACCGGTTGTAGAAGAAGCACCGGTTGTGGAAGCAGCACCGGTTGTAGAACCAGCACCGGTTGTGGAAGAAGCACCGGTTGTGGAAGAAGCTCCGGTTGTAGAAGCAGCACCTGTTGTAGAAGCAGCACCTGTTGTAGAAGCAGCACCTGTTGTAGAAGCAGCACCTG
>CAYUQE010000083.1:0-6895 GCA_964446805.1 uncultured Proteiniphilum sp. | reverse complement strand
GCGGTAGAAACAGCTCCGGCGGTTGAAGAAGCACCTGCAGTTGAAGAAGCACCAGCTGCTGAAGAGAAGAAAGAAGCATCAGCTGAATAAGAAATATAGATACGTATAAAAAGCCCGGTGCAATTGCATCGGGCTTTTTTACGTGCTGTTGGGTAAAATTACTTGTGGAGATAGTGCCAGAAGCTTTCGGGCAGGTAGATATTTGGCACCGCAGCTGCACGGTTGAAAAGAGGAGCGATTTCCGAATCATGGAAGCCTGCAATGCCGCAGCCGACACGTGTTACGAGAAACTGCAGCCCGGGGTTAGCGAGGGCAAAGTCGATCAACTCATCCACATAGGGCTGGATATCCTCCACGCCGCCATGCATGGTGGGTATTCCATAGGATTGTCCCTGTAAGCCTGCCCCCTTTCCCCAGAGTGCACCAAATTTCTCATGAGCTGTCTTTGCCGCGCCTCCTCCGTGGCTGCCTTCAAGATTGCTTCCAAAGACAAATATCTCATTCTCCTCCAGATCGGAGATGTAGTCGGGTGTTATTCTTGCGTTCATTCCTTTATAGTGGGTTTGTACATATCGGCAGCAGTGATGCCGCACTCTTCTTTCATCTGAAAGCAGTACGCCATCTTGCCAAAATCACCATCAGCGTTATTGGTGCCGAAGGTAAATTTCAATCCTGCCTCTTTTGCTTTCAGTATAAAGGCTTTGTGAGGGATCTTATACCGGTGATTTATCTCCAGCGCCTTACCCGTTGATACCATTGCCGCGATCACCTTGTCCATGCGTTCATTCGTCCAGAAAGCATCATAACGGTCATTCATCACATCGGGAAGGAAATTGGGGTTTACATAGACATCCATCGGTTCCTCCATCACATCCTCTATCTTCTCCACAATAAGATCCATGTATTGATCTTCATCCTCGATAAACACCTCTTCAGGTATCCAGAGACGGGTACGACGACCTTTGGTATCTGTGAACGTAAGCGCATCGGTGAAGACATAGTCGAACCGATCACGCACCTCTTTTGAGAACGTCTCCGGCCACTCTCGTCCTTCACCCTGCATTGCCTGAATAAATGGTTGTCCCTCCATCACTTTGAGATAGTCGATCACCTCCTCATCGCTGGTGATGGGAAAGCCTACTCCACAGTTAGGAGCCAGCGCATAGTTGATGCCATACCTGCGTGACTGGGCAGCAGCCTGCGCTGCAGTGATACCTTTCAGATGTACATGGTAGTCAAGCACGGGGAAGTTCTCCTGATGCAGTCTGATAATAGCATCAGTGGTTTCATCGATCGCTTCTGACTGTTGCTTTGTCCTGTCAATCTTCTCGGAGAGGGGAGTTACCGACATTGATTGAATCTCGAGGATACCTTCGTCGTTTTTCAGGGCAATCTTCCCACTTGAGAGTAGTTGGGTTGCATTGTCAGCTGTACGGTAGGGTGATGCCGGTTGTATGTATTCCACCACCGTTTCGCCATTCAGTTTCACAGTGATCGCCATTCCTTCCACGCGGATCACCATCTCGAACCACTCGTTTTTCTTTACGATCGACTTTGTAAGGTTACGCACACCCAGCAGGCTGCCTGTTTTTGTCCACCATTGTGCACTCCCGGCATCGTTGTTCAGTGCAACCTGATACCCCTTCTCCATGGTATCGTCGGTATGAAATGCAATCGCCCCCTTGCCATTATCCACCGTTCGAGCAGTGACACGCAATTCAAAATTGGTGTAATTTCCCTTTTTAAGCACCATCGATGCACCTTCATTCAACTGAAGTATTCCTTCGTTGACTGATATATGACCCTGCGTACTCCACTGATCACTGTTTTGACCATCAAAAAGTAACGAGGTTGTTTTGTTTCCGGTACAGGAAGCCAGGATGAAAACGGTAGTACAAAAGGTTACAAGAATCTTTTTCATAATTTGATGATTTGCATTTTTAATCAGAATGTGATCAACAGTTCTACTGTGAATTTGTTGGAATCCATTTCCGGTTCTACTGCAAAGATGGCCATTTTGTTATTCACAATATACCATTCGTAATCGAAGCGAACCATCGTTGCATATTTTTTCTGGTCGAAGCCAAAGCCTAAACCTGTTGTGAGGCGATTGACATCAAAACCTGATTCATCGAGTCTTTCATCAATACCATCCCAGCGTACGGCTGGTAGCAGATAATCAAACACTCTTCCCTTGATTGGGAAACGATAGGCACCCTGCAGATAGTAAGAGAGCATATCGGAATAGAGCTCCGTTTGACTCTCTCTTTTCATCATTTCTGTCTCCACTTTCCATCTATCTGCCTGATATCTGAAATCGGCACCATAGAAAAGAAAATGCTGGTTCTCGTCCCTCGGGTAGTCATACAGTTTGGCTGTTACCCGCGCACCCTTCATGCTGCCCAGTTCAACGCGTGCACCGAAGGATTTTTTCTTTTTCCAGACAGGGTCATTGATCGCATTGCCATTGAAGATACCTGCTTCCACTGATGCGGGTATCATGCCCATGTCAAAGGCATACTTGGCCAGCAGACCAAGGTCCCTGGTACTGAGGAAATACTTCCCGAGGAAGGCACGGTTGGCAAACATCATCGAGCCGGGTGCCACGACATAGGAGTTGAACAAGGGGATACTTGTCTGTCCCAGTGTGAAGGAGAGCCCCTCGAGCGGTTCGAGTGTGCCACTCAGGTCGAGCACTTTAAAATCGCCATTATCGCTCAGCTCAATCTGTACTCTGTAGGAAGAGTAAGGGTTGATCATCCCTTTTGCCCCTATTCGTGAGTTTCTCACCGAAAAGCGGGACATACCCGTTTCGGTGGCATATTCAAGTTTATTTTTTATGGTCCCGTCGATCGTAATACCCGGATAGGATGTTGAGTCACTCCCTTGTGGCAGTACCGACAAGGAAGAAAGCAGCAGCAGCAGTGTCAGTAAATGTGGTGTACGCATAGAATGATTGAGTTGAATGATAAATGTGTTTGTCTTTTATTAATTGGCGAAAAACTGTTCAAAACCTTCGGAATAAATGGTGCCCAACGTACTGTCGGGCAATTGATAGATAAAGTAATAGTGCAAGCCTGCGATCTCTTTCGCTATCTTTTTTGATTGCTCGATGCCCATCGCCATGAAAGCGGTAGCGTATGCATCTGCAGTCATGCAATCATCGGCTATCACGGTCGCACCAAGAATGTCGCGTTGTGACGGATAGCCGGTATGCGGATCGATAGTGTGCGCATACTTCTTTCCCTCCTTGAGATAGTAGTTGCGGTAATTTCCGGAGGTGGCCAGTGATTTATCACAAAGAGAGAGAATCACCTGCAGCTCATGCTGCATGCCGGTGGTATCATCAATAGGTTTATCCACACCTATGCGCCAACAGACACCCTGGTCATTCACCCCTTTGGCTGTAACCTCACCCCCAATTTCGATCATATAGTTCTCAATACCGTAGCTTTCCAGCAGGCGTGCTATCACATCGCATGAGTAACCCTTGGCGATAGCCGAGGTGTTCAGTGTTATACGGGGGTCTGCCTTCTGGATATACCCCTCACTATCTATGGCAATTTTATTGAAGCCAACAAACTGTTTCAGGCTGTCGATGGTGGCGGGAGTGACATGATCCATATTTTGAAAACCGAAGCCCCATGCATTGATCAGCGGTGAGATGGTAATATCAAACATCCCCTCTGTTTTTCGTGATACTTCCATCGACTTCAAGAATACTTTCATGAAAAACGAGTCGGGTTTCACCGGCTCATTACGGTTGATTCTGGAGATGACTGAATTCTCCTTGAAGGGATTCAGGGAGAGATCGAACTGATACAATTCTGCCTCAATCTCCTCCTTCAACGATCGGTTGTAGGCATACTTGATATGGTAACCAGTGGTGAAAATCTCACCCTGTTCCTGGTGATAGGTATAATCCTTTTTATCCCTGTCAGCATTACAGGATAACAGCAACGTCACAGAGATGAACAACAAATGGAGGAAGCTATTTTTTGTTTTCATTTTTTAGTATTTATCTCAAAGTTCCTTTTCAATCCTGTAGAAGTTCCTCTCAGTTGCATTCCGGGAGATCAGCTCACCTAGAAATCCCGCGAGGAAGAGGAGGGTTCCCACAATCATCATCGTGAGTGAGAGGTAGAAATAGGGCGAATCGGTCACAAGGCGATAGGGGTTACCTTGATGCATGTCATACAATTTCATGCCACCTACAAGCATCACCGCAATAAAACCCAAAAAGAACATCACACTACCCCATAATCCGAAAAAGTGCATCGGTTTTTTCCCGAACCTATTTAGAAACCAAAGTGTCATCAGATCGAGGTAACCATTCACGAACCTGTTCGCCCCAAACTTACTCTTTCCATATCTGCGCGACTGATGCTGCACCACTTTCTCACCGATTTTTGTATATCCCGCATTCTTCGCAAGAACGGGTATGTAGCGATGCATGTCGTTGTAAATCTCGATACTTTTGGCCAGCGACTGATCATAAGCCTTCAGCCCACAGTTAAAATCATGGATCTTAATCCCCGATATTCTCCTGGCTGTGGCATTGAACAGTTTCGACGGCAAGTTTTTCGTCAGTCTGTCGTCGTATCTCTTCTTCTTCCAACCGGAGACCAGATCGTATCCATCCTCTTTCACCATCCGGTAGAGTTCGGGTATCTCGTCGGGACTGTCCTGCAGATCAGCATCCATGGTAATGATCACATCACCCTCTGCTTTCTCGAAAGCACAATGCAACGCAGGTGACTTACCGTAGTTACGGCGAAACTTAATTGCTTTTACGTTCTCCGATTCTTCGTGAAGCTGTTGGATGATCTCCCATGACCGGTCGGTACTCCCGTCGTCAACAAAAATGATCTCGTATGAAAAATCATGCTCCTCCATCACTCGGACAATCCAGCGATGTAGTTCGGGAAGAGATTCCTCTTCGTTCAGTAGGGGTATGACAACTGAAATATCCATTTGTCGGAAATTGTGTTTAGAGGTTATACTTTGGTTTGTAGCGTATGGCCAGGGGGACGATGATCAATGAGAGCAGCAACCCCCAAAAGAGATCTGCCATGATCACATTGTTGAATATAAAGGTGAAAGGGGTAGGAAGCGACTGTTCTCCGAGCTGGGCGACAAGTGACTTGCTGATCTCCATTGATTGTGCCATCTGAATCATTTTGTCGTAGAGAATGGATATGAAAGCAGGATCAATCCATTTCACATGTACAAATACGATCGGTGATTCCAGAATAGAGGCGAAGAAGAAGAGCATGATAGAAAACTGTACGCCATGCCAGTAACTCATTTTACTCTCTGCCAGCCCGGCATTGTACTTCACCAGAAAATAAAACAACAGGAGAGGAGTACCCATGCTTAGGAGGGAACCAATAAAATTGATCGGGGGCATGTGCGTACCAATAATTACAAAAAGGTACTTCACTACCCAGAAAAAACCCATAAATAGTCCGGAGTGCATGGCATAACTCAATAACTGACTTTTATCTTCTTTCATTGATTCATGTTTATCCTGCAAAAGTAATCAAAAATATGCAAACCAGTGTATGAAGTTTTTGAAGATAAATGATCCGCATTCATGCGCATGTAAAAAGAGGGGGACCTCTATTTCATCGGTCACCCTCTTCAAACATATATATTAGTGTACACGTGAAGCGATCAATTCACTGTTCTATTCACCTTCAGTCGATTGCATCCCATCATGCTCCTTCGTTTTAGGAAGGATAAGGTTGAGGACAATTCCCACTAGCGCTGAAAGACCTATTCCCGTCATGCTGATATTCCCAATCTGCAGCACAGCACCACCGATACCGGTTGTGAGGATGAGTGATACAATGATGAGATTACGCGTGTTGCTCATGTCAGTTCTGTTTTGTACCATGTTGTTCACCCCTGTAGCGGCAATCATGCCGAAAAGCAGTAACATGATACCTCCTAGCACGGAGCCCGGTATCGATTTAAGAAGCACGCTTATTTTCCCCACCAGCGAAAAAACAATCCCTGTGATTGCCGCGATGCGAATGACGACAGGATCGGTCACCTTGGTGAGCACCATGGCTCCTGTCACCTCCGAGTAGGTGGTCACGGGCGGTCCCCCGATAAAGCCCGATATACAGCACGCAATACCGTCACCCAGCATGGTGCGGTGCAGACCCGGGTTTTTCACAAAATCCTTGCCTGCCACCTGACTTACGGCATATACATCACCCACATGTTCAATCACCGGTGCAATGGCAACGGGAATCATAAAGAGGATAGCCCCCCATGAAAATTCGGGTTTGACGAACTGAGGCAAGGCAAGCCATGGTGCTGCCGCCACCTCCGAGAAATCGACTTTGCCCAGAAGCGTGGCAGCGATGTAACCCGCGATAATCCCCGTGAAGATGGGGATGAGCTTTAGCAGTCCTTTGGCAAACATGCTCACGATGATAGCTGTGACCAGCGCTATAATTGCCAGCAGCCAGTCCTCCTTCGCCATATTCACTCCCGTTCCTGCCAGGGAGAGACCAATAAGCATGATCACCGGGCCGATCACTACAGGCGGGAAAAGGCGTTTTATCAGGTTTATACCCTGCCACTTGACCAGTGCGCTCATCAGGAAATAGACCAGCCCTACGGCCACCAGCCCTGACAGTGTTCCTGCTAATCCATACAATTCCGTTGCTTTCACGATGGGAGCAATGAAGGCGAAGCTGCTGCCCAAAAAGATAGGGACAATGCCTTTCGTTACCAGATGAAAGATCAATGTCCCTATGCCTGCCGTGAACAGTGCTGTGGAAGGATCGAGTCCCACGAGCAACGGTACCAGTACCGTGGCACCAAACGCCACAAAAAGAAATTGAATACCTACAACGGTTTTTAATGCGGGGCTTAGTTG
>CAYUQE010000082.1:0-9188 GCA_964446805.1 uncultured Proteiniphilum sp. | reverse complement strand
CATCCAACCGCTCAAGGATTATATCCCTGGAGAGAATTTCACCGACGGTGAGATGATCAACAGAGGAAAAAAGGGAATCTGAGTGATCGATTTACAGAACTGTTGATTCACCCATTACTAATTGATGACTGGGTAGATAAATACCCAAAGAAGCATATTTTTAATTTTTATGGAGACAAAATCTACTGACCCACATCCGGTGAGTTCCTTTCCGGAAAGGGCAGAGGGGGTAAATGTGAATGCCCATCTGCATACCCCTTATTCCTTTAGCGCTTTCCTTGATATAGATGACGCGCTCGACAGGGCGGTTGCCGAAGAGGTGAAGGTGGTTGGCATCAACGACTTCTACACCGCCGAAGGCTATCAGGAGTGGTACATAGGATGTAAAAAACGACATCTCTATCCGCTTTTCGGCATTGAACTGATCAGCCTGAATGAAGAGGATCAGAAAGCCGGACTGCGCGTGAATGATCCGGCAAACCCGGGACGAACCTATCTGAGCGGTAAAGGGTTGGCTTATCCATTCCGACTGGAGGAACCTTATGCTACACAACTGGCAACCGTTCGTGCCGAGTCGAGCAGGCAGGTGGAGGAAATGTGTGTAAAACTGAACGAACTACTTCATAAAGAGAATGTAGGCTTTGCACTCGATGTTGATTGGATCAAAAAGGAACTGACAAAAGGTTCTCTCCGTGAACGACATCTGGCAAGAGCATTGAGGATGAAGCTCCATACATTTCTCGAAAACGAACAATCACGAATAAAACCGGCGCTGGAGAAACTTTTCGGGGGAAAACAGTTACAATCCTCATTGATTGACATCGCCGGAGTGGAGAACGAGATTCGTGGCAACCTGCTGAAAGCGGGCGGAGCTGCCTTCGTCCCTGAAGATCCTAAAGCATTTCTGCCAATGCAAACTGTGTGTGAGATCATACTGGCTGCGGGAGGCATTCCTACCTATCCTTTTCTGGGTGACGATGCCGGCGGTAGTTACACCGACTTTGAAAATGACCTGGAGCGGGTGGCAAAACAACTCACCGAACGTGGGTTTCATTCAGTGGAGTTCATCACTACGCGGAATGATCTCTCACTGCTGGAGAAATATGCTTCCTATCTCCACGAACAGGGATTTGTGGTCACTTTCGGCAGCGAGCACAATTCACCCGCTATGGAGCCTATCGAACTTTTGGCGCGGAACCGGACACCACTGACTGACCGGCTGAAGCAGATCAACTACGAGGGGGCGTGTGTGATCGCCGCACACCAGCATCTGGTGGCACAGGAGCTGGAAGGCTATGTGAATGTAAAGGGTCATGCAGACCGATCAAAAAGAGAGGAATTTGTTCAGTTGGGAGCGCAGCTGATAGCGCACCATTCATCGTAATTTGCACACTGCACTATTGCCTGATTCGGAATATATAAAAACGTTGAAAACAGTATGAACCAGATAGAAGATTTACTATCCATCTCCCATTTTTATGGAGTGGATAGCCGTTTCGTGATTGCCGGCGGTGGAAACACTTCCTTCAAAGAGAGGGATAAGATATGGGTGAAAGCCAGCGGTACATCCCTGGCAACCATCACCGAAGAAGGCTTTGCCGTGCTGGACAGGTCGAGATTGAATCTTATGTCGGGTAAAGTCTACAGCAGCAATGCAGCTGAGCGTGAAGAGCAGGTGAAGAATGATCTGGCTGAGGCCACCCTCACGAAGGATAAACGTCCTTCGGTAGAGACATCGATGCACAATGCGATAAACTATGCCTATGTGGTACACTTGCATCCCACTCTGGTGAACGGACTGATGTGTGCACAAAACGCAGCCAATGAGTTGAAAAGACTGTTCGGTGATAAAGCATTGTACGTGGAATATACCGATCCGGGTTATCTGCTCTTCAAAAAAGTGAATGATCAGATCAATGTGTACAGGGAAAGGTACCAGGAGGAGCCACAGGTGATCTGGCTACAGAATCATGGTATCTTTGTGGCGGCCGACCGAATTGAGGAGATCAAAACGATCTATGGTGATATCCTGGAACGGCTTCAAAATGCCATTATTCAACCATTACCTGCCGGCGGTAGAGATACCTGTCGCTGTACGGAAGAGATCGTCCCCGCACTACGTATGATGTTGTCGGATAACGGATTGAAAACTCTCAAAGTGCGTAAGAATGAGTTGATAAAGTATTATTACGATAACGAAGAACATCAACGTAACATTGCCAAACCCTTTACACCCGATGCCATTGTCTATTGTAAGTCGAACTACATTTTCCTACACAAGGAAACGCCCAAAGAAATACTCTCAGAGGCTGAAACAGCCATTACTGCATTTACCGGGAAGTATGGCTTTACGCCAAAAGTGATGCTGATAAAAGGAATAGGCCTGTTAGCCGTGGGTGACAATGCCAAACAGTGCGATACCATCCTCGACGTGTTTGAAGATGCAATGAAAGTGGCCTACCTGTCTCAATCATTTGGCGGTGCACACCCGATGACGCATGATCAGATCGATTTCATCGATCATTGGGAGGTGGAGAACTATCGGCGCAGTGTGGCTAACGGTGCTTCCAAAGGGCGTGTAGAGAACAAAACGATTGTGATTACCGGTGCAGCCCAGGGATTTGGTGAGGGTATCGGCAGATGCCTCCTGCTGGAAGGAGCCAATATAGTGATTGCCGATCTGAATGAGGATGCGGGCAGAGCGACGGCAGAGAACTTCAATCTGATGGCAAAAAGCAACCGTTCCTTTTTTGTGAAAACAAATGTTGCCGACATGGCAAGTCTGGAAAATTTGGTGCATGAAACGGTGTGTCATTTTGGGGGCATTGACTGTTTTATCAGTAACGCCGGTGTGTTGCGTGCCGGGGGGCTGGAAGATATGACGCCCGAGAATTTCGACTTTGTCACCAAAATCAATTACAGCGCCTATTTTTACGGTACGAAAGTGGTCAGCAAGATCATGATGTTACAGACACAATATGCAAACGATGCCTATTACGCCGATATTGTTCAGATTAATTCCAAATCCGGACTGGAGGGGAGCAAAGCCAATTTCGCCTATGCAGGTGGAAAGTTTGGAGGCATAGGGCTGACACAGTCTTTCGCGCTTGAGCTGGCTCCATCACGTATCAAGGTGAATGCCGTTTGTCCCGGTAACTTCTATGAGGGACCCCTATGGAGTGATCCCGAGAAGGGACTCTTCGTGCAATACCTGCAGGCGGGTAAAGTACCCGGTGCGAAAACCGTGGAGGATGTCAAAGCGTTCTATCTCTCTAAGGTGCCTATGCGAAAGGGTTGTACACCCGAGGATGTCACCAAAGGAGTACTCTACCTGATGGAGCAATGCGGCGAGACGGGACAAGCGCTGCCCATCACGGGGGGGCAGGTAATGCTTTCATAGATACAAGATTCAAGATGAAAAAGCTGGGAAGGTATGGAAGTGAAAAGTGATAAATGAAATGAAGAAGTGGCGGGGAGAATGCTTTTCTGGATAAGAATATAATTGAATTTACGATTGACGACTATCCGACATGAATTTTAACGAATTAAAACAGAGCATACAGCAAATATCCGGTACATTGCGGAAGAATGCAATTTCTGCAGTAAATATCCATTTGACTGTCAGAAATTGGTTGATTGGTTTTTATATTGTTGAATTTGAGCAAAATGGGGAGGACCGCGCAAAATACGGCGCAAAATTGCTTCAAAATCTCGCAGATGTCTTCGATGAAGAGGGATTATCGTATAGAAATCTCAAGCTTTATCGCCAATTTTATAAAACTTACCCAAAAATAAGTGTCTATATACCCCATTTCTTCCAAAAATATTTTAGCTCAATTGGGCAATCACCGATTGCCCAATTTCAATTGATTGATAAAGAGGAATCTACGGAACAATTGCTATATGTTGACAAATTGGTAAACAATTTATCCTATACGCATTTAACCCTTCTGTTTTCAATCGAAACCCCCCTAAAACGGCGATTCTATGAGACGGAAAGCATCAAAGGGACTTGGAGTGTGCGCGAACTCAAGCGCCAAATCGACACGCTATATTTTGAGCGGAGCGGTATCAGTCGAAAACCGGAAGTACTGAGCGAAAAAACAACTCGAGCAGTTCATCAATGAAGAATATACCAAACTGAAATGATAATTGAACATCACAGCATTATGAAAACAAGAGCAGTACGACTTTATGGCAAGAAAGACCTCCGGTTGGAGGAGTTTGAATTACCCCCCATCAATGAGAATGAGATCCTGGCCAAAGTGGTTTCCGACTCGTTGTGCATGTCATCCTACAAAGCATCCTCACAGGGAACGGATCATAAACGTATCCCCGATGACGTGGCAGATAACCCCATCATCATCGGACATGAGTTTGCCGGTGAGCTACTGGAAGTAGGGGCAAAATGGGCAGATAATTTCAAGCCAGGCGATAAATTCTCCATCCAGCCGGCACTCTATTACGAAGAGGGACCGGTTGGCATACTGAGCGCCCCCGGTTACAGTTACAAATATATCGGAGGTGATGCCACCTATGTGATTATTCCCAATGAGGTGATGGAGCAGAACTGCCTGCTGCCTTATCATGGTGAGGGTTATTACCCCGCCTCGCTGGCAGAACCGCTCTCCTGCGTGATAGGAGCCATGCATGCCAATTACCACACCACTCCCGGCAGTTATGCCCACAGAATGGAGATCGTTGATGGTGGAAAGATGGCCATACTGGCCGGAGTGGGTCCTATGGGCCTTGCTGCCATCAATTATGTACTCCGTCGTGAAGATCGCAAACCTTCCCTGTTGGTGGTGACCGATGTGGACCAGACGCGTCTGGATCGCGCGGCGTCGATCTATACTGTTGAATTCGCTGCTTCGCGGGGCATTGACCTGCGCTATGTAAATACCGGAAAAATGGAAGATCCGGTGAAAGATCTGAAGGGCATCAGCGGTGATACAGGCTATGACGATGTGTTCGTCTTTGCCCCTGTAAAGCCCGTAGTGGAACAGGGCGATGCGATTCTCGCCTTCGACGGCTGCCTCAACTTCTTTGCCGGTCCGGGTGATCCCCACTTCAGTGCGATGCTCAATTTCTATAACGTCCATTATGCCTATACCCATATTGTGGGCACCAGCGGAGGCAATAACGACGATATGGTGGAGGCGCTCGATATCATGAGCCGGGGACTGGATCCTGCCGGTCTGGTGACGCATATCGGAGGGCTGGATGCGGTGGCTGAGGCCACGAATCATCTGCCCGATATACCGGGAGGAAAGAAACTGATCTACACCCATCTGACCATGCCCCTGACACCTATCGCCGATTTTGACAAATTGGGTGAAACAAGTGATCTGTTTCAAGAACTGGCCCACATCTGTAATAGACATAACGGATTGTGGAGCGTTGAAGCGGAGACATACCTACTCAATCATTTCGACAATAACTGATTAAGCTGAATGCTGATCGCTGACCGCTGAAATAAAAGTATGAAACAATTAGATGTAAACTTAATGCACCCGGTGGAGCAGATCAATGTGATCATCGGCAGGATCTACAAGAGTGGCATGACCACCACCTCTGGTGGCAATATCTCCATCAGGGATAAGAACGGTGATATCTGGATTACTCCTTCGGGTGTAGACAAGGGTTCCCTCACTGTGAAAGATATTATGCAGGTGAAAAAAGAGGGTACGATCATTGGCCTGCATAAACCATCGTCGGAGTTGCCCTTTCACAAAGCGATCTATGAATCCCGTCCCGAGTTGACGGCGATCATTCATGCACACCCGCCTGCCTTGGTGGCTTTCAGCATCGCAGGCATTGTGCCCGACACGAAGATCGTGCCGCAGGCACATGACATCTGTGGCGATATCGGTTTTGCCCCTTACGGAACACCGGGGAGTGAGGATCTGGGAGAGAAGATTGCCTTTGAATTCAGAGACAAACGGTATAAAGCGGTGATCATGGAGAACCATGGTGTGGTGCTGGGAGGTGTCGATCTGATGGATGCCTATCAACGGTTCGAGACCCTGGAGTTCTGCTGTCGTACCATCGTCAATGGCAAAAGACTGGGCAAGGTGAACTACCTGTCCGATGAGCAGGTATCGCAATATGTACATCACCTGCCGACCAATGTGCCTCATTTCATGGATATCGATCATCCCTCGGAAGAGCGTGCTATCCGCAGTGAGATGGTGAACATCATCCGCAGAGCCTGTAACCAGGGGTTGATGATCTCCACCTATGGGACCGTCTCCGTGCGCTGGAAAGAGAATGACTTTCTGATTACTCCGCGTAACGTGGCCCGTTGGGACATTGTGCCGAGTGATCTGGTACAGATTAAAAATGGCATGGCCGAAGCGGGCAAGACACCCAGCAGGTCAGTGGCACTGCATCAGCGGATCTATCAGCTGAACCCCCATATCAACTCCATCATCTGTACCCAGCCCGTCAACCTGATGGCCCATGCCGTGAGCGGCTCCAAATTTGATGTGCGTACGATACCGGAGAGCTGGATCTTCCTGCAGGATGTACCTTCCATCCCTTTCGGACTGATATACAACGATGTGGATAGCGTGGCGAAGATGTTCAACAAGAACCGGGTCATCATGGTCGAGAATGACAGTGTTTTCATCACCGGTGACAAGCTGCTAAACACGTTCGATTACCTGGAAGTGGCCGAGTTTTCCGCCAACTCACTGGTGATGGCTGCCACTATAGGACCACTGAAACCCATAGGAGATGAGGAGATCGAAGAGTTGAGAGTGGCCTTCAATGTGAAGTAAGCGCTTTTCCCCTGTCCATAAAAAAGCTGCAATGTGAAAAAATGGCTGTCTCAACATTGAATGAGACAGCCATTTACTTCTTGAGGAAATTTACTTTTCCCGTTAGATATACATGTTGACAATCGCTTCGTAAAGCTCTTGCTTACCGCTGATCTGATCAGGTTCCTTACCCAGTTCAAAGGCATAGGCACGTAAATCCTCCAGTGATAGTTTGCCCTCTTCAAACGCTTTCCCCATGCCACCGTCGAAAGAGGCGTATCTCTCTTCTCTCATTTTCGTGTAGGGTGACTCCTCCAGTATTGCTGCCGCTGTTTCCAGGGCACGCGCAAAGACATCCATCCCTGCAATATGGGCAATGAAGATATCTTCCAGATCGGTAGAGTTTCTACGGGTTTTTGCATCGAAATTGGTGCCGCCACCCTGCATGCCGCCACCCTGAAGGATCACCAGCATTGCCTGTGTCAGTTCATAGATGTCGATAGGGAACTGATCGGTGTCCCAGCCGTTCTGATAATCACCTCTGTTGGCATCAATGGAGCCCAGCATGCCTGCATCTACTGCACATTGCAGATCATGCTCGAAAGTATGTCCTGCAAGGGTTGCATGGTTCACCTCGATGTTCAGCTTGAAGTCTTTGTCGAGGTTGTGGGCACGAAGGAAGCCAATCACCGTCTCAGCATCCACATCATACTGATGCTTTGTCGGTTCCATCGGTTTGGGTTCAATAAAGAAGGTGCCCTTAAAACCTTTTGCTCTTGCATAATCACGTGCCTTGGTCAGCATCATGGCCAGATGTTCTTTCTCGCGCTTCATGTCGGTATTCATCAGGCTCATATACCCTTCACGTCCTCCCCAGAAAACATAGTTCTCACCACCCAGCTCGATGGTCGCATCGAGCGCATTTTTGATCTGTGTAGCTGCATAGGCCACACTGTCGAAATTGGGGTTAGTGGCAGCTCCGTTCATATAACGCTTGTTGCTGAATACATTGGCCGTACCCCAAAGCAATTTGATTCCGGTGGCTGCCATTTTTCCCTTGATGTAAGCCACAATGGCTTTCAGGTTGGCTTCATATTCTTCCAGAGAGTTGCCTTCCTCCACCAGATCCACATCGTGAAAGCAGAAATAGTCGATACCTACCTTTTGCATGAATTCGAAACCGGCATCTACCTTCTTCTTGGCTTTCTCAAGGATGCTGTTGCCATTATTCCAATCAAAGTCCTTGGTTTCTTCTCCAAAGGGATCGCTCGACTCGGCACAAAGCGTGTGCCAGTAGGCCATCGAGAATTTGAACCAATCTTTCATCTTGCGGCCATAAACCACCTTCTCCGCATCGTAATAACGAAAAGCCATCGGGTTACGGCTCTCTTTGCCCTCAAAATTAATTTTTCCTATTTCCGGGAAAAACTCCATTGTTTTGTTTTCAGTTTCCATAAATTGAATTAATAATGTGTAGATAAATAAAAGTATATATTAAATGTATGATTTCCAGCGTTGATAAGCCTGCTGATACTGTTCACTATTCGTTATATCCGGTTCCACGGTAGTGATCTTCTTCAAGGTAGAGAAGGCCTCCCCACTCGAGGCATAGATGCCGGCACCCATACCGGCAGCCTTGGCAGCACCGGCAGCCCCGTCGGTGTCGAACAGTTCAATAACTGCTCCACTTACTGAGGCAAGTGTCTCACGGAAGAGCGGGCTCAAAAACATGTTCGCATTGCCTGCACGTATCACCCTGATATCCATTCCTATCTGTTGCATAACCTCCATGCCGTACTGAAAGGAGAATACGATTCCCTCCTGGGCTGCACGTACAATATCGGACGTGGCGTGAATATTAAAGTTGATACCCTGGAAGGAGCAGTCCACATTCCGGTTTTCAAGCACCCGCTCAGTGCCATTACCGAACGGTATCACCGATATACCCTTTGCACCGATGGGTGACCGGGCTGCAAGCATGTTCATATCATGATAGCTCAACTCTCCCGGCACCATGTTTTTCCTTATCCAGGAGTTGAGAATGCCCGTACCGTTGATGCACAGGAGCACTCCCAGGCGGGTCTGTTCCGGTTTATGATTGACATGGGCGAATATGTTGACCCTCGACAAGGGATCATATTTCACATCATCCAGCACACCATAGACAACACCCGATGTGCCGGCAGTGGAGGCGATCTCACCCGGATTGAACACATTGAGTGAAACGGCATTATTGGGCTGGTCACCTGCCCTGTAGGTGACCGGTGTGCCGGGATGTAATCCCAGCTCCTGTGCCACTGTGGCGGATACATTACCCTGCACGCCGAAGATGGGTGTTATCTCGGGAATCAGGGTCCTGTCGAAGCCGAAGTGATCGAGCATATCCTGTGAGAGTCTGTTTTCTTTGAAGTCCCAGAACATTCCTTC
>CAYUQE010000081.1:0-9280 GCA_964446805.1 uncultured Proteiniphilum sp. | reverse complement strand
CATCGATGCCGCTCTCTTTGAGCTGTTCTTTGATCCACCAGGAAATGCTGCTTCATCAGGTGCCGGCATGTTACTTCGTTGTGAGGAGATGAGCCTTATGTGAGCCTTCAGGAGTGCGGTCTCAGTTTCGAGGCCCGTAGCATCTCCCTTTTTCCCGGGGGGCCGGGAAGGCGCACTACGGTGAAGCCGGCAGCCTGGAGCATCCTCCGCACGGCTCCCTTGGCACAGTAGGTGGTGAGGAGGGCGTTGTCACGACTGATTGCGTATAGCCTGTCGAATATCTCCGGCCTCCACATCTCCGGCTGTTTCTCTGGCGCAAAGGCATCGTAATAGATCACCTCGAATGTCTCCTCCTGCGGTGTCAGCAGGAAGTGGTGAAGATCGATGTTCCTCTTTTTCAGCCCAAAGAAGGGAGTAACCTGCACCCACTCCTCCCAGGGAGCCGTGTGAAGATGTTCGAAGGAATCTCTCCGTGAAGGATCAAGGATATCGCTGAAATTGAGCATTGTCGCGTTTGAAATAGCGACGGGATAAAGCTCGAGTGTGGTATAATGGATTTTCTTCTGCAATCTCTCCGCCTCGAGCAGGGTGAGGAAAGCATTCAGCCCTGTGCCGAAGCCGATCTCCAGCAGATTGATCTCTTCGCTGGTGCAATGCCGCAGGCCGGCATCGATAAAGACATGCATCGACTCCTGTATGGCCCCATGCGTGGAGTGATAGTGTTCATCGAGCTCCGGCACATAGAGCGTATGTGATCCGTCGTCTGTTGTTTGTAGAATGGTTTTCATAAATATCTTGAACAAACAAAAATAGGAAATCTTTGTTTACTATTTCCACTAACAGGCTAAAATTCGTACTTTTGTCACTCAATAAGATCCTATGAAAAAAAATCTCTCCATTCTTTCGCTCTCTCTCTTGCTACTTGCATGCACATCGGCCACAAAAACCAACGATGCAGCCCAGGGGAGAGTGGTGACGGTGACCATCGAGCCGCAGCGCTACTTCCTGGAGCAGCTTGCGGGTGATGCATACACTATCAATACGCTGGTGCCTCCCGGAACAAGCCCCGAGACCTATGAACCGTCACCTTCGGTGATGATCGACATGGGTAAAAGTGACCTCTACTTCAGGGTGGGTGAGCTGGGGTTCGAGAAGGCGTGGAGCAGCCGGCTGGCAGAGAATAATCCGGATGTCGCCATCATCGACTGTTCAAGCGGGATTGACCTGATGGAAGATGATCTGCACGGACATGCTCATGATCATGCGGATCACCCCGGTGTAGGTCATTCGGGCACAGCGTCCGATCCGCATGTATGGTCATCGCCCCGCGCAATGAAAGTGTTCACCAAAAATATGCTGGAGGCACTCGTAAAGGCTGATCCCGCGAATGAACCGCTTTATCGATCCAATTACGAGATGCTCACACAGAAGATCAACACCACCGACAGCACGATCCAGGCGTTGTTGCAAAATGCTGCCACCCGCGCTTTCATTATTTACCATCCCGCACTGGGTTATTTTGCCCGTGATTACGGGTTACACCAGTACAGCATCGAGTTTGAAGGGAAGAATCCATCACCCTCTCAGGTTAAACAGCTGGTAGATCTCGCCCGAAAAGAGAAGATCAACACGGTCTTTATTCAACGTGGTTTCGATGCGAAGAATGCGAGGGTGGTAGCGGATGAGATCGACGCTGACCTGTTTGAAATTGACCCGATGAGCTACAAGTGGGATGAGGAGTTAATCAGGATCGCCACAATCTTATCACGCCGTAAGCATGAGTAAGCTGATTGAGTTAGCAAACCTGCATGTAGGTTACGAGAATAAACCAGATGTGTTGAGGGATGTCTCCCTCACCATCTACAATGATGATTTCCTGGGCGTGATAGGGCCTAACGGGGGAGGGAAGACCACGCTCCTAAGATCGATCCTGGGACTGATCAGGCCCGCCTCCGGAAGGATCACCTTCTTCGAGCAGGAGCAGGCGGTGACCTCCATCAACATAGGCTATCTGCCGCAGATCAATCAGATTGACAAGAAATTTCCCATCTCCGTGTCGGAGGTGATCCTGTCGGGGCTGACGCTTCAAAGGCAGCTTTTCAGGAGATATTCGGCAGCCGATAAGCAGAAGGTGAGAGAGGTTGCTGAGCGCCTCGGCATCACCCACTTGCTGTCGCGTGCCATCGGTGAGCTGTCGGGGGGGCAGCTGCAGCGCGTGCTGCTGGGGAGAGCGATTATCGACAACCCGAAACTGATTATCCTGGATGAGCCAAGCACCTACGTGGACAAGCTCTTTGAAACCAACTTCTATAAGCTGCTGGGTGATATCAACAGAGAGATTGCCATCATGCTGGTATCCCATGATGTGGGTACCATCATCTCACTGGTGAAGAATGTAGCCTGCGTGAACCAGGGACTGCACTACCATTCGGGTACCAACGTGTCGCAGGAGTGGCTCACCTCGGCCTATGCATCATGCCCCATCGAGATACTGGGTCACGGTTCGCTACCCCACCGGGTGCTGATGCAGCATGATCATCAGGATAGTGAGCCTCATCATCACGATTAGGATATGGGAGATACACTCTTGATTATTTTTGCAGTTTTGTTACTGGTTGCCGGAGCGATTGGCACGGTGGCACCGGTTCTGCCGGGACTGCCGCTGAGCTGGGGTGGTTTGCTGGTGTTGAAGTTCGTCCCCTCCACGCAGGAGGATATCTCCTGGCTGACCATTGTCATTCTTGGAATCGTTGCCCTGGTGATCACGGTGCTCGATAATCTCCTTCCCGTGTGGGGTACCAGAAAAATGGGAGGTAACAAGAAAGTGGTATGGGGAGCCACCATCGGACTGCTTTTAGGCTTCTTCCTGGGGCCATGGGGTATTCTCTTCGGTCCTTTTGTGGGTGCCTTCGCCGGAGGGCTCCTTTCGGGAACAACGTTCCTTCATGCCATGAAGCACGCTACAGGTGCCTTTATTGGTTATCTCATCGGGCTGGTGCTCAAGCTGATAACCGTGGGTATGATTGTTTTCTTTTTTGCGTGGGCGCTGTTGTGATGATCCTTCAGAGGGCAAATAAGCAGGACTAGAGCTAATGATTGATTGCTTATAGAAACCTGTGCCGCTCATGGGGCAGTGGTACACGGCAGTCCTCTCTTTTCCCGAACCATCTGTATCTGTTCCGGGCGACAAAGGTATATGCAGCATGGGTAGTTTTGCGTGGAAACATTCTGAGCAGCCGGGCGATGCCGGCATAACCTTTCAGGTATTTTAAAATGCCGATCACGGCGTCCATCCCTTCAAGCAACTCATTTTCATCGATAAAGACAAGCGCATTCAAATTGCTCACCTCTCTGCCCTGTAGGGTCATTATCTCCTTCCCTTTCTCGCTTTGCTGGGGGGAAAAACGAAACAGACCCTCCTTGTCCCGCTTCAAAATAAAATTGACCGTGGCGTTGCAGAAGTTGCATACCCCGTCGAATAGAATGATTTTCAAAATTTTGCGTGATGAGGGTCTCACAAGATGTGACACCCTCAGTGGATAGGTTATTGCTGTTTAATCAGATATTCGGCAATCTGTACGGCGTTCAACGCGGCACCCTTACGGATCTGATCGGAGACGGACCAGAAGCTTAACCCATTTTCATTGGTGAGGTCCTTGCGGATACGCCCCACATATACGGGGTCCTTGCCGCTGAGATCAAGCGGCATGGGGTACTCTTTCTTACTCGGGTTGTCAATCACAACCACTCCCTCGGCCTTGCTGAAGGCTTCGCGTGCCTCCTCCACGGAAACGGGGCGCTCGGTCTCCAACCAGATCGCTTCGGAATGGGCGCGCATCACAGGCACTCTGACGCAGGTAGCGCTTACCTCGATGTCGGTGTGCATGATCTTGCGTGTCTCGTGGTACATCTTCATCTCCTCCTTCGTGTAACCGTTGTCGGTGAACACATCTACCTGGGGAATCAGGTTGTAGGCCAACTGATAGGCGAACTTGGAGACTGTGGGCTCCTCTCCTTTCACCAACTGACGGTGCTGCACTTCCAGCTCCTGCATGGCGGCAGCTCCAGCCCCCGACGCGGCCTGATAGGTGGCTACATGTACTTTCTTTATGTGGGTGATATTTTCAATCGCCTTCAGTGTTACCACCAGCTGTGCGGTGGTACAATTGGGGTTGGCGATGATGTTGCGTGGGCGGTTCAATGCATCCTCCGCATTCACTTCCGGTACCACAAGAGGCACATCCTCATCCATGCGGAAAGCGCTGGAGTTATCAATCATGATGGCTCCATGTTTGGTGATGGTGTCGGCAAAGGCCACAGAGGTGCTGCCACCGGCCGAGACGAACGCGATGTCGACTCCCTTGAAGTCGTCGTTATGCTGCAGTTCTTTCACGATGATTTGCTTCTCTTTGAATGTATAGGTGGTTCCGGCACTCCTTGAAGAGCCGAACAATACCAGTTCATCGAGGGGGAAGTTTCTCTGTTCCAGCACGCGGAGTAGCTCCTGACCTACCGCACCGCTGGTACCTACAATAGCTATTTTCATCATATGCTTGTTAACGTTTGCGTTATTGATTTTTAAAGATGGAATCACAAAGGTATAAAAAAGAGAACAAATGGAGCAAATTGTAACTGTTAAAGGACAAAAAATTATCTTATTGCAATCTTTCTGGTGATCTCTCCAATTTTGATGATGTAATAACCCCGGCTCAGGGAAAGCGTGTATTCGTTGGTGCCTGCCTTTACACGCCGGCTGAAGACTTTCACACCCATGATGTTATATATCTCCAGCAGCTCATCCTTGGGTAGATTCTCGATGATGATCCTGTTCTCGATAACCTTTATCTTCGTCTTGTTCTCCACCTCCACCGCGACAGTCCGGTTGTTGCTCTCCTGCGTGTAGGCTGTATGGCCAACGGTACAGAAAAGAAGAGTGATGAGCAGGATGGAGTAGGTGTGCTTCATTGGATGTTGTTTGCTTTACAAAGTTAGCACTTTTCCTTCATCGGCAAGTTCAGTATTGGGAAAAACAGCCACTGCTTCTTTCAAAAGTGTTTCCAGCTCGTTATAGCGGGAGGAGTAGTGACCGATGATCAGTTTCTTCACGCCGGCAGCCCTGGCTATCTCCGCCGCCTGGCGGGCTGTGGAGTGATAGGTCTCACCTGCGCGGCTCAATTCGCTCTCCGCGAACGTGGCTTCATGATAAAGCAGATCCACACCTTCAATATGGGGGATGATCTCCGGTGCATAGGCTGTATCGGAGCAGTAGGCATATCGTTTTACCGCTTTGCCGGGGAGGGTGAGTAGCTCATTGCGCACCACGGTGCCGTCGGATGTGATATGATCGGCTCCCTGTTTGATCAGGTTGATCTGTTTGATCGGGATCCCGTAGAAATCGATCATCTCCCGGATGATATGCCTTGGAGACGCCTTCTCCTCGAAGAGAAAACCGTTGGTGGCGATACGGTGCTTCAGCGGGAAGGAGGTCACCTTCATCGCGCTGTTCTCGAAGAGCAGCTCAACACCGACGGGATTCAACGGGATAAGATTGATCTTGAATGAGATGAATTTACCCAGATAGCCCAGCAATGGGTTTAATAGGAAATCGATCTCCCTGTGTGCATAGAGATTCAGTTCGTTTGTTCTTCCGAGCATGCTGAGGGAAGAGAGCAGGCCCGGCAGCCCGAAGATATGATCACCATGCAGATGGGAGATGAAGAGGCTGTGGAGTTTGCTCATGCGTGCTTTGTACCTCCTCATCTGCAGTTGTGTTCCCTCGCCACAGTCGATCATAAACAGCTTCTCATGCAGGTCTATCAGCTGTGAGGGGGGGTTGTGCAGTGTGGTGGGCATGGCCGATCCGCAACCCAGTATGGTGACCTCGAATTTTGTCATATCAGCGTATCCCGATCAGTTTATGTGTCTGGAGGCTCAGTGCCCATAGCGGATTCTCCTTGATAAGTGCAATGCAGTAGTCCACATTCTCCTGGATGATGGTGCTGTCATCGAAAATGGGGCTCAACAGATAACGTTCCGTTATAGGTAAAATGGATATGTCGGGCAGGGGATCTCCCTTCTGAATGGGAAAGCGCAGTTCATCCACCACGGGTATCAGCGTTTTCACTTTTTCGAAATGTTGCTTCGGGCTGCAGGTGATATAGTCTATGTCCGCCGGTACTCTCCTGGTACCGTTGGTTTCGATGGCCTGCAAGTATCCTTTTTCACGGAAGAAGGCCACTACCTGATCGGTAAGTTGCAGTGTCGGTTCACCACCAGTCCAGATGATCCAACGGCACCCATATCCTTTTATTTCGGCGTGAATTTCATCGAGGGTCATCTTGATGCCATGCTCGAAATCGGTATCACAGTAGGTGCAGGCAAGGTTGCACTTGGCAAGCCTTATAAAGATGGATGCCTGACCCGTACGTCCCCCCTCACCCTGCAGGGAGTAGAAAATCTCATTGACTGTCAGGCTCATAGATAGCTGATGTTTTAGGGGTTTCGCTTACTTCCACGGCATACAACTCCGGCAACTGCGGCTTGAAACGATCGTATATCATTTTGGCAATGTTCTCGGCTGAGGAATTGAGTGGTGCGAGAATATCATTCAGGTTGCGGTGATCGAGTGTGCCATCTATATAGCTCTTCACCATGCGCAACTCGTTATAATCACGCACAAAACCCTGTGGATTCAGTTCCTTTGCCCGCAGATGAACCGTTACCACGTAATTGTGCCCGTGCATCCGGCTGCAGGGATGGTTCTCAGCCAATCCGAACAAGGAGTGTGCAGCCGAGAAAGAGAATTCTTTACTTATTTTGTACATGTGATCATTCTTTTATTTTATTCAGTTCATTTTCAGGATGCGTTATCTTCAGACTGGTTCTGAGCGGATAGTGGTCGGAATACTTAATCTTGTCCACCTTCGTCTTAAAGGCATGCATCTGTTCACTGTGCATGATATGATCGATGCGAAAAAGGAAGAGGTCCTTGTGATAGGTGATGCCGGGCCCGAAGGCGGTAGATACATAGGCATCCTTTAATCCTTTCTTCATCTGGTGATAACTGTAGGAGATAGGCGTGTCGTTGAAATCACCGCAGATGATGGTTCCGTGCGTCTCCTGGGTGTGAAGAAACTTCTTCACCTTCTCCACTTGTCGTGCACGCATCCTGTAGGCACTACCCAGACGATTGCGTATGTTGCTGGCAACCTGGTCCAGCTTCACCGAATCGCTGTTCTGGAGAAAATCGCTGTAGAGTTTTTTATCTTCCGCCATGATACTGTTCGATTCCAGATGTACATTGGCAACGCTCAGTTTTTTCCCGTCAACATTGATCGTGTACACCGCTGCTCCGTTGTAGGAGGATTCAAACACTACCTCATCCGTCTTCTCAATCGGATATTTCGAGAAGCATGCCAACCCGAAGATATGGTATTTTCCCGAAGATTCCAAGCCGGTGACCGATCGATAGGGGTATTTGTTGAGAATACGGTTCACATCACGCTGTGAGAAGATCGATTGTCCGGTTTTGCTCACCAGGTACTCCTGCAGGCAGACAATATCGGCATCGGTACGGGCAATATAATCCAGTATGGGATGCGCGGTAGATTGTTTACTTCTCTCCTCGGGAAAACCCTGCACGTTATATGTCAGCACTTCGATAACCCCCTCGGGTGCCTTCGCGGAAAAAAGATGCATGGGGAAGAATGTTGTTACGGGCTTGTGACAGAGCAGGATCGCAACGAGAGAGATAAATGCAAGCTTCCATTTAGAAAAGAACATCCAGAAGAACAAATAGGCTACATTGAGCAGAAAGATAAATCCGAATGCCAGGCCGATATATGAAAAGAGGTTGGTCTTCAGGGGCGATACTCTCCAGGACAGGAATGAGCTGAAAAGTAATACGATGGCAACAATGTTAGTGGCAAAGATGATCCATTTGACAATGTCCCTGAATCTGACGTTTTTATTTTTTGCTCGCATCGAAAAGTCTCTTTTTTTCTTCTGAGGATAAACTGCTATAGCCGGATTGTTTTAACTTATCCAGGATTGCGTCTATTGCTTCCTGTTCACTCTTTTTTCGTTTGTTGTACTCCCAGTCGGTTTCGTTGCGACTGTACTCCACTTTCATTTTTGCCCTTTTCATGCGGGGTTTGAACAGTCCGACGAACCAGTCAATTATACGACTCATCCAGTGAGTGATATCCTTACCCTTCTTGTATTGCATCGCAAAAAGCAAGCCCAGCAGTGCACCACCGATATGTGCAACATGGCCTCCCGGGTTGGTGGGATCTCCCAGCGAGAGGAAATCGAGTACAAAAGCGAAGATGGCAATATATACAATCTTGATCCGCCCGAGAAAAAGAAGACTCAACTCCACGTCGGGACGATAAAAAGCAGCCCCCATCACGATGGACATCACCGCTGCCGATGCACCTATCATCCATCCACTTCCCATATCGGTATAATAAGGGATGGTATTGAAGGCGATCACATAGAGGATTGCACCCGCCAGACCGCCCAGCACGTAGAGGCTCCCCAGGGACCGTCCGGTAAAGTACTGTAAAAAGATCTGTCCGAACCAGTAAAGCCAGAGCATGTTGAAGAGGAGATGAAGAAAACCTTCATGCACGAACATATAGGTGAAGAGCGTCCAGAAACGGCTTAAGAGCAACGGTATATTAGAGGGGACACCCAGGAATGAGACAAGATCAACCGAATGGATATTAAAGAGCGTGATTATCACGCCAATAATTTTCATCGCAATGAAAACAAAGGCATTGATAAGAATGAGCCTTGTGATCACATTGCCTGTCTTGTACTTATGTTTCAACGCATCAATAAAATCCGCCATAATTCTTGTCTCTTTTTTTCCAGTACAATATCATAAGTATCCCAAAAAGCATCCCCCCGAGGTGAGCAAAATGAGCTACATTGTCACCGGACCGGTTGGCTACCCCGAAGACCAGCTCAAGCAAGCCGTAACCTATCACAAACCATTTTGCCTTGATGGGAAAAGGAAAGGGAATAATAAAGAGTTGTGCATTGGGAAATAACATGCCGAATGCAAGCAGGATGCCAAAGACGGATCCCGAGGCACCCACCGTGACACTGTTCACAAATGAGAACATCTCCTGTGGCATGACAGCCTGTAAACGCAGGTAGAGTATAAGTAACTGTATCAGCCCGGCACCAATGCCGGTGACCAGATAGTAGGTGAGAAAACGTTTTGGCCCCCACACCTGCTCCAGCGTCCTTCCAAACATGAACACTGCGAACA
>CAYUQE010000080.1:9029-9292 GCA_964446805.1 uncultured Proteiniphilum sp. | reverse complement strand
TTCGCCGGCTAAATTCACTCGAATAATCAATTAAGAGCAATATTCTTTTCATATGATTATTTAATTTCTACCATGGCGTATGTTACTCGCAAATTGTCACACGCATGAGTAGAATGACATGCATGGCCGGTTCAGGTGTGTAACATAATAATAGGCATTTCAAAGGCATCACAGGTATCTCTTTTTAGGGATTACGTTGATTATGTAAATATTTCATTTTTGCGAATGAATACATTTGCACATATGACACGGCAGCACTATTC
>CAYUQE010000080.1:5603-9019 GCA_964446805.1 uncultured Proteiniphilum sp. | reverse complement strand
ATTAATGTAATATAAGCAAAATTTTCCTCAAATATACTGTTTTTTTTTTGCATGACTCTCTATTGTCTCAAATTTCAAAAAAAACAACAAAGAATTCTTCATCTGGCACAACAAAGGGAAGTATGATCAAAGAATTCTTTATTTGCATACTACGAAACAAGGTAATGGGAGAAAAAGAAACACCCCAAAAGTTATTGATCACTTCTGGGGTGCAGCATCTTATTTTAGGCTATACACGAACGTCTCTCAGATTAGTCGGCAAACGCATGCCTGAAACCTTGGGTCTTGTTCCAGTTGCCGCGGGTAAAATCGGGCACTTCCACCGGAGCACTGTTGTTCTCGATGGAGATACGGCTCAGTTCGGCCAGTGAGCACCACTCTGCCAGGTCATAGACATCCATATCGAGCGGTAATCCGTTACGCAGGCAGTATACCAGACGGTAGTCCATGATAAAGTCCATTCCTCCGTGACCGCCCACCTCCTTGGCTTTCTCTTCCAGCTCCTGGTGAATGCGGTGTTTGTATTTAGTCATCAGCGCATCTCTCACCTCATTGGATACATAGGAGTGCGCGCTCAGGTTTTCGTGATCGGGAGTGATAGTCTCATCCAGCATCTCTCCCTCCAGTGCATAGCCCTCGTTGGGATACTTGTTGGCAAACCCCTTGGTACCGCTCACCTGATACATGCGTGAGTAGGGACGGGGTGATGCCACATCGTGCTGTATCTGGATTGTTTTTCCCTTCTCGGTACGGATCATGGTCATCGTGTGCTGTCCGTTTGCAAAGTTGTAGGCACTGTCGCGGTCCATGCCACGTTCTTCGATCAGGTATTCAGGTATATTAGCCGGTTTGGTATCCATGGCCACCAGTGTATTCATCTTGTCGCCACGGTGAATATCAAGCAACTGTGCTGCAGGCCCCATACCGTGTGTAGCATACACATCACCACGGAACTCCTTGTTGTATTGCAGGCGCCAGTCCCCCTCGTAAGAACCCCAGTAATCCCTCAGATTATGGATGTAGGCTCCTTCTGCATGAAGAACCTCTCCGAAGAGGCCCTGCTGTGCCATATTCAGGGTGGTGAGTTCAAAGAAGTCATAGACACAGTTCTCCAGCTGCATGGCATGCTTCTGTGTTTTCTCGGCGGTATTGACGATAGACCAGATCTCATCGAGCGTCATGGCTGCCGGCACCTCGCAGGCCACATGCTTGCCCTTTTCCATCGCATAGACCATCATGGGGGCATGGCGTTTCCAGTCGGTGGCGATATAGACCAGATCGATATCGTCACGTTCAACCAGCTCCTTCCAGGCATCGTCACTTCCGCTGTATGCAGCCGCGCGAGGCAAACCGGCCTTGTCGAGGATTGACTGTGTTTTTTCGACCCTGTCGGCATGCAGATCGCAGAGGGCGACCACTTTTGTTCCGGGAATGTGCGTGAAACGTTCCACTGCACCGGGGCCACGCATACCGAGTCCGATAAATCCGACACGTACCGTGTCCATCTTCGGAGCTACAAAACCAAGCATATCCTTTTGTCCGGAAGGACGTGCAGGGATCCCTGTTTTTATCACATACACCGATGAATCATCCGCATGGGATTGCTTTGACAAGTTTCCATTGCATGCTGTGAGGACAAGCGCCAGCAGCAAGAGGTAAGATGAAATAAATTTTGGCATAATTTAAAATAAAATTAAATGGATTAATGGGATATTCACAAATATCTCTTATAAATGGCAAATATACAACATCGGGTGCGATTAACCGATATCTTCATTCATATGATCGTCTCTTTCAACTGTCCAGTATCTTCTTACCTAGTTCCCTGGCGGAATCAACTGATTGCGGATCTGAAGCATTGATGTTGTAATGAACGGGGTCGGGAATCACCAGTTGAGTGCCTGAAGGAACCACATCGGGATTCCGGATACTGTTTCTATTTTCAAGATAGATATAGACCCAAAATTCGCGGCTGCCAAAAAGATCCAGTGCGAGCAGCCGCAGTGTCTGTCCCTGTGCGAGCCTGATCCTTTCCACACTTTTCGCGGCAGCAGTCGTGGTGGCCGGTTTGTGCGGTGCGTTGTCGGTGGCTGGGTCCGCCGTACTCTTATGCTGTTCCTCTGCGATGGTGTCTGACTTCAGAAGCTGAACCCCTTCATACGGGGATGATGCCTCTTTGCTTGGGTTGCTCACCGCCGAGCGACCGGTATGATTCCCTACGGACAGCTCCTTCGTCTTAAGCGCTTGTCGGTTAAAGATGATTGCTGTTTTTTTCGTGAGTTTCCCTGAAAAAAAAAAGAGCGGCAACAATGATTGCCATACCTCCTAAAATCGGAACCCATACCGGATGCCGTTTTGCTCGTTTTCTCACTCTTTGACGGAATGTGGAGATGTCGGAGAACGCAGGTTCGGCTGATAACTGATGCAGTGATTCAGACAATACATTGGAGCGCGTTTCTGTGGAGGGAATATCCGTTGGCGGAAACACTGTTTCACTGGGTTCTGCTGTCGGAGTCTCTATTACCGGAGTCTCTACTACCTGAGTCTCCTCTGTTTCCGGAATCTCTGTTTCCGGAATCTCCTCTGCTGCCAAAATCTCTGTTTCTCCGATCAGCCGGTTAGGGTGAGAAACCATTTTTTGTAGATGGTTATAGATATACTCCTCCGCATGCTTCTCTCCGGCAATCACCTCGGGAAGATTGTCGAACGTCACACCCTCATTCAATAGTGAAGGTTCGAAGTTTGAAAAAAAGATGTTCACACTGTTCCTGAGCGTCTCATGGGGTGTGAACCCAATTTTGTAGTAGTAGGCTACCTCTTCATTACCCGCTTCAATCTGTTCCGTTGTTTCACGCTCCCTTACCTGCGAAAAATCAAATGTGCCGAACCCGTTCACCTCCATCTGTTTCTTCATTGCCAGTAAATCGGAGATCACATCGATCCATCTCTTCAAAAAAAGTGAGGCATCCTCCTTCGCGATCTTTTCATGCTTCGTTGACACGATTGAAGCGATCTCGTTGATGCCGGTTCTTTCCGTTCTATCCATAGCTGCTTTTTTATTTATGTAAGCATCCTGCACCTACACAGTTATTCCTGTATGTTGTTCAAGAGTCTCTCCTTCAGCTCAGGAGCAGCCTCAAAGAGCAGTTCAATAGCGGGGGGGATAAGCCATCTCTCCTCTGTTTCGGGATTCACCGAGATGTATTCGGTTTTTCTGCGGGTGATAAAATCACCCAGTTCCGGCAATGAGAGAGGACTGTTTTCAGTCAGTTTGGCGTTCATCACGGTCACGACCGCCTCCAGCGTCTCCATCACTTTCGGTTCCGGCCATTCGAGGCGTCGCGACAGTTCGGTAATAAGCTCATCGTGTGTCATCATAACTAATGAATGCTAGTATGTTATTAAGTTACTAAGTT
>CAYUQE010000080.1:0-5503 GCA_964446805.1 uncultured Proteiniphilum sp. | reverse complement strand
GTTTTTAGGTTTTTAGGTTTCGAGGTTTCACAGGTTTCACAGGTTGTATCAATAACTGGCTGGTGGTTTCTATACGATCGGGCTGCCAAAAAGATCGAAGGGGTGTGCCGAATCGATCTTTACGTTGTAAAAACTGCCAATCGTCAAGAGATGCTCTTTACTGATCAGCACCTCACCATCCACCTCGGGTGAGTCGTACTCGGTGCGGCCGATGTAAAACTCATCATCCTCCCTGTCGATGATCACCTTCATGGTTTTCCCCACCTTCTCCTCGTTCACCGAGAGGGCGATCTCTTCCTGCAGCTCCATCAGCCTGTCCATTCTCTCCTGCTTCACTGCCGCCGGCACATCGTCGCTGTAGTGCTTGTCATTGTAGGTATCCTCCTCATGGGAGTAGGGAAATGCACCCAGTCGCTCGAAACGGGTCTGCCGCACGAAATCGAGCAGCTCTTCAAAGTCGGCCTCCGTCTCGCCGGGATGACCCACCATCATGGTAGTGCGCAGATGAATGCCGGGCACCTCGTCACGGATATGTTGTATCAGGTCGATGGTCTCCTGTCGTGTGATGTGGCGGCGCATGATCCTGAGCATGTTGTCGCTGATATGCTGTAGTGCGATATCGAGGTAGCTGCATACATTGTCACGTTCACGCATCACCCGCAGCAGCTCTTTGGGGAAGTGTGCCGGGTAGGCGTAATGCAGCCGAATCCACTCCACACCTTTGATCGCTGACACCCGCTCAATCAGCTCGGGCAGTTTCATCGATTGATAACGGTCGAGGCCGTAGTAGGTCAGGTCCTGCGCGATGAACTGAAACTCCTTCACCCCATCGTCCACCAGATGACGGATCTCCTCCTCGATCTCCTCCATGGGGCGCGACTTGTATTTCCCCGTGATCAACGGGATGGAACAGTAGGAACAGGTTCTGTCGCATCCTTCCGATATCTTGACATAAGCATAATGGGATGGTGTGGAAAGTGAACGGTCAAACTCCAGCTCTTTATGATAGGATTTGCCCAGATCAGCTATTAGCTCTTTCCAGTCGAACTTGCCATAGAACTTGTCCACCTCGGGGATCTCCTCCATAAGCTCCTGCCTGTATCGTTCCGAGAGACAGCCCATGACAAAGAGTTTCCTGAGCTTATTTTTCTTTTTTTCTTCAGCGAATGAGAGAATCATATTGATCGACTCCTCCTTTGCATCGCCTATAAAGCCGCAGGTATTGATCACAGCGATATCCCCCTTTGCAGTTTCGGGATCATGTGCCACGGTATAGCCATTGGCAATAAGTTGGCGCATCAGCAATTCAGAATCGACCAGGTTTTTGGAACAACCCAATGTGACTACATCTATTTTATTTTTTATCATCGTTCAATTATCGAAATGTGCCCGCCAGGGTATAGCGCAGCCAGGTTTAATACAGCTCATCCAGGAAAAAACTACACAACAGGCTCACTCACCGAAAAGTGAATCAACAAATTCTTTCCTTCTGAACACCTGCAGGTCTTCAACTCCTTCACCCAGCCCGATATATTTAACGGGTATACGGAACTGATCGGAGATACCGATCACCACACCTCCCTTGGCTGTACCATCGAGCTTGGTGATGGCCAGCGCCGTCACCTCGGTGGCGGCGGTGAAATGTTTCGCCTGTTCAAAAGCGTTCTGCCCTGTGGAGCCGTCAAGGATAAGGAGCACCTCGTGTGGCGCCTCGGGTATGATTCGCCCCATCACATTCTTAATCTTGGTGAGCTCGTTCATCAGGTTGATCTTGTTGTGGAGACGTCCTGCCGTGTCGATGATGACCACATCGGCATCATGTGCCTTTGCCGAGCTTACCGCATCGAAAGCGACCGAGGCGGGATCGGCACCCATCTTTTGTTTGACCACGGGCACCCCTACTCTCTGTCCCCAGATATCGAGCTGTTCCACTGCGGCAGCACGGAACGTGTCGGCAGCACCCAGATAGACGGATAACCCATTCTGCTTGAACTGGTATGCCAGCTTACCGATGGTGGTTGTCTTGCCCACACCATTCACCCCCACCACCATGATCACGTAGGGTTTGTTTCCTTGCGGCACGGAAAACTCCGAGAGGTCGTCGCTATTGTTCTCGGTGAGCAGCAGGGCTATCTCCTCGCGTAGGAGGGCTGTCAGTTCGTCGGCACTTACATACTTGTCGCGGGCGACGCGTTGTTCTATCCTTTCAATTATCTTAAGGGTCGTATCCACTCCTACATCGGAGGAGACAAGCACCTCCTCAAGCTGGTCGAGCACATCGTCATCCACCTTCGACTTACCGGCAACGACACGGGTGATCTTTGAAAAAAAACTATCTTTCGTTTTTTCAAGACCTTTATCCAACGTCTCTTTCTTCCCTTTCGTGAATCTGTCAAAAAAACCCATAGCACAGTGTATGATTAAACGGTATATACTTTTGATTTCCCAGCCGGTAGATCAGCATTTGCAGCTGAATGAGATGCAAATCTACGAAATAGTCAATAAAAAACTTCCCTGCGCTTTGGCACAGGGAAGCTTTTACATATTTTTAACTGACTTTCTCGCTTTAGCTGGGGCAATGATATACGTGTCTGTCAATGCCGGGAAGAGAGAAAGTCGCTCTGCATAGCACTTACTTCGTGAAGTAATCCTTTACCTGATCGTTCAGGATCATCTCTTCTCTGAAGCTGTAAGCACCAGTCTTGGGCGATTTCACCATCTTGATCACCTTGGTATGACTGCGCCCTGTGGTCGTATTCTTATCGCGGAATCCCGCAACCGATTTCTTTGCCATAGTCTAATTTATTTTACTTGATTTCTTTGTGAACAGTCATTTTCTTCAACACAGAGTTGTATTTCTTTAATTCCAACCGTTGTGTGGTATTTTTTCTGTTCTTGGTGGTAATATATCTGGAAGTGCCGGGCATACCGCTCTCTTTGTGTTCCGTACATTCCAGGATCACCTGCACTCTGTTTCCTTTTGCTTTTTTTGCCATTGCTGATTTCTCCTTCTCGTTATGCGTTTAAAAATCCTTTAGAAGCGGCTTTTTTCAATGCTGCATCTAATCCTATCTTATTAATGGTGCGCAAACCGGATGCTGATATATTCAAACTGATCCAGCAATCTTCCTCCACCCAAAAGAACTTCTTCTTAAACAAATTGATGTTGAACTTCCGTTTCGTTCTTGCATTAGAGTGAGAAACGTTGTTTCCAACCATTGCTTTTTTTCCTGTTATTTGACAAATCTTAGACATTGCTATATTGTGTATTTTGTTGTTTTCCTTCTCAACGGAACAGCATCTTCCCGATAATTCAGGGCGCAAAATTAAGCATATAATTTTAATTTACCAAAAATAGAGGCAAATTAATTTCATCGTTTAGACTTAATTAGATAATTCACGGATGCCTGTCGAGCTGTTTAAAAAGTTATCCCCATTAAAAGATTGCAGTGATCTCGGCATAGAGATTGTTCAATACGGAGAGCGTCTCTCTCCGGATGGCATTCCTCCATACACCTTCCCCACCGGTGGCATTGACAGCCTGGTCGGTGATGGTCTGTTCTGCAGTATAGACCTTCGGGAAAAAGGAAGCTGCGTCCTTCTGGGTACTCTGATAGGTGATATCTCTTACCACAAGCATACATCCGGCATTGGTGATGGAAGCATCGAAACGATAACTCATGATGATCTTCTCCTTCACCCCCACACTGTTCTCAGGAAGGATCAGTTCATTCCTGGTGCTTACAGTAACACTCCTCGACTTGTCATCGAAACGTATGCCCGACAGCATCGGATTACCGGTAAATTTCTGCTTGCCCCACTTTTGCAGCAGCGCATATTTCTGATCTGCTCCCATACCCTGCTCTGCGAGGATATACTGTTCAAAAACCACTTTGCCGTTCATTACCGGCACTGTTGTGAAACCGGCATCGATCTGACCCTCTACAGTAAAGAAAGCGATCATTAAAATGAGGAAAGTAAGTATCTGTTTTTTCATATGATTTTAATTTATTCACATCACGGTTCTCTTATAACAGCGTTCATCAGCCTGAACCTCATTTCTCAGCCCCCACAAAATGAACAGCTGAAACTGCCCATTAGACTGCAAACGTACGAAAAAGATTAAAGCGTGCCATCACATTTATAAAAAAACAGTGCGCTAAATTTTATTTATCACTTAAAAACAATTACTTTTGCATCTCTTAAAACAAACGTAACATTTTTTCATTAAGATATGTCTGCAAAAAAATCGAAAGAGTCGAAAGCCGAGAAGAACTTTGAAAATATCGGTGAAGCATTAACCACTTCTGAACAGTTTCTGGAAAAAAATCAAAAATCCATTTTAGTAGGATTACTCATTGTTGTGATCGCGGTGGGTGCTTTTCTTGCATACAACTATTTATACAAGGCACCCCGTAATGAAAAGGCACAAGCGGCCATCTTCAAGGGAGAACGCTATTTCCAAAACGGTGAGGATTCACTGGCCCTGTTTGGTAACGGGAACGATTATGTTGGATTTGAAACGATCATCCATCAGTATAAAGGCACCAAGACAGCTGACCTTGCCAGGGCTTACGCGGGCATCACCTATAATCGTATGGGCAATAACGAGAAAGCACTGGAACATCTTAAAAAGTTCAAGGGAGGTGATCTGCTGATCACTTCGGCAGTGAGTGGTGCCATTGGCGATGTGCTGATGAACATGGGTAAGACCGACGAGGCGATCGCCAGCTTTCTCAAGGCCGCCAAAGCGTCGAACGATGAGATGCTGAGCCCTATCTACTACAAAAAAGCGGGGGTGGCATATCTGAGTAGCGCCAACTATGACAAAGCAATTGAGGTGTTCACCCAGATCAAGGAAAACTACCTCAACTCGCCCGAAGCACAGGAGGCCGACAAGTACATCAAACAGGCTGAATTGCTGAAAGAATCGAAATAAGCATGGCCACTGAACTGCATAATCTCTCTTCCTACGATGCCACATCAGTGCCCCAGGGTAAAGGCAAACGGGTAGGCATTGTGGTATCGGAGTGGAACTACTCTGTCACCGGAAACCTGCTGCGGGGGGCATACGACACATTGCTTAAATTTGGCGTAGAACCTGAAGACATCATCGTGGAACATGTGCCGGGAAGTTTTGAGCTTACCTACGGTGCAAAGCTACTGATAGAAAAAGCCAACCTTGACAGTGTGATCATTCTTGGCTGCGTGATACAGGGTGAGACACCCCACTTCACCTTCGTGTGTGAAAGCGTGACACAGGGGAGCACCCAGCTGAACCTGCAATACAACGTACCCGTTGTTTTCGGGCTGCTCACTACCAACACGCTCGATCAGGCCAAAGCCAGGTCGGGGGGAAGACATGGCAACAAAGGGGATGAAGCCGCCATCACCGCATTAAAAATGATTACACTTCACACAAAATACCAATAATTAGTGTATCTTTGTGGCTCGAAAAAATTGGGCAGTTACCAGAGTGGCCAAATGGGGCTGACTGTAACTC
>CAYUQE010000079.1:0-9486 GCA_964446805.1 uncultured Proteiniphilum sp. | reverse complement strand
GCTCCAGTCCCGATACCAGCTTGATCACCTGGTCGATGGGCATGCCGTAACGCAGTACCCCTGAGATCAGCTTGGCATAGTTCCAGTATTCAGGATTAAACTTCCCATCCAGTCCCTCGATGGTCACCTTATAACCCCTGCGGGTCTGAAACTGAAAATCGTAGTGCTTCCGGCCATCGTTATCGTATGCTTTGATGATTTTTCCGGTAGATACATTCTTAGGTACCATGATGCCGTCATCCTCGTCGTTGATACCGGTAAAGATTTCATAGGGCCGGCCGTTGAGCAAGCCTATAAAAGCGATCCACTTCTCCTTGTTGTTCTGGAACTTGATCACATCGGCTTCCAGCTCAATAGGACGAGAAGTGACGATCGGTGGCATCTCATAACAGTCGGCATCTGCCCCCTCCTTCTCTTTCTTGTCGCCCTCACCATTGCCGTTGGCAATCAGCACGCCCGCACGCGATCCGTCACGGTAGACGGTGCATCCCTTGCAGCCACTTTTCCAGGCCTCCATATACAACTTGCCCACCAGCTCTTCCGTTGCATCGTTGGGCAGGTTGATAGTCACACTGATGGAATGGTCCACCCACTTCTGGACGCGTCCCTGCATCTTCACCTTCTGCAGCCAGTCCACATCGTTGGAGGTGGCTTTATAGTAGGGTGATTTGGCCACCAGCGCGTCAATCTCGTCGCTTGAATAACGTTTGGTGGTCGGATAACCCTGTGCCTCCATCCAGGTCACAAACTTATGGTGGAACACCACATACTCTTCCCATGAATCACCGTTCTCATCAATGAAATCGACCTTCACATCACGGTCGCTCGGATTCACCTTGCGACGACGGGTGTAGACCGGAAGGAAGACCGGTTCAATACCCGAGGTGGTCTGTGACATCAGGCTGGTAGTGCCTGTGGGAGCGATGGTGAGACAGGCAATATTGCGGCGGCCATACTTCACCATGTCTTCATACATCTGTGGATCAGCCTCTTTCAGTCGTTGAATGAACGGATTGTTTTTTTCTCTTTCAGCATTGAAGATCTCAAAAGCACCCCTTTCCTTGGCCATGTCTACCGATGAACGGTAAGCATTGATGGCAACGGCGCGATGTACCTTCTCCGAGAAATCGGTACCCTCATCGGTTCCATAACGGATGCCCAATGCAGCCAGCATATCGCCTTCGGCGGTGATCCCCACACCCGTACGGCGACCCTGTAATGTTTTCCGCTGGATCTTTTTCCAGAGGGTGCGTTCCGATGATTTCACCTCTTCCGACTCGGGGTCGGCATCAATTTTTTCGAGAATCTTGTCGATTTTCTCCGACTCCAGATCCACAATATCGTCCATAATACGCTGGGCCAGCTGCACATGTTTGGCAAACAGGTCGAAATCGAACCAGGCATCTTCCTTAAAAGGATTCACCACGTATGAGTAGAGGTTGATTGCCAGCAGTCGACAGCTGTCGTAGGTACACAACGGTATCTCACCGCAGGGATTGGTGGAGACCGTCTTGAAGCCCAGGTCGGCATAACAGTCGGGCACCGACTCGCGGATGATGGTGTCCCAGAAGAGTACACCCGGCTCGGCCGACTGCCATGCATTGTGCACGATCTTATCCCATAGCTGTTGTGCATTAATGGTCTTCTGAAATTTGGGCTGGTCTGATCCGATGGGATACTTCTGAATGTAAGGGGTATTTTCGGCAGCTGCCTTCATAAAATCATCGTCGATCTTCACCGAGATATTGGCACCGGTTACCTTTCCCTGTTCCAGCTTGGCATCAATGAAGTTCTCCGAGTCGGGATGATTGATCGAGACACTCAGCATCAATGCACCGCGCCGACCGTCCTGTGCCACCTCACGCGTGGAATTGGAGTATCGCTCCATAAAGGGAACCAACCCCGTGGAGGTGAGCGCGGAGTTTTTCACGGGGGAGCCCTTGGGGCGGATATGTGACAGGTCGTGCCCCACACCACCACGACGTTTCATCAGTTGCACCTGTTCTTCATCGATACGGATGATCGCCCCATAGGAGTCGGCGTTACCATCCATCCCGATCACAAAACAGTTGGACAATGAAGCTACCTGGAAATCATTCCCGATACCGGTCATGGGACTCCCTTGTGGAATAATGTACCTGAACTGGTCGAACAAATCAAACAACTCTTTCTCACTCAATGGATTGGAGTACTTCTTCTCGATCCTCGCAACCTCTTTGGCCAATCGCCAATGCATATCGCCAGGTGTCTTTTCATAGATCTCTCCCTGGCTGTCTTTAAGCGCATACTTGCTCACCCATACCTTCGCGGCAAGCTCATCACCCTTAAAATACTCCAACGATGCCTTGTAGGCTTCATCGAAAGTGTAACTCTTTTTTTTCATCAGCTGATAATAATAATAAATTAATATTGAAATGACTTTTTAAAATGTTTCCTGATTACCCTTTACAGATCACTTTTTCTTTTCATGGATCAATCGGATATACAAGTGTACTAAAACTTTCCAGAAGAGCAAAGTAATTTCCAATATTTATTTATCAACAATCGTAGAAGTTTTCCCGTATTTTTTATATATACCTTATTATCTATGATTTATATTTTAATATTTATGATAAAGTTGTCTTTTTTGTCAAACTGAGCTGATATACAAAAAGATAAAAAGATAAAACAACACCATGTCAGACCTTTAAATTGGAACAAAAAAATCACCCAACAGGCTGAACCCGTTGAGTGATCATCTTTTAAACCAAAAAAAGATAAAAAAAACCTATTCGTTGAAATTTTTCACTGCACCCATAAACAGGATTGCACCGGTGGAATTTTCCTGAATGATATAGATGAAGGGCCGCTCGGCGTTGAAGATCACGCTTCGGGGCGTGGAAGGCATCGAAGTCACTTCCATCCCTACCGTGGTCACAGCTGCAGCTTCTGTACCCGACTCGTCGGTACTGATGTAGGTGTCCTGCTTCACGAAAGAGATCCTGGCAGGTATATCGGTCATCCCCGAGAAATCGGCTGCATCGGTAAAGGCTATACCCATTCCCATCTTCGTGAGTACATCGTTCAATTGCTTACTGTACTCAGTCCTGAACTTAGGCAGAGAGAGATCCACCTCAGCCTGGTACAACCCCGTTTTTAGGTTTGTCCAGTAACTATCCCGACGAGTTGCGGCGATCACATCCTTCAGCCTCTTCCCCTCTTTGGGCAGTAGCACCATCATGCTGAAGGCCTGGTTACCATAGGGTAGCTGTACCAGTTGCAGCACCTCATCCTCCGCATAGTTGTATGTAGCCTTTTGCTTCATCATATCCACCTGTACCATTGCACCATCTTCATCGATGAAAGGTTTTTTAGCCGTATGCTTCACTTCAAACTTGGTCGTCCATATCCCCTTGAAATAGATGGCATTGAGCAGATACATCAGGTCGTCGACATTGGTCCTCTCAATCACTTTTTTGATCAGCCCGTTGGTATTGTCGGAAGCCCACTGGTTGATAACAGACGTGGTGGCCGGATTGGAGAAATCAACCTGCTGCACCGTGGCATCGAAATAAGATCGGTTGGTACTGATAAAATGGGGATGGATCACCACCGACTGATTGGTGAAGATAGCGTTTGCTATTGATAGCTTGGTAGAAGGATCCGTCTTCAAGAGTGCCTCTTTCAGCTTTTTGTAGTAATCGTTGATCGACGCGTCATCTGTGAAATTACGCCATCGCAGTGCCTGCTGCATAGCCGTTTTCGTGTCACCGGCGGCACCATTACGGGTCATCGCCAGCGCCATGCTCAGGCTGAGAGGCGACACCATGAAATTACGATCCTTGTCGAGGGATTCTTCGTCGAACACATTTTCAAAGAAAGAAAAGGCAAATGATTGATCAGCGCTGACCCTCTCTTTTTCTGCAGCGCGCAGTTGGATATGGATGGGGTCAGGCAGTTTGCCGGCGGGCGTTTCCACTTCATTCCTATCGCAGGAGGAGGCCAATGACATGCCCACAATGACGGTGAAAAGAGATGTATAGATTCTTGACTGCATAGTGCTTCAAAATTAAATAAGATTTGCTTTCGTTCCTATATGATGCTTTCAGGGTACAAATTGTTGCAACGAAATCATTAAAAAAAGTTATTATCGTCATTATGTGTGAGAAAAACGGAAAATCAATCTCATTTCGCCTGCTGCATTCCAGTAAGACAAAATTATTGCTTAATTTTGCAGGTTAGTAATGATCACGTTTAAATACTGTTTGTTGGAATGAGAAAATGGCGTATCGAAGATTCGGAAGAACTGTATAATATCAACGGCTGGGGAACCGGTTATTTCTCCATTAACGAAAAGGGACATGTGCAGGTCACTCCGCGCAAGAAAGAGAGCAGCGGTGTCGATCTGAGTGACCTCATGCGTGAGCTCTACCTGCGTGATGTATCCTCACCCGTGCTCATACGGTTCCCTGAAATTCTGGACAACAGGATCGAAAAGATATCCAGCAGTTTTGCAGCCGCCTCGAAGGAGTATGAATACAATGCACAGAACTATATCGTCTATCCCATCAAGGTGAACCAGATGCGCCAGGTGGTGGAGGAGATCGTCTCGAGCGGCAAACGATTCAACATTGGCCTGGAGGCAGGCTCCAAACCGGAACTGCACGCCGTGCTGGCCATCAACACCGACGACAACTCATTCATCATCTGTAATGGCTACAAGGATGAGAGCTACCTCGAACTGGCACTCCTCTCGCAGAAGATGGGAAAGAAGGTGTTCATCGTGGTGGAGAAACTGAACGAGCTCCACCAGACCATTAAGATCGCCAAACGACTCAAGGTGAAACCCAATATAGGCATAAGGGTGAAGCTGGCCAGCTCCGGCAGCGGCAAGTGGGAAGAATCAGGTGGTGACGGCAGCAAATTCGGCCTCAACTCCAGCGAGCTGCTGGAGGCGCTGGAGGTACTCAAAGATAATAAACTGAGTGAATGTTTCCAGTTGATTCATTTTCATATAGGGAGCCAGATCACCAAGATACGCCGTATCAAGACGGCACTTCGCGAAGCGGCACAGTTTTATGTGCAGCTGCACTCGATGGGATTCCAGATTGAGTTTGTGGATATAGGTGGTGGCCTGGGGGTCGATTATGACGGCACGCGCTCCTCCTTTACCGAGAACAGCATCAACTACTCCATACAGGAGTATGTGAATGACTCTGTCTTCGCCTTCGTCGACGCCGCCAACAAGAACGAACTACCTCATCCCAATATCATCACCGAATCGGGGCGTGCCCTTACGGCGCATCACTCGGTACTTGTATTCGAGGTGCTGGAGACAACCACCCTTCCTGAATGGTCGGAGGAGATGGATATCCAGGAGGAGGATCATGAGCTGGTGAAGGAGTTGTACAACATCTGGGATTCACTCACCCAGGCACGCATGCTGGAGTCATGGCACGATGCACAACAGATACGCGAGGAGTCGCTCGATCTCTTCAGTCTCGGCATGCTCGATCTGAAAACAAGGGCACAGGTGGAGCAGCTCTATTTCTCCATCGCCCGTGAGATCAACACCACCAGCAACAGGGCCAAGCATGCACCCGAGGAGCTACGTCAGCTGGCCACACTCCTTCCCGACAAGTACTTCTGCAACTTCTCTCTGTTCCAGTCACTTCCCGACTCGTGGGCTATTGACCAGGTGTTTCCCATCATCCCCATTCACCGTCTGGACGAGAAACCGGACAGGACAGCCACACTACAGGACATCACCTGCGACTCTGACGGTAAGATTGCCAATTTTGCCTCGCAGGATGGTTTTCGCTCCACCTACCTCCCGGTACATAGTCTCAAGAAAAATGAGTCCTATTACATAGGTGTATTTCTGGTGGGTGCCTATCAGGAGATCCTGGGCGATCTGCACAACCTCTTCGGTGACACCAACGTGGTGCACGTATCCACAAGCGATACAGGGTATAAGATTGATCAGGTGATCGATGGTGAGTCGGTGGCTGAGGTGTTGGAGTATGCACAATACAATGCAAAGAAACTGGTACGTACCGTGGAGACATGGGTGATGAGCTCGGTAAAACAGGGTAAGATCTCCGTGGAAGAGGGAAAAGAGTTTCTTTCCAACTACCGCTCCGGTCTGTACGGATACACCTACCTGGAGTGAACGCTGGCTAACAACAACCCTCCATCGTACAATCCTCCCCGGCAATCTCAAGCTCGATGGTAGTGTGCTGCACCCCGAGCAGCAGCAGGGTATCCCGTATCGCAGCCTTGAGCAAGCCGAGTTCCCCCATCGTCTGTTCTCTCTGCAGGACAACATGGATTGTCAGCACATTGTATTGACCGTCCACAGACCATGCATGCAGATCATGCACACTCCTCACACCCTCCATCTTGACGATCGCACGCTGCACCTCATCCATGTCCACCGCAGCGGGAGCGCCCTGTAGGATGATTTGCATACTCTGCCTGATATTGCGGTACACATTATAGAGGATAAAGAGCGAGATACCTATGGAAAGGAGTGGGTCAATGATGGGTGCATCCACGAAATACATCACCCCTGCCCCAACCAGAACGGCTACCCATCCCAGCACATCTTCGAGCAGATGCAGTGAGACCACCCGCTCATTGAGAGAGCTCCCCCTGCGCAGACGGAGGACAGCCAGCCCGTTCACCGCCACTCCCAGCAGTGCAAGCAGCAGCATCCCCTTCACATCAGGCTGCTCGGGGTTGAACAGTCGAGGGATGGCTCTCATCAAGATCACCACACTGCCTGCCAGCAGCACCACTGAATTTACTACGGCACCCAACAACGAGAAGCGTTTGAAACCGTAGGTATACTCCTTGGTGCTGGGCTTCTTCGACACTCTCTGGAAATACCAGGAGAGTCCCAATGAGAAGCTGTCACCCAGGTCGTGTACCGCATCTGAGAGTATCGCCACACTGTTCGTCAACAATCCTCCCACAAACTCAATGAGCGTGAATGAAAAATTAAGGAAAAAAGCCACTTTGATGTTTTTCACATCTTCGTGTACGGGATGATGAGGATGGGCATGCATATACCAAAATTCATTTTGATATAAACGTAGGGAGAAAAATATTGTTCAATGCAGCTCTTTCACCTGAATTACCTATATTTGCACGCAACAACAATTAAATAACGAGTTATATGAAGCACACAAATAGATGGTTGCTTGCAGTAACCTTTTTATTCATCCTCACATCGTGTAACGATCCGAAAAAAGAGACCCCAATTTTGAAACAATCCGACTACCCCATGCCACCCGTGGCAGCAATGATTCCCGACACATTCACCAACTTCGGGCAACAACGTATTGACAACTATGCATGGTTGAAAGATAAGCAAAACCCCGAGGTGATCGCCTACCTGAACGCCGAGAATGCATACACCGAGAGCGTGATGGCATCCACCGCCGGCCTGCAGCAGACCATCTACGATGAGATCGTGGGCCGCATGAAAGAAGATGATGAGAGTTATCCTTCATTTAGAGATGGCTATTACTATTACAGCCGCACCGAAAAGGGAAAGCAGTACCGAACCTACTGCCGCAGGAAAGGATCGATGGAGGCTGCGGAGGAGATCATCTTCGATCTCAACAGCATGGCTGAGGGTAAAACGGCATTCATTTTTGCAGGTTACTCCATCAGCCCCGACAATAGCAAGGTGGCCTATTTCTATAATGAGACCGGTTCCTATGCCGAATATCTGATGAAGATCAAAGAACTCACCACCGGTGAAGAGATAGGCTTCAGCGTCGACGGTGCCACCTCCGCCGCATGGGCGAACGACAACAAGACACTCTTCTACAGCACCATAGACAACACCTTACGCTCCTACCGTATCCACCGCCAGGCACTCGATGAGCCACAGAGCACGATCATCTATGAAGAGAAGGATCCTAAGTTCACCACCTACGTCTCCAGCAGCAAGACCAAGGATTTCATCTTCATTGGCTGCTCCAGCGCCACCACCTCCGAAGAGTGGTACATTGATGCTGGCAGGCCACTTGACAGGTTTAAGTGCTTCCTGCCCCGCGTGCAGGATGTGGAGTATAGCGTCTATCCGCATAAAGAGAAGTTCTTCGTGCGCTTCAAAGACCGGGAGAATCTGAACGGCAAAATCTACGAGATGCCCCTCACCGGATATGAAGAGCGTACCACATGGAAAGAGTTCATGCCCCACAACAACGACGTGCGCATCGAAGGGATTGATATCCTGAAGGAGTACGTGCTCCTTGAACTGCGCAAAAACGGGCTGAGTGAGATCATCGCCAAGCCTGTGTCGGGTGATGATGTGAAGACTCTCTCTTTTCCGGAACCGGTTTATACCGCTACACTCAGCGGCAACCCGGAGTATGATGCCACCACCTTCCGCTATTCATACACCTCACTCAACCGCCCGACCACACTCTTTGAGTACAACATCGCCGATGGTGCGACGGTGAAGTTGAAGGAGCAGGAGATACCCTCCGGCTTCAACCCCGATGATTACGTGGTCGAGCGCCTGTGGGCTGACGCTGCTGATGGCGTGAAAGTACCCATGGCCATCGTCTACAAAAAAGGATTGAAGAAGGATGGCAGCAACCCGGCCCTGCTCTACTCCTATGGCAGCTATGGCAGCAGCTCCGATGTTTACTTCAGCGCCAGCTACTACAGCCTTATCGACCGCGGCTTCGTCTTCGGCATCGCACAGATCAGGGGTGGCAGCGACCTGGGTGAACAATGGTATGAAGATGGGAAGCTGATGAAGAAGAAGAACACCTTCACCGATTTCATCGCCTGCAGTGAGTTGCTGATCAAGGAGAAGTACACCTCCTCCGACAGGCTCGCAGCGATGGGTGGCAGCGCCGGCGGGTTGTTGATGGGCGCCATCGTCAACCAGCGTCCTAAGCTCTATCAGACCATCGTGGCACAGGTACCCTTTGTGGATGTCATCAACACGATGCTCGACGAGTCACTGCCGCTCACCACGGGTGAGTATGAGGAGTGGGGCAACCCCAACGTGGAGGAGCAGTACAACTATATCCTCTCCTACTCACCCTACGACAATGTCACAGCACAGGATTATCCGAACATACTGATCACGGGAGGTATCAACGACTCGCAGGTGCTCTTTCATGAGCCCGCCAAGTGGACCGCGAAATTGCGATCACTCAAGACCGACGACAATATCGTGCTGCTGCGGATGAACATGGAATCGGGCCACGGTGGCGCTACAGGTCGTTACGATGGGATCAAGGACACTGCCTTCGAGTTTGCCTTCATCCTGAACCGGGTCGGCATCAACCAGTAATCAATTCAATCGCTGGGGAAGCTACATGGCAGGGAATAACAATGGAACGATGACGGGACAACGACACTTGCTGCTGCTGCTATCACTAGTCGTTGCGATAAATGCCCTGTCGCAGCACCCTTCACCGCAGGAAGCAGACTCCATCATCCCGCTCAACGAGGTGATCGTCAACGTCTATCAGG
>CAYUQE010000078.1:0-9574 GCA_964446805.1 uncultured Proteiniphilum sp. | reverse complement strand
TTTCGCAGCGTAGGCAGTGAAGATACTGGTCACACCGGGATCGAATCCGCAACCGAGGATGGCTGTAAGACCGGCTTTCTCGAACTTTTCCCTGTAAGCCCACTGCCATTTGTATGCATACTTTGCCTCATCTTTCGGCTCATAGTTGGCCGTGTCGAGGTAGTTGACGCCACTTTCCAGGCAGGCATCCATGATCGTCAGATCCTGATAGGGCAGTGCCACGTTGATCACCAGCTCCGGCTTGAAATCATTCAACAGGCTCACCAGCTCCGCTACGTTATCGGCATCCACCTTCGCTGTCCGGATCATCACACCTGTTCGTTGCTTCACATCCTCGGCGATAGCGTCGCACTTACTTTTGGTGCGGCTGGCCAGCATGATGTCGGTAAAGACATCTTTGTTTTGGGCCACCTTGTTGGCTACGACGGTTCCTACGCCACCGGCACCAATGATCAGAACTTTTCCCATATTCTATTCTTTATGTTATTAATATTCAATTGTCTAATACAGTATATCCACGATGGCAGCGTTTTTGATTTTTTTATCCTACTCCGGTAGAATGGCTTCTTTTCGCTGCCGGCAGATATTTCACAAATATACAATGAATCTCTGAAATGTGGCCGGTTTGGGTTTAAAATATTGTCGGTTTTGACTGAAGTTGTTATTATTGTATCTTTGTAATAAGTATTAATCACTTCCTGAAAAAAAGTTAGTAAAGATCTGTAAAAGTATGAACGAAGATAAAATTGAGCAAATTACCCGCTCAACCAATGCGATTAGTGAATGGTCAATTCCATTCTCACAGGCCAGAAGCCCGGTGTGATCCTGGGAGGACTGGGTGCCGCCTCAGCCATCCTCATGCTGATATTCAAAGATACCATCCTGGGCTTCGTTGCCAGCATGCAGGTGTCGGCCAACGATATGGTCCGCATCGGCGACTGGATCACCATGCCCAGGTATGGTGCCGACGGTGATGTGATACAAATCTCACTGACAACGGTGAAGATCAGGAATTTCGATAAAACAATCACCACCATCCCTCCTTACTCCCTTGTGTCGGATTCTTTTCAGAACTGGCGCGGCATGGTAGATGCGGGAGGGCGGAGCCAGTTTGTGGTAGCAGTGAGGATATCTCATCGGATATATTTGATCATGTTACAGCAGCGGCAAAATATTTCGATCTGGAACTATACGAGGATATTTCCAATCCGGTGGTTACCTCCGTTAGTGAAACTGAGACGCTGTCATAAAGAATCTCTTCTTTTTGTAGCTGTTGCTGAGATAAGTTATATTATCATGCCCAGGGTGCTGAAAATTTGTTTTGAATTGAATTATAATTTTTATCTTTGTGGAATTAAATACAGAAGCAGGTATTAATTAGTCGTGCACAGTATTTAATGTCAGTGTTTTACCCTTGTTCATGGTGGCTGCAGCGGTCATTCACCTTAACGGGAGAAATAAATATAACGTATGAGTAAAATATATAGCGTTTTTACAGGAACAGGCAGTTATGTACCACCCAGACAGGTAACGAATGAGTTTTTTAAAACCTATGAGTTCTATGACTCAACGGGTGAGAAAATTACTACTCCGAATGAGTCAATCGTGGAGAAATTTGAAGAGATCACTACTATCTCCGAACGACGCTATGCCGAGGAGAGCCAGGTCACTTCCGATCTTGCACTCATAGCTGCTCAAAAAGCGATTGATGCTTCAGGTATTGATAAGGAGGAACTGGATTATATTATTTTCGCACACAATTTTGGTGAGACGCGGGCAGACAATATGCGAATGGATGTCGTACCATCACTGGCTTCCCGTCTGAAACACAAGCTGGAAATCAAAAACCCTTTCTCGGTGGCCTATGATGTTTTATTTGGTTGTCCGGGTTGGGTGCAGGCGGTGATACAGGCTGACTACTATATCCGCTCAGGTGATGCAAAAAAGATACTGGTGGTGGGAGCAGATATTCTCTCGCGGGTTGCCGACCCACACGACCGTGATAGCATGATCTATGCCGATGGTGCCGGAGCGGCCATTTTGGAGGGACGCGAGAGTGATACACCAATCGGCATCATGGGACATAACTCCCGCAGTGATGCTGTGGACTACGTACATATGCTTCAGATGGGATACTCTTTTAATCCGCAGCTGGCTGAAAAGAAAGATTACTACCTGAAGATGAACGGTCGTCGTTTGTATCAGTACGCACTGGAGAACGTACCCAAAACAATCAAGCTGGGGCTCGATAAGCTGGAACTGCATATTTCTGAAATAAGCAAGGTGCTTCTTCATCAGGCCAATGGTAAGATGGATGATGCAATTCTTCAGCGACTGTTCAAACTATACAACATAAAGGATGTACCCGAGACCATAATGCCCATGACCATCTCGTGGTTGGGTAACTCTTCGGTGGCAACCGTACCCACATTGTTGGATATCATCACACGCAGAGAGATGGAACACCATGATCTGGAGAGCGGCGACAATGTCATCCTGGCATCTGTGGGTGCCGGAATGAATATCAACAGTATTATCTATAAGATACCGTAAGACGGATTCTTCGCTGATATGTAATGAGTTGCTCCTGTGCAGGTTCGCACAGCAGGCAGCCGGTCATTCTTATAACCGTTCCACCAGCAGGTCGAGCGGTTTTCTTACTTTGGGCTGAAGCGCCAGCCTGTCCTCTTTTTCATTTCGATAACCCAGGGTGAGCATCACCACCGCCTCCTCATCTTCGGTGTTGAGTGAGAGCAACCGGTTCAGCGCAGCGGCATCAAACCCTTCGATGGGTGTCGCATCAATACCCATCTGGGCAGCGGCGAAGGTGGCATACCCGAGGGCGATGTAGGTCTGATGGACTGCCCAGTTGAACGTGTTCACCACCGGGTTCTGGATCACATTGTGTATCTTACTGCGATAACTGGCTATGTACTCGTCCGTGGTGTTCCTTGATCGTTTCACCTCAGCAAGAAAGCCTTCCATATAATCTTCGGTCAATCTTTTTTTTGCCTTGAAGATAAGCAGATGGGAACATTGCTGAACCACGATCTGGGGACAGGATTTTTCATATATCTCGTGTAGTAATTCCTTGTTTTCAGTTACGATGACCTTGTAGGGCTGTAACCCGTAGGCGGAAGGAGTCAGTCGGATAGCCTCGAGAATGGTCTCCAGCTCTTTCTCTCCAATTTTCTCACCGGTCATGCGTTTTGTGGCATAACGCCACTTTAAAGCTTCAATTAAATTCATATTTCTTATCCGGATGGGTTTTTCAACCCTGATGTTTTGATTCTACTGCCTGAAAAATGCAGGCTTTTTTTATTTACTCTACCATTAAGCAGAGAATGAAGAGAAAGGTTTAATGAAAATAATATCTGTACACATTTGTCTCTCTCCGTGTGAAGCCCAGTTTCAGATATAGCCTGTTGGCAGCTTCACGGACAGGCTGTGAAGTGAGATCTACGTGTAATACTTCATTCTCTTCTGCAATCTTCAGTGCATGCCATATCAAAGCAGTGGCCACTCCTTTGCCTCGGGCAGCTTCGTCTACAACCACATCTTCGATCCACCCTTTCAATCCTGTTACCAGTCTGTTGAAAAGAAGCGTCAGTGATCCTGTCACTTCTCCGTCGATGGTCGCGATGAAAAGGTAGCTGTTTTCAGATTTGACAACTTCTTCCAGCGCTTCGCGTGAAGGGTACTTCTCTTTGCCGGTCAGCTGTGGTATCAGCCTGCTGAATGATCTCACCAAAGGATCATCCACATTTGTGACTCTCTCTATCTCCATTTTTTCAACTTAAATGATAACCCTGACTATTCAGCTCAGAGGCGCGAAAAAGGGCGTACATCTCATCATGTAGCGGGTAGTCCCAGCAGCCAAGGCTATGATGGATCTCACCTCCGAAACCCGACTTGAACATATAAAGACCATACAACGGGTGGTCCGGGTTCGGATCGGGTGAGATGCCGAACATATCATACTCGGTACATCCTGCCGCCTTCGAACGGCAGATAGCCTCCCACTGCAGCGCATAGGTGGCCATGAGGTTGCGCTGTGTCGAGGATGATGCCCCATAGAGATAGGAGCCTCTGTTTTTTGTGATCACCAGGAACATGGCTGCCAGTGCTTCTCCCTCTTTCTCCGCCACCAGCAGACTCACCTCGGCCGGTGAGCGTGTATCATCAGCACGCGCCGTAAGCACAGTCTGGAAGTACTTCATGTCATTGAGCAGGATATGGTTACGTATGGCAGTCTCCCTGTAGAGCGCGTACCAGGTATCGATACCCTCCATTCCCATCGATCTTACGGTGACACCCTTGCGACGGGACAAGCCGATATTGTACCTTGTTTTGGGTTTCATCCGCTGGAGGAGGTTCTCACTGTCGAGCGTCAGATTAAGATAGACGGTGTTTGACGGGAGGATATTGGAATGTGCTTTTTTGAAGTTCCAGTGCTGCGTGTTGAAGTTAAACCGGAATTCCTGTGCCGTACCCACGGGCTCACCTTTCCAGATACCGTTTTCATCAAAATTAGTACGTTCTTTTGCCCAATAGGATTCCCAGCAGAGATCATAACGGATAAGGATGCACTCTTTCGGCAGGAAAGATCGAAGTGACTCCGACAACTCCTCGAGGAATATTCCCTGAAATTCATCGGCAGGCTCCAGCTCCGGCCCGTATGGGACATATGCCACGGAATGATGTCTGTCGATCTGCTGTAACACGATCAGCACATCAGAGATGATCGTTGACCGCTCAGCGGTCGACCCGTAAATATCCGATCCATTTGCAGTAAAATTGATCGCCATCGTGCGGGCACCCAGTCTTTGCTTGACAACCGACCAGAATGCCGTCTGCTGTAAAATGGGAGTAGCATAGAGCTCCTCAGTCTCTTTAGGACGAATGTTCGAAAGCATAGCCTCTTTATTTTTAAACCTGCAAAGGTAGCCATTATAAAAGAGGTAAACAAATGAACCTCACAAACGTGCCTTCAACTCTCCTCGTTGGGAATGATGATGAATCACTTTACTTTTGGCTGCTGATGCGCCTCACCTCTTCCAGCAACAGCGGGAAAGCAGGGTAGGTCATGCCGTGGCCGTATCCCTGCAGCTCCAGCAGACGGGTATGCCTGTGTCCAACCACCTTCATCATGCGTGCCAGGTAGGCATTCTCCTCATAACGTCCCAGCATCTCCTGCTCCCGGTCACCGGTGATCAGCAACAGGGGAGGGGCATCAGGTCGCACGTGGTAAAGAGGGGCATACTGATCCACCAGCGGGTGGGTGTCTTTCATGCCATACTCCTGCCGTATAGAGAAATGGGTGATGGTCTGGCCACTCAGTGGGATGAGGCCGGCGATACTGTCGGCATCGATGTCATGTGCCGCCAGATACTGTTTGTCCAGCCCGGTCATCAGGGCCAGATAGCCACCGGCAGAGTGACCGGAGAGGAAAATTCGAGAGACATCACCCCCATAGTTGCCGATATGCTTAAACACCCATGCCACGGCAGCTGCAGCATCATGGATATAGGCAGGAGCTTTCACAGCGGGTGCCAGGCGGTAGTTCACGCTCACGATGCAGAGACCCTCGTTCATCAGTGCTGCGGGCAGTTCCTTGTTGCCACCGGTGAGACCCCCGCCGTGAAACCAGATGATCGTGGCAAACCCTTTTTTATCTACCGGATAGTAGATGTCGAGGAGACATCGCTCCTGGATATAACTCTCCTTTTGACGGATATTCTCGTCATAATAGGGGATGTTAGAAAGGGTTTTATAGGCGCTCTCCTGGGCAATGGCAGTGAGTGTAGCGCTTAGCAGCAGAAGGAGTGACAGTGATGATGGTTTCATAGAAAAGTGAAAGGTGATAGGTGAAAATTAAAAGTTATCAGGCTCATCTCTTGTTGCCGTGGCAGTTACGCCGCGGAAATCGTTGTCGAAATGGGCGAGCAGCATCTCAATGAGTCTGGCGTGGAACAGGGTGTATAGCTTCGATGTGATGTGCTTCCTGTCTTTTCTTTTCAACAGTCCGAAACGCAATTGATGCTCATCCACCCATATCTGGGGTTTAAAGAATGCTTCATTCCTCCATAACAGTGTCCCGTAGGTGAGTCGCCCGTCACTTGTACGGGTCCATTTGTCGGCTTTTTTGCTGTCGATCGCATCGTAGATCTTATCGAGCAGCAGATCAGGATTTTCGGTATCAATGATAATTGCCATTGTGAATGTTTAGTGACTGTTTATTTGCGAATTCTTATAACGCTCTATTGCCTTCTTCACCGACCCGTGGAGGAGCAGCAGGTTTTTTGCCTGTTCATAGGTGAGCGACAGTTCATCTACGATCATGCGGGTACCCCTGTCCACCAGCTTCTGGTTGGTGAGCTGCATATTGACCATGCGGTTGTCCTTCACCCTGCCTAACCTGATCATGGTGGCGGTGGTGATCATGTTGAGGACCAGCTTCTGGGCGGTGCCCGATTTCATGCGGGTGCTGCCCGTCACATATTCGGGACCGACGATCGGTTCAATTTTGATCTCCGCCTCCGCGGCCACGGGTGAGTCGGGGTTACAGCTGATGGCACCGGTGAGGATCCCTTTCTCCCGTGCCCGGCGCAATGCGCCAATCACATAGGGTGTGGTGCCCGAGGCGGCGATACCCACCAGCACGTCATTCACGTCGATCTTATGTTCCAGGAGCTCTTCCCATCCCTTGTCGATGTCATCCTCTGCCGCTTCCACCGGGTTGCGCAGGGCGCTGTCACCACCGGCTATCAACCCGATCACGTAGGTGTTGGGCATGCCGAAGGTGGGGGGTATCTCAGATGCGTCGAGCACCCCCAGTCGTCCGCTGGTGCCGGCACCCAGGTAAAAGAGCCGTCCGCCGCGCCGCATGCGCTCCACGATGCCTGTTACCAGCTTCTCAATTGCCGGAATAGTCTGCTGGACCGCCAGCGCCACTTTCTGATCTTCGGCGTTGATCTCCGTCAGCAGCTCCAGCACCGATTTTTTTTCCAGATCGTTGTATAGTGAGGTTTGTTCTGTTATCTTGATGAATGTCATTTCGAAGTTTGATGTTTGATTTGGGATGTGGGTTTTATTTGTAATATTCGATTAATCCGGGCATGGGCGACTGTTCAATCTTCCCTATCACTATCTCTTTGTCTGCTGCCACCTCCTTCAGGATATCGGTGAAATACCAGGCGATGGAACCGACAAAGTGAACCTTGTTTTTCCGATAATCGTACTGTATGACATTCCTTTCGAAGAAACCGGAAAACCCGCCGGAGACAATCCGGTGGATACTTTTATCATCGATATGTTTGAGCAGAAAAGGAGCAAGACTCGCCAGAAAACGACTGGGAAAGGGTTGCCGGTAGACACGCTCGATAATAAGCGCAGGTGTGAGGTTGTACTCCTCCAGCAGCTTTTCCTTCAGTCCAGGGGTGAGCTGATTCTTCAGCGCGTCGCCTACCAGTTGTCGCCCCAGCGTGGCGCCGCTCCCTTCATCACCCACAATAAAACCGAGCGGTGAAACCTGATTGATGATCTCACTGCCACTCCATTCACACGAATTACTGCCTGTACCCAAGATGCACGCAATCCCTGGCTGGTGTCCACAGAGGCTGTGTGTGGCAGCGACCAGATCGCTATATATATTGATGCTGTCAATCGGCAAAGATTTATGAATGGCGTTTCTCACCAGTGCGATCTTCTCGGGAATGCAGCCTGTGCCGTAGAAATGGATGGCATCAATCTCTCTCTCCTTCAAAATTGGATAGACATGGTTACTGATCTCCCCGGCAATTTCTTCTTCCGTTTGGTATACCGGGCTGATGCCTTTCCCCGAGAAGCGCTGGAGGATCTCTCCTTCGCGTGTCAGACACCAGTCGGTCTTGGTGGCGCCGCTGTCGGCAATCAGTATCTGCTTTCTTATTGCTGTCTGATTCATAGGGAATGATTGCTTGTTGTGCTATTAACCATTTTCACGCGCTTATAGTTTGATATAGATCTTCTTTTTGTAGAGGAAATATCCAAAAAGCCAGCAAACGGTAATAAACAGCAGTGCATAAAGCAGTGACCCGAAATAATCACCCGCCCAGGAACGTAATAGCACTTCGTAGGCAAATGATTTCAGGGAGACGGATTCACCCAGGTGGGAGAAACGGATGTTCGACACCAGGTTGGCCAGCACCCCTGCAAACACATACACGATCAGCGGGTTCACCCCGAAAGCATGGAAGAAGCGGCTCCATTTCTCTTTTTGATGAATATCGATGATCCAGATCAGCAGCCCCAGCAACTGTGCGGCAAAGCCGGTGGTCACCAGCACAAAGGTGGGACTCCATAGCTTCTTGTTGATAGGGCATCCGTATTGCAATAATAAGCCGGAGAATGCCAGGATGGTACCCCATATCAGCAGTTTCTCCACACGCTTGTGGTTGTCGCTGTGCACCGTGATCAGCTTACCAAAGAGAAAGCCGATGAGGACGTGGGCGATGGAGGGGATGGTGCTGAGCAGCCCCTCGGGATCGAAGGCAATGCGTACTCCTTCGGGTGTGGTGTCCTTATACATATGGGTGGTACCCAGGAGTGTTTTGTCGACGACCGCGATGATGTTCTCTTCCGACATCTCAAACCCTTTCCCGAAACGAAGAATCAGATAATAACCCACCAACAGGATGCCAATCAACCAGGCCAGCATGCTGTGCCTGAGCAGTACCGCGATCAGGGCAGCGAAGCCGTAGGCAAGTGCCAGCCGTTGCAGTACACCCAGGATGCGCAGGGTGTCGAAATGGGTGGCCGCCACACCGAAAGGCTCCCCCGCAGCCAGTCCCCGTGTGAGTTGTCCGAACCAGCCCAGTGCCAGTCCGATCACGAAGATGAGGATGGTGCGTCTGACAATTTTTCCTACGGCAGCACCGGAAGGTTCGAAATTGAGCTTGTACAGCGACAGGAAGGTGGAGACACCCATGATAAACATGAAGAAGGGAAAGACCAGGTCGGTGGGTGTGAGGCCGTGCCAGTGGGCGTGCCTGAGTGGTGCATAGGCAAAGTTTCCCGAACCGGCGTTGTTGACCATGATCATGCCGGCGATGGTGATGCCCCGGAGGATGTCGAGCGACAATAACCGGCTGTTTTGCTGAGGTGTTGAAATAGCGTTCATAAGGGTATGCGATTTAGCGGTAAAGATAATATTTCTTCGACAATTTTCTGAACGGTACTTCATCTTTGCTCCAGTAAGCACTGATATCTTCAAAACGATGGTTCCTGGCAAATTCCTTCCGGATGAAGTCGGTGCCACACACTTTGTCGAACATGTCGAACCGGTTGTCGGGTGCATGATCAAACACTTTATGGTCGGGATAAAGCCGGGCAGCCACCTCCATCACATGGAACTGAATATCCGACAGGCGTGCTTTGTTGAAGTCGGTGAGGTAGATCTGTACTCCCTGGTAATTTTTTCCTGTCCCACGGAATAGTAGGGTTTCAGATGGACAGGACGAAAGGTGATGCCGGGAAGACGTTCCGCATTCAGTGCTCTGGCAAACACCTCGGCATTGATCCACCCGGCGGCGAA